>JAHBWF010000287.1 GCA_019637105.1 Labilithrix sp.
TGAGGTGACGCTCGCAGCGCGACCTCGGTCCGCGCGGGCCCATCGAGACCGGCTCACCGCAGCGCCCGCAGAGGCCGGCCGCGCGCCAGGCGCGATAGCGATTCGTCGACTTGCTCACCCTCTTAGTTCCTCCCCTCGGCGCGGCTCCTCGCCGATCTGCCGAAGCACCGACACGATCGCCTCGGCAAATCGGCGCATCGTGCGCTCCTCCCTTAGCCCCGTCAGTCCGACGCGAAACCAGCCGAGCTGGTCGGTCACGATCGACCAGCCGGGACCTCTATCCCACGCGTCGTAGTACTCGTTGGGCAGCTGATACATCTGCCTGTGCACGGCTGCGCCGTGCGCACGGTCGCTCGACCAGCCGCTCTCTTCGAGCGCGTCGAGGAGGACCAGGCGCGCGGCGGGATCGTCGACCGCAGCGAGGGCAAGCGGCAGGAGCCGGGTCTCGGATAGGTCACTCATCGTCTCATCCTCCCTTCGCGCGCTCGCCGAGGGCCTCTGCGAGCGCATCGATCTCCGCGCTCAGCGCGCGCTGGCGGGCGCGGCTCTCGTCGTATTCGCGGGCTCGATCCGGGTCCATCACCTCCGCGCCGATGTCCTCCCAGACGACTCGGCGACGGAGCCCGGCCGCGTCGGCCATACGCCGTGCCTCCGCGAGGAGCGGTGCATAGACGTCGTGGATCGCGACGTCGACTGGATCGTCCTCCCCGAGGACCGATCCTCTCGGCGTGAGGGGCGCGCCGGCCTGGCGCATCATCGCCCACGAGACGTGGTGCTGAGTCCGGTCGATCGCGCGCTCCAACACGACACCGTCTACATCCACGCTCACTACGATCGCTGCGTTGCTCATCCTCTCAGCCTCCTCTCAGCCTCCTCGCGCGTGCCGCGGCGGTCGCTGTCTCGTAGGTGGGCGTCCGATCGGGCGGCCACGCCCCTCCGACGTCTCCCGCGACGTCGCCGGCCGTATAGTACGTACCTGGGACGGGCCCCGACGACGCGTAGCGCGCGACGTCTCGACGGATGATCCCGTCATCTCGCTCTCGTACCGTGACGATCGCGCCGCCAACGTCCCACGTACCCGGATTGTTGTTGGACCCTCCTAGGAGGGTCCACTTGCGCCTCGCCATCGTCATCCTCCCTTCGCGCGCCCCGCCAGGCGCGCCATGCACATGTCGGCATCTCGCGCAGTACCCGAGTAGTGAGCCGTTGCCACGACGCGGCCGTCGACACGCCAAATCGCGGTCCTGACGGGCACGGCATCATCTCCGTGGCTCTCTACCGAGGCATGCGGGTGGAGCCGGAGCACGGACTCTTGCGCGATCGAGTAGTTGGCTGCCCGCTGCCGCTGCTCGACTCCGCCCACGTAGCTGATCATCATCGTCATCGTCTCCCTCATCCTACTCAGCGCCCCTCGGCGCCCGCTCCGAGCCCCCGTAGGGGCCCGGCGCGGACGTCGTGAGCTACGCCGCCTCCTCCTCGTCGCACGCTGCGCACGCCTCGCGCAGCGCGCGCGCCGCCGCCGTACGCACGTAGCGCTCCTGCTCCTCGTCCCCATCGGAGCCGTCGAGCGCCTCTTCTTTCACGCGCTCGATCGCGTCCTCGGCGGAGGAGCTCGTCGCGGCGTACTCCTCCTCGCGGTAGATCGTGTCGTTGCGGCCGTGCGACTCCTGCGCGGATCCGGCGGTCACGGTGAGCGTCGCGAGCCAGCGCGAGCCGCACGGCGCGCACGTGATCTCGACGTCGAGGAACTGATGACCCGGAACGTGGCCGTACGCGCGCCCGGCCTCGGCGGTGATCGTGGTGCCCATCAGGCGGCCGCCTTTCCGTCCCAGGCCTCGAGCGCGGCTGCGGCTGCAGCCCTGCGGCCCGCGTACGTCGAGCCGTTCGCGGCCACCGGCTCGTGGCCGGCGGCCTGCGCGACGAGCGCGGAGCGCAGCTGGCGCTCCGCGAACGCGAGCGCCTCGGCGTCCGCCGCGAAGATCAGCGCGGTGATCGCGCGGCTCACCGCCGTCGCGTGCGCGTCGGCCGCGGCGATGGCGTGACGGATGACGGCGTCGCGGTCGTGCATCGTGCTATTCGTTCCCATGTCGATCCTCCAGTCAGGGTTGGCCACGGCCCGGGGCGTGTCCGCGCCGCCGGGCCACTCTCTTGTCCGGGTCGCCCCCTCGGCGCCCGCTCCGAGCCCCCGTGGGAGCTCGGCGCGGACGTCGTGGGTCAGGCGAGCGTGAGGCTCACGCGGCCACCAGGACGGTCGTGGCGGCCGCAGCGGCGCTCTCGATGGCCTCCAGGGCGTCCCGGAGGTCGTCGCCGTCGAGCGCCGCGTAGAGCGCGCGGAGCAGGCCGCCGGAGACCCAGTAGTCCGGGCTCGGGCCGTAGGCCTCGTACGCCGGCCGGCTGGCGTGGTCCGAGGGGGCCAGCGTCACCTCGCCGTCGACCTCGCGGCCGTCGGGGAGCGTGACCGTCACCCCGACGTCGAGGCCGCCCTCCACGCCCGTCGCCGTCTCCGTCACCACGCCCGTCGCCACATGGATCGTGTTCATCGTGCACTCCTTGTTCAGGGGGGCCGCCGACCTTTCGTCGGCGGGAGCGTCAGCGTTGCTGACACCCAATACATAGCGCGCGGTATTACCGCGCGCAAGGTGTTCGGAGAATTATTTTTCGTCCTCCCGAATCCAGCGCGAAATCAGGGCCGAAACTGAGGACTTCTCCCGCGCGGCGATCGCGTCGAGCCGCGCGTTGTCCTCGGGGGACAGCGAGATCGATCGGCCTACCCGGCGTCGGCGCTCGCTCCCGCTCGGGCCGCTCGTCGTCGAGACGCGTGAGACCCCCCGCGCGCGGAGCCACGTCCAGACCTTGCCGTCGGCGGGATAGCGGCGCGTGAGCTGGCGCGCCGTCGTCGGCTCGCCGTCGAGCCGGAGCTCCTCGCCGACGAGCTCGAGCACGTGTCCCTTGCCGAGGTCGAGTCGATCGTGCGTCACGGCGGGCAGCATAGCTCACGGAGCGATCTTCACGTGCCCCGGGGTGTTGGAGCTGTGGCAGCCGCTCTGCTGGCAGTCGCCGTAGGTCGAGTGGATCCACGCCTGCATCAGCCGCGTCTCGCTCGCGCTGCGCACGCCCACGCGGCTGTAGGTCGGGATCGATGCGCCGGGCTCGAGCGCGACCCAGAAGTTGCCGTTGGCGTCCGTGTACACGCTCCCGACCACGGTACCCGCCGCTTGGACGATGCGGATCTCCGCGCGTCGAAGCGGTGCAGTCGTGGACGAGTAGATCGTCCCCGCGAACAGGAAGGGCTTGGCGCCGCCGAGGTGGCAGCCGGCCACCATGCAGGCTTTGCCCTCAACTGAGCCGCCGTGAGCGGGGTGCGCGTCGTTCGCGGCGATCCCGGGATCGGCGTAGGCGAACGGTGGCAGCCCGCCGAACACCGGATCGTCGCCAGCGTCGGCGTCGTCGCCGGCGCCCGCCTCCGCGACGTCCGACGCGTCGCTGTCGTCCACGTCGGACGACGCGTCGACCGGCGCGTCGTCGCCGGCGTCCTCCCCGACGCGGATCGGTCCGATGCCCGAGACGGACGACGTGCACGCGGCGACCAGCACGACGCCGAAGATGAAGACGAACCCCCGCATGATGATGAGCTTCCCTCCATCCGGCCGAAAATCCAACCGGCACCTTCGTCCCGGCCTAGACGCTCGACCGCGGCGTCGTGATCCCGCGCGCGGCGCAGCTCCGGCAGAGCCGGACGAGCACGTGGGGGACGCCGCACGCGTAGCAGCGCTCGCGCGTCCCGCACGCGCACGGCAGGCGGGCGTCGGCGGGGTCCACGAGGAGGCTCCCGTACGTCGTCGCGACGGCGCGACAGCGCTCCGGAGCGACCGTGGGCGGCGAGGCCTTCTCGCGCGCGAGCTCGGCGGTCACGAGCGCGCGCAGCATCGCCGCCAGGGTCTCGTCGCCTCGCACCGCGAGCAGCCCGTCCCAGGTGGCGCGCTCCGCCTCCGAGAGGCGGACCTTGAAGATCGTTTCCCGCGCGCGCGAGGGCGGCGCGTCGGCGAGCGATAGACATCCCGGATGCCACGCCTCGGGCCCGCGGAAGACGACGCGGGGAGAGACGCCGTGCGGGCCGCGGGTGAGCTGCATCGCCATCCCGCAGCCCGCGCAGGCCTGCGTCCACTTCTTCTTGCCGCTCCCGGGGATGATCACGCCGCCTTGCGCTTCCGCGCGCGCGGCGCCTCGGGGAGAACGCCCGTCCATTCGTGCCGGAGGCCGCCCTGGTCCCAGTCCCAGTGAACGACGGTGATGCGGGTGCCCGGACGAAGGCTCGCGGTCAGTTGGTGGAGTTCGTCCAGCCACGTCGCGGGACGCAGGTAGAGGCCCGCGGCCGCGCGGAAACCATCCTCGCCGCGCTCGCCCCCGACAATCAACACATGGAGGAAGTGCATCACGCGGCCCTCATCGGCGCCGGGATCGTCGGCGACATGCCGAGCGCCCGGCGGCCCGCCACAGCGGCCGCGATCATGCGCGCGCGAACCTCCGCGACGGCGCCGAGCGCGAAGGCCGCGCGGTAGTCTTTCATCGCGAGCGCTGCACCGGCGTCGATCGCGATCGCGAGGTAGTCCGAGTTCGCCATCACGAGGTCCATGAAAATTTCGCGCTCCCGTCGAAGCCGGGCGATCTCGTCGGTCAGCTCGTCGACGAGCGCGAGCTGCGTCATGAGCGCGTCGATCGCCTTCGTCTGGTCCTGCGCCTGAAGCACGGTCTTCGCGCACGACTCCGAACAAAACTCCGCGCCGTCGAGCAAGCATTCCCCGCAGATGCACAGTGCAATCATCGTCGTTCCCTCCGTTTTCTTCGATCCACACACGCACCGGCCTACGATCGGGGCATGGCTGCTCCCCGCTCGATCGGCTCGGTCACGATCACCATCGAATGCGTCGTCATTCCGACGAAGCTCTACACCGCGACCTCCAAGCGGAAGGTCGATCTCCACCGCCTCGAGCGCGCGACGGGCGCGCGCGTGCGACAGCCGACGGTCTCCTCCGTCAGCGGCCGCGATCTCGGGCGAGACGACGTGATTTCGGGCTACGAGTACACGCCGGAGAAGTACGTCACCTTCGAGCCCGCCGAGCTCAAGGCGCTGGAGCAGCAGGCGCAGCCCGACCGGATCCGCATCGTCGCCGCCGTGCCCGCCGAGACGTTCGATCCGACGCACGTGGAGGGCTCCGTCTTCCTCGGCCCGGACAAGGGCGGCGAGCGCTCGTATCACCTGCTCGCGAACGGCCTCGCGCTCCGTGGTCTCGTCGCGATCGGGCAGTGGGGAGGTCGCACGCGCGACGAGCTCGTCGTCCTCGCGCCGCACCTCTCGGGGAAGGGGCTCGTGATGCACTACGTGCTCTATCCGGACGAGATCCGCCGCTCGACGCTCGACGAGGCCGTCCCGACGGTCGCCAAGCTCTCCGGCGTGGAGATCGGGCTCTGCTCGGCGCTGATCGCGAAGTTCGAGCGCCCGACGTTCGAGGCCGCGCTCGCAGATCTCGTCGACCGCGGCGCGGAGCGGATCAGGGCCACGGTCGATCGCAAGGTCGCCGGCCACGAGGTCGTCGTCCCGCCCGCGCGCGTGGACAACTCGCCGCTCGACCTGCTCGAGCAGCTCCGCGCGAGCGTCGGCTCCGACGCCGGCCCGAAAAAGGCCCGCGCCGGCGGCGCGCCGTCCTCGCGGATGCAGCCGCGCAAGCGCGCGCGCGCGAGCTGACGTCACCGGCGGCCCCCGCCGACGACGAAGGCGGCGAGCGCGCTCGAGCCGGCGCTCGTGACGTCGTAGCGC
>JAHBWF010000288.1 GCA_019637105.1 Labilithrix sp.
CGCGCGCGCGGCCGGAGCGAATGGCGTCGCGGGCCTCCTCGGCCGCCGCGCGCGGCGTCACGGCGCGCGCGACGACCAGCGCGGCGGCGGCGTTGAGGACGATCGCCTCCGTCGCGGGGTGCGGGCTCCCCTCGAGGATCGCGCGGATCGCGTCGGCGTTCGCGCGCGCGTCGCCGCCCGCGAGCGCGGCGAGCGGGAGCGGCGCGACGCCGAAGTCCTCGGGTCGGACGACGCGCTCCTCGACGCGACCGCCGTCGAGGACGCTCACGCGCGTCGGCGCCGCCGGGCTGACCTCGTCGAGCCCGTCCTCGCTGCGCACCACCCAGGCGCGACGCACGCCGAGGCGACCGAGCGCGGCGGCCGCGACCGGACGGAGCGCGTCGTCGTAGACGCCGACGAGCTGGTGTGTCGTTCGCGCCGGGTTCACGAGCGGGCCGAGGGCGTTGAAGATCGTCCGCACGCCGAGCTCGCGCCGCGCCGCCGCCGCGTGACGGAGCGCGGGGTGGTGCGCCGGCGCCATCAGGAACGCGATCCGCGCCTCGCGCAGGATCGCCCCCTGGCGCGCGGGCGCGATGTCGGTCGGGATCCCGAGCGCGTCGATCACGTCCGCGCTCCCGCAGCGGCTCGAGACCGAGCGATTCCCGTGCTTGGCGACGTGGTGCCCGCAGGCCGCCACGACGACGGCCGCGCCCGTCGACACGTTGAGGGTGTGCGCGCCGTCGCCGCCGGTCCCGCACGTGTCGACGACCTCGTCGAGGCCGTGGTCGACCGAGGTCATGACCGCGCGGAGCGCCTCGGCGGCGGCCACGATCGCCTCGGCCGTCTCGCCGCGAAGGCGGAGCGACGCGGCGAACGCGCCGATCTGAACGGGCGTCCACGCGCCGGCGAGGATCGCCTCGAAGGCGGCGCGCACCTCGTCGGCGCCGAGCGCGCCGCGCTCCACGCGCGCGAAGGTCGCGGCGAACGTGACGTGCGCGGCGACTCCACCGGCCGTCGCGGGGTTCGCTCCGGCCGTGGCGTTCGCTTCGGCCGTCGCGAGGTTCGCTCCGGCCGTGGCGTTCGCTCCGGCCGTCGCCGGCTTGTCCGAGGGACGGCTCACGGGCGTCCGCTCGCGAGCGCGCGGACCCAGTTGCCGATCAGGTCCTTGCCGTGCGTCGTGAGGACGCTCTCGGGGTGGAACTGGACGCCCTGAATCGGCAGCTCCTTGTGGGCGAGGCCCATGATCTCGCCCTCCTCGGTCCACGCCGTCACCTCGAGGCACTCCGGGAGCGAGTCGCGCTCGACGAGGAGCGAGTGGTAACGCGTCGCCTCGAACGGGGAGGGGAGCCCCTCGAACACGCGCGTCCCGTCGTGGAGGATCGGCGATGTCCGCCCGTGCATGAGCCTGCCCGCGCGGACGACCTTGCCGCCGAAGGCCTGGCCTATCGATTGATGCCCGAGGCACACCCCGAGGACCGGCACGCGCGCGCACGCGACCGCGGCGAGCGACACGCCCGCCTCGTTCGGCGTGCACGGCCCGGGCGAGACGAGCACGCCGTCCACCTCCGCCCGCGCCACGCCGTCGGCGTCGATGGCGTCGTTCTTCACGACCTGGCTCTCCGCGCCGAGCTCGCCCAGGTACTGGACGAGGTTGAACGTGAACGAGTCGTAGTTGTCGATCACCAGGACGCGCATCGCGGGCCCGAGGATTGTCGCACACGTTCGGCGCGCCGGCTCCGCGCGCGACGGCCTTCGTTCGGGACGCGCCGTCGCGGATCCGCGAGCGCAGCGTCGGGGAGTCACGCCGCGCGCGTGCGCAGGAACTTCTGGAGGCGCGCGCGGTCGAGCGAGTCGGCGGCGAGGATGCGATACGCCTCGCGCTCGCCCGACCGCCAGACGCGGCGGGCCCACGCGAACCAACGATGCTGCCCGTCGACGCAGAGCTCCAGCACGAAGCCGTCGCGATCCACGGTCTCCGGCTCGGAGATCCGGCGCACCGCGACGCCGCTCGCCGAAGCGTCGAGCACCTCGACGGTGTACGGCCGGCCATCGATGAACTTGTTGGCGAACGCCCCGCGGATCGAGGAGCGCGGCTCACGACGACGGTTGGACGAAGTGCTCATGGTGCGTCGAATGGTGGGATAATGTGCGTGTCATCCGCAAGAACTTTGCAGTCCAAGCGGAGGACGCGCGAAGGTTCGAACACGCGGGCGACGAAGGTCGATCCGCGATCCGCGCGGCGGCTCGAGCCCGCTGACGGATGGGTCGCGCGCGCGCATTTCCCCTCGCGCTCGAGTCGTCCAGTGATGTTGCGAACTTTGACAGAAAACAATAAGGTGGCGCGCAGTTTCCCTGGGGATCGTACCTCTCCAGGCGAGCGACCGTTCCCCGCGTAGTGTCCGCACCGCATCCTCCCCTGGGGGCTCGATGGCCGACGAAAAGAAGCCGAAGATCGATCTCAAAGCCCGCCTCGGCAAGACCGCCGTGGGCGGCGCCACGCCGCCTCCGCCTGCCGTGGGCGGAGGCGTCCCGATGCCCGGCCCCGCCGCGGCCATCCCGGCGCCTGCGGGGGGCGCTGGCTCGGGCAGCTACGCTCCGGCGGCGATCCCGACGCCGGCGGCGATGAAGCCCGCCGGGGGCCTGCCGGTTCCTCCGGGGATCCCCGTCGGTCCTCCGCCGGCGTTCAAATCCCCGTCGCTGAGCCTCGACCCGTCGAACCCGCTCGCGGCGGCGATGGCGCAGCCCGCGCCGGCCCGCACGCAGGCTCCGGCGCCGCTCCCGCAGCCGCAGCGCATCGAGGTCGACGAGCTCACCGTCCAAGAGGCGCGCAAGGGCGCGCGCAAGCAGGGCCTCATGGTGGGCATCGTCTTCGGCGTCGTCCTCGGCGCGGTGGGGTACATCGCCGGCGGCGCGCAGGAGACGAACAAGGGCCGCTCGCAGTCGGTCGCGCACGCGAAGTCCCTCGCCGGCGACGTCGAGAAGGCGCGCGGGCAGCTCAAGGACCTCGGCGACAAGCTCGAGGCGGGGCGCGACGTGCTCGCGAAGGAGAAGAAGTTCCCCGACTCGCTCGCCAAGGACCTCAGCGCGATCAACGTCGACTTCGACGGCGCCAAGCTCGCCGGCGTCCGCTTCAGCGGCTTCTCCCAGGAGACGACGAGCGGGCTCATCGAGTTCATCAGCGGCGTGCAGGCGACGAACGACCGCAAGAACGCGCTCATGGGGCTCCTGTCGAAGCTGCAGAAGCCGATGACCGAGATGCTCGCCGCGCAGGCGTCCGGCAAGCCGCCGCCCGTCACGTTCGTCGTCCTCGTCGACAAGGACAGCGCGAAGAACCCGTTCGCCGTCCTCGCGCCGCTGCAGAAGCCGATCGAGCTCAGCGCGTCGATGCCGGCCGAGTTCACGGCGACCGACCCGCGCCGCAAGGCGAACGTCACGGCGCCGAAGCTGACCTCGCTCGACAAGCCGGGCGCGGCCTACGTCGTCCCGCAGTCGCTCGACGCCGCGTTCCCGAGCGAGACGGCCGGCCAGGTCGGCCAGCTCGTCGGTCAGCTCTCGCGCCTCCTCAACGACGTTCGCGGCGAAGCCCCGGCGGCGGGCGAGGCGATCAGCGAGCCGAAGCCCGGCCTCCTCGAGCGCGCCGACCGGCTCGTCGCGAACCTCAACAAGGTTCAGTAAGCCGTTACGGCAGCTCGCCCGGCGTCGCCTCCTCGCGAGGCGCCGCCGGCGGCGCGTAGCCCCACGCGAGATCGGCGCGGCGCTCGTCCTCCGCCGCGCCGACGCCGACGTAGCCGCGCGCCACGAGCGCCGAGCAGCGCCGGGCGCGCGTGACGGTCTTGGCGCGGCCCAACGCCGAGAGCACGCTCCGCGCGAGCGATCGCCCGAGCGCGAGCGGGCCGTCCGAGCGCGCCGCGAGGAGCTCGGCCGGGACGACCAGGAGCGTGCCGGGAGCGAGCGACGCCGGATCGGGGAGGGCCGCGATGACGGCCGCGACGGACGTGGCCTCGGCCTCGCCGAGCACGTGGTCATCGCCGATGCTCGCGCGGCGGCGGCTGGGCGCCCGCGCCGCGGTGACGCGCACACCGACCGCAGGACGGCTGGCACGAGGCGCCGGGACGCCGCTCACGACGCCTCCGCCGGCGGGGCGAGCTCGGGCTCGGCGCGCACGATCTCGACCTTGACCACGCGCGTCTCGTCGGCCTCGCGCACGATGAGCTTGTAGCCGTCGAGCGTGACGGTGGCGCCGACCTCGGGGACCCGACCGGCGCGGTGCACGATGAGCCCGCCGAGGGACTCGAAGTCGCCGTCCTCCGGGAGCTTCTTGCCGAGGTGGACCTCGAGGTCGGCGATCGGGATGGCGGCGTCGGCGACGTAGCGGCCCTCGGCGAGCTTCTGGATCGGCACGAGCTCCTCCGTGTCGTACTCGTCGCGGATGTCGCCGACGATCTCCTCGATGATGTCCTCGAGCGTGACGAGGCCGCCGGTCCCGCCGAACTCGTCGGTGACGATCGCGAGGTGGAGGCGCCGCCCGCGCATCTCGCGGAGCACGCTGAGCGCGCCCTGCGTCTCGGTGACGAAGAGCACGGGCTTGCGCACGATCTCGTCGAGCGTCATCGCGCCGAGCTTGCCCTGACGGACGACGTCGAACAGATCCTTCACGTAGAGGAGCCCGATGACGTTGTCGAGCGACTCGCGGAAGACGGGGTAGCGCGAGTGGCCGTCCTTGATGACGTGCTCGAGCACCTGGTCGAGCGGCATCGTCACCTGGATGGCCGAGATGCGACGGCGGGAGACCATGACCTCGCGCGCGGTGAGGTGCTTGAAGTCGAGCACGTTGCGGATCATCGTCGCCGGCTCTTTCTCCAGCGCGCCGGCCTTCTCGCCCTGCGCGACGATCCACTCGACCTCGGTCTCGGTGAGCCGCGCGTCCGCCGTCTCCGGCACCTTCGTCCCGACGAAGCGGCCGAGCAGCGCGAGCGGCTCGGCCACGGGCAGAAGGAGCAGCTCGATCGGCTTGAGGAAGCGCAGCGCCCAGCGGCCGACGTCCTCCGGGCGCCGTCGCGCGATCGTGCCGAGCACCTCGGCGAACGTCGCGTAGGCGACCACCGAGACGACCACGGCGCAGAGCGCCGCCGACGTGGGGCCCAGCGCGTGGCGAAACGCGTCGGCCAGCACGACCGCGGCCAGGCTGATCGCGAGCACGCGCGCCACGAGCCAGCGCGAGAGGAGACGCAACCGGTCCGTCGCGTAACGGACGAAGCCCTCGTCCTTGGCCTCGACGAGCGCCTGGAGACGAGCCTCGGGGAGGGTGGTCAACGCGGCTTCGGCGGAAGCGAACAGCGAGCCGACGGCGGCGGCCGAGACGGCCAGTACGATCGGTCCTAGGGGGATCGTCAAATCCGGAGAGGCTCCTCACGCCGACAGCTCATCCGCCGGCGGACACGGTGGGGACCGCGGGCGACCCCCCCGGGCCGACTGAAACGGTAGCGTGGGGGATGGTCGGGTTCAATCCGGTTCGGCGGGCGCCGGATCCCCTTGGAACTACATGGACTTCGTCCGTCGGCGCGCGACGACGCCGGCGATCGAAGATTCGCGAAACGACGCGCAACGGCCGGCTTCGTGGGCCGAGGAGGCCGCGTGAGCTCTTCGATGGAGACGTCCAAACCGCCGATCACAGGGACTCCGCCTCCTTCTCCTAGGACAGACCTCGCCGCCGCGCGAGCCTGGCCGCGCGCGCGGCCCACGCTGGCGTTCCCGCGGCTCCTCCTCGACCTCGACGCCCGCGCCGGCGCGGGAGGCAAGGCGC
>JAHBWF010000289.1 GCA_019637105.1 Labilithrix sp.
CGTCGACGACACGTGGACCTCCCTGTCCTTGCACGACACCTGGAGCTGCTCGCCGGCGACGAGCCGGCGCCCCTCGTCCCCGAGGAGCCCGCAGCCGCGCACGAAGACCGAGCCCTCGAGCATCCGAACGACGAGGCCGGTCGACGCCGGATCGTAGAGGACGTCGAACCGCGTCCCCGTGACGCGGACCTCGAACGGCCCGGCCTCGATCGCCCACCGGGTGTCGGCGCGGTGCACCACCGAGACGTGCACCGCGCCGCTCTCCAAAAGCACGCGCGCGCCCTCGCGCTCGAGCTCGGAGACGCGGAGCCTCGCGGCCGGGGCGAGGCGGAGCGTGCTCCCGTCCGAGAAGGTCAAGGGCGTCTCGGCCGCCTCGGGCGCCGCGACGAAGGCGCCCGGCGCGCCGCGCTGCTCGTCCGAGCCTTCGCCGACGACGAAGGAGAGGCGCGGCGCGGTCGCGCGCTCGTCGCGTCGGGCGTCGTGCCCGCGTCGCGGCCAGGCGAAGAACGCCGTGACGGCGATCGTCGCGGCCAGCGTGAGCGCGGCGACGACGGCGAAGCGGCGGCTCTCCCGCGCGCGGTCCTCCGCGCGCCACTCCGACCGGAGGCGCGGGACCTGGCGCGCCAGGAGCCGCTCGCGCACGCGCGAGGCGGCGTCGGTCTTGGCGCGCGCGTCTTCGAGCGAAGAGGAGACCTCGGCGCCGAGCTCGGCGAGCCGCTTCATCGCTCACCTCCTTCGATCGCCCACCGGCCCTCGTCGAGCCAAGGGCGGAGCGCCTCGTGGCGCTTCGCGCGCGTGATGAAATGGCGCTCGGCGTCCTTGAGGCGACGCTTCGCGGTCGAGAGGCTGACGTCGCAGGCGAGCGCGACCTCGGAGAGCTCCATGCCCTCGATGAAGCGGAGGCTGAAGAAGATGCGGTCGCTCTCGGACATCGCCGAGAGGACGTCGAAGGTGCAGCGCGTCGCCTGGCTGACCTCCTCGCTCGCCGCCGGGGTCGGCGGCTCGGGCAGCTCGTCCACGAAGCGGAGCCACTTGCGCCGGGTGCGGCGGCGGATCCATTCGCGTGCGGTGTACACGGTGATGCCCGTCAGCCAGCCCTTCAGCCGTGACGGATCCTCGACGCTGTCGATGCCCTCGAGCGCGCGGACGAAGATCTCGTGGAGGACGTCTTCGGCCTCCGGCTCGGGGCCGAGCAAGCTCCAGACGAGGCGCTCCACGTGGCCGTGGTAGCGATCGAACAACGTCCCGGCCGCCGTCGTCGAGCCGCTCCGGATCTCGCCGACGAGGTGCGCGTCGGTCGCCGCCGCCTGCCCTGCGGCGCGGAGGGGACGAAGCTCGCGCACGACGGACGTGCGTGTCTCGGGGGCGGGCGTGCGGAGGGGCGTCAACAGAGACCTCCGAGTGTCCAGAGCCCCGCCGGACGGCTCAGGAATGCGCCGGCGAGCCGGGATCGCCGGGGATTCGCCGCGCCGCCTGGTTTCCATGTCCCCCCGTGGCCCGCCCGGTCGTGCTCTAGCAGCCGGCGTGTCGCGCGCCACCCGCGGCGTCCGCGCGCGCCTCCGGCGCCGCGATTCGAGATCGAAATAACTCAATCTTATTCGAGCAATGAGCGATTGCCCGTCGCATCCGGTCAGGTCCTCGCGGCCCGATTTTGCTACGGTCTCGTCGTGGCGTTCTTCCAGTCCCCCCCTGAGCTCGGAAACACCTACCTCGGCGACGACGTCCTCCGCCGCTACCTGAGGAACACGTTCCCCGACGACGCGCTCGCTCGGATCGAGCCGGAGCTGGCGGAGCTCGGAGAGCTCTCGGGGGGTGAGCTCTTCCAAGAGGCGCTCCTCACCTACCGCGACGAGCCGCGGCTCGACCAGTGGGACGCGTGGGGGCATCGCGTCGATCGCATCGAGCTCACGCCGCTCTGGAAGAAGGCGCAGCGGATCACCGCCGAGAAGGGCATCGTCGCGACCGCGTACGAGAAGCGGAGCGGCGCGCTGTCTCGCGTCCACCAGTTCGCCCTCCTCTACCTCGTCGATCCGTCGTGGCACGTGTACTCGTGCCCGCTCGCGATGACCGACGGTGCGGCGAAGACGCTCCTCGTCACCAAGAACCAGAAGCTCATCGAGCGCGCGGTGCCGCGCCTCACCAGCCGCGATCCCGCGAGCGCGTGGACGAGCGGTCAGTGGATGACCGAGCGCACCGGCGGGAGCGACGTCGCGATCAGCGAGACCGTGGCGCGGCCGGCGCCGGGCGAGGACGGCGTCTTCACGCTCCACGGCACGAAGTGGTTCAGCTCCGCGACGACCTCGCAGATGGCGCTCACGCTCGGCCGGCCCGAGGGAAACCCGCCGGGCGGGAGCGGGCTCGCGCTCTTCTACGTCGAGGTGCGCAACGCCGACGGCACGATGAACGGCATCGGCGTCAACCGCCTGAAGGACAAGCTCGGCACGCGCATGGTCCCGACCGCGGAGCTGACGCTCGACGGCGCGCGCGCGCTCCCCGTCGTCGGGCTCAAGGACGGCATCAAGAACATCACGCCGATGCTGACGATCACGCGCACCTGGAACGCGGTCTGCGCCGCCGCCGGGATGCGCCGCGGGCTCGCGCTCGCGAAGGACTACGCGCGCCGCCGCGTGGCGTTCGGCGCCCCGCTCGCGGACAAGCCGCTCCACGTCGACACGCTCGCCGCGATCGAGGCCGAGTCGCAGGGCGCGACGCTGCTGGCGTTCCGCGCCGTCGAGCTGCTCGGGAAGGAGGAGTGCGGCGAGCTCGACGACCACGAGGCGGCGCTCCTGCGCCTGCTCACGCCGATCGTGAAGCTCGTGACCGGCAAGCAAGCCGTCGCGATCGCGAGCGAGTGCCTCGAGGCCTTCGGTGGCGCCGGCTACATCGAGGACACGGGGCTGCCGCGGATGCTGCGCGACGCGCAGGTGCTCTCGATCTGGGAGGGCACGACCAACGTGCTCTCGCTCGATCTGCTCCGCGTCCTCGCGAAGGGCGGGAGCCTGGAGCCGCTCGTCCGCGAGGTGCGCGCGTGCGTCGAGGGCGCCGATCCGTCGCTGAAGGAGCCGGCCGAGGCGGCGCTCCGCGCGACGGCGCACGCCGGGGCGTGGCTCGCGAAGACGATCGAGTCGGGCGGGCCGTCGGGCGTGGAGGCGGGCGCGCGGAGGCTCGCGGTCACGCTCGGACGCGCCCTCGAGCTCGCGCTCCTCGTGCGCGAGGCGACGCGCTCGAAGCGGTTCGGCGACGACGCGAAGCCGGCCGCCGCGGCGCGCCGCTTCTGGCGCAACGGCGTCGATCTCGTGCAGGACGAGGCGCTCGACGCGGACGCGAAGACGCTGCTCGGCTGATCCGCCGGGCGCGCCGGCCTGGGCGACCCGCCTCGGCGGAGCTCGCGCCGTCGGAGCCGCCGTCCTGGGCGCGGCCCTCAGCGGACCTCGCGCCGCGGGATGCCCGTCGGGACGACGTTGGCGCTGTACGTCGAGAAGCGACGCTCGCGGCGCCGGACCGGCGGCGACGGCGCCGTCGTCATCGCGGGCTGCCCCGCCTCGAGCGGCGGCTCGACGACGGCCGATTTTTCGAGGCCCTCGTAGTCCGCGTCGCGGACGACGAGGACGGAGCAGGGCGCGCGCTTCATGACCGCCGAGGAGACCGAGCCGAACGCGAGGCGCTCGAGCCCGCGCGCGTCGTGCGTCCCGACGACGATGAAGTCCGCCTCCTCGTCGATCGCCAGCTGGACGATCTGGTCCCCGGGGTCGCCCACGCCGATCTGTGCGTCGATCCTGCCCCACATGGGGTTCGACGCGTCACCGATCTCGAGCCGGAGGAGCCTCTGCAGTCGCTCGGTGGCTACGGCCACGCTCGCGGCGACTTCCTCGGTCTCCTCACGCACTTCACGCTCTCCGCCCACGACGTGAAGCACAGAGATCCGTCCGTCGTCGCCCGCGAGGCGGGCGGCGGTGGCCAGCGTGGCGCGCGCGGCTCCGTCGAGCGTGATGGCGGCCACGATTCGCGCGTTCTTCTTCGGCTCCTGCATCCTCTCCACTCCTCCGTCGAAGGTCGTCTGGTCACCGCTCCTCGACGCACGCTCCGTGCCGCCGCGCGCGCTCGCGCCTCGGTCGTCCCGCGCCGGGAGGGGCGAGTCAGCTCAAGCTTTCGCGAGCATCAGCGCGGCGAGGAGCGCGAAGCCGAGCAGCGCCACGAGGAGCGCGATCGCGAGGCTCCCGCCCGGGGCCTTCGCGGTGACGCGCGCGCGGTCGTCGGCGGGCTCGTCGAGATCGGCGAGGAGCATGATCGCGCGGGCTTCGCGCGAGGCCGCCGTGAGGAGCAACGCCTCGAGCGCGGCGGCGGCGAGCAGCGAGACGAGGCCGATGAACAGGCCGAGCCGATGGCTGGCGCGGTTCGCGGCGCCGCGCGTCTCCATGCCGTCGAGCGCGAGCCAGCGCGGGAAGCCCGCGGCCGGCCGCCTGGCGAGCCACGGCCCGACGCTGCACGCCTCGTCCGGACGGACGCCCGGGGCGCCGCCGACGAGGAACGGCTTCGCGATCGCCGCGCCCGCGAGGCGCTCGGCGCCGCGCGGCTCGCCCGAGACGACGATCCAGTGGAGTCCGGGCGCGAGCGCCGGCACCTCGAAGCGCGCGCGCGGGATCGGATCGCCGGGCTCGACGGCGAGCGGCAAGGCGGCGGCGAAGACGCGGCCGCGCTCGTCGTCGACCTCGGCGTAGACGACGGTGCGTGGGTTCGGCGCGACGAGGACGACGGTGTGCGGCGTCGCCGCCGGGACGAAGCGCGGCGCGCCGACGAAGAACGCGCCCGGCGCCACCGGCAGCGCGCCGAACCACACGCCCCGGCGGCCTTCGGGATCCTCGGCTTCGATCTGGGCGCCGGCGACGTGGCCCTCGGCGACCGCGGCGATCTCCGCCCAGCCGTCGCAGCCGACCTTCGCGGCGTCGTCGTCGACGCGGAGCCCGGCCTCGGGCGTGACCTCCAAGGTGACGCGCGCGGAGTCCGCGCCGCCGGGCGCGGAGACGCGCGTCCAGAGCGGCGTGCGCGCGCCGACGACGAGGCGCTCGCCCTCGACGAGCACGTCGAGCGCGATCGCGCCCTGTCGCCTCGACGGGCGCACGGCGGCGCGGTCTCCGGGCTCGCCGGGCTCGCGCGCCCACGTGGGGCTCTGCCAGTCGACGAAGCCGCGCGCGAGCGGCTCGGCTTCCCCCGCGGCGCGGACCTCGATCTCGACGGGATCGTTCGGGGCGAGGCCGGGGATCGCGAACGTCGCCTCCGCGACGCCGTCGACGTTGCTCGCGCCCGTCCAGCGCGATTCGTGTCCCTTGCTCCGCGCGACGACCGTGAGGCCGTCCACGCCGAGCGTCTCGCGCGTGCCGCGGTCCTCGAGGTACGTGAGCACCTGCCACGCGAACGGGACGGGAGCGCCCGCGCTCGGGGGGGCGCCCGGCGGCGCCGCGTAGACGCTCGCCGCGCGCACGGCGTTCCCCGCGCCGACGCGCAGCCCGAGCATCAGCGTCGCGACCGCCGCGATCGGCGCGAGGACGATGAGCGCCGTCCGCCGCCGATTCCGCGCCCACTCCGCGGTGCGCGCCACGGGCGTCGGCTTCAGCGGCAGCGGCGGATCGCCGCTCGGCGGGTCGCCGCTCGGCGGGTCGCCGCTCGGCGGGTCGCCGCTCGGCGGGTCG
>JAHBWF010000029.1 GCA_019637105.1 Labilithrix sp.
GGCCTCCGCGGGGGAGCCTCCCACGGCGGCGACCCGCGCGCGCGCCGCGGCCTCGCGCTCGCGATCGGCGTCTCGCCGCGCGCGCTGGCGTCGCCACGAGCGGATCCCGATCCAGGTCGCGAACGGGAACGGCAGGACCATCGCGAGGCCGCCGAGGACGATCTCCGGCGAGGCCATCGTCTCGGGGATGGGCTCCTGCGGCGCCGAGTAGTCGCCAGACAGCGTGTACGGGAAGACGACCTGCGTGAGCCCGCGCCACCAGACGCGCAGCGCGCCGCCGACACGGTGAAGCCCGTCGGCGTGCACGAGCGGGTTGTTCAGCGGATCCCTCGGCAGCGTCGGCTGCGCGTACCAGCGCAGCACGGCGGCGAAGGCGCGGCCGCCGAGGCCCTTGTGGGCGTTCGCCTCGACGGAGAGCTCCTGCGGGATCGGCGCCGGGAACATCCTCCGCCGCGCCTCGACGTAGAGCACGAACGCGGCGCCCGCGGCGACGAACGCGACGACGGCGCGGAGCCATCGGCGCGGCTTGTCGGGGTGCGTGTTCGGCGCGAGCAGGAGCGCGCCGAGCGGGAGGAGCGGGACGCAGCAGAGGGCGCTCTCCTTCGAGTACAGGCCGAAGAGCGAGCCGAAGAACGCCCCGAGCGCCATCCAGGGGAGCTTCCAGGTGAGCGCGAGGAGCGCGAGGAGCGTCCCGGTCGCGCCCAGCACGTCGGCGATGCCGACGACGCCGCTCACGGCCTCGGTGAGGAGCGCGCTCGCGGTGAACGCCGCGCCGGCGATCCACGCCACGCCGCGCCGCTTCGTCAACGCGAAGGCGAGCACGCACACGAGCGCGCCGTTGACGCCGTGCAAGAGGACGTTCACCCAGTGGTGGAGGAACGGCGTCTGATCCCGCGCGCCGAGCCCCCAGAGCGCGCGCCACACGAGGTTCGGGATCGGGCGGTACGAGCCGATGCTGCGCTCGGGGCCGAGGCCCCAGAAGTCGCGGTAGAACGCGTCGACCCAGCGGAACTTGGGCTCGGGGTCCGCGATGCTCCGCACGAAGGGGTTCGCGAGGAGGGCCTCTTGCTCGTCGAAGATGAAGTTGGTCCGCGTCGGGTGCCGCGTGAAGAGGAGCATCGACAAAAAGCAGTAGGGCACGAGCGCGAGCCCGAACGAGGGATCGTCGCCGAGGAAGTAGTCGTGGATCCACTGCCGGAACGTGACGATGAACTTCGGCTTCTCCTCGACGATCTCCGGCGCGGGCGGCGAGACGTCCCGAACGACGGCCGCCGAGGCGACGGCCTCCCCACCCGACGCCGCCGACGCGCCGTACGCCGCCGACGCGCCCGTCTCCTCGCCGTACGCCGGCGACGCGCAGGCCTCCCCACCCGACGCCGCCGACGCGCCGTACGCCGGCGACGACGCGACGGCGCCGAAGGCCGGAGCCTCCGCCGCGCCGGGGGCCTCTCTTCCGCCCGAGCTCGGGCCCCCGTCCCGCGCGGGGTCGCCGGCCGGATCCCCCCCGAGCCGTCGCTCGTCGTTCTCGGCCTCGGGCGGCACGTCCCCTGCCCCGTCTACTTCCCGAGCTCCGCGACGATCGCCGGCGGCGGCGGCGGCTCGTCGTCGGGGATGACCCAGTTGTCGCCCCAGAGGTGCGCGCCGCCGTCGATGTACCAGCACTCGCCGGTGACGAAGAACGCGGCGTCCGACGCGAGGTACACGATGAGCTCGGCGACCTCGCCCGCGGTGCCGAGGCGCTTCATCGGCGTCTTCTTGCGGCTCGCCTCGACGAGCTCCGGCGGGTACTGATCGGTGCCGGTCGTGCGGATGACGCCCGGCGCGACCGCGTTGAGCTGGATGTTGTGCTGCGCCCACTCGACGGCGAGCGTGCGCGTCATGTTCTCGACGCCCGCGCGCGCCGCGCCCGTGTGGACCATCCCCGGGAAGCCGCGGGCGATGTTCGCGATGACGTTGACGACGCGCCCGCGACGCGACGGGATCATGTGCTTGATCGCCACCGCCTGCGTCATGAAGAACGTGCCGTTGAGGTTGTTGCGGACGACCGCCTCCCACCCGCGCGGCGAGAGCGTCTCGGCGGCGGTCGGGAACTGACCGCCCGCGTTGTTCACGAGGATCGTCGCGCGCCCCAGCTTCTCGCCGACCGCGTCGACGAACGCCCCGATCTGCTCGTGCTCGCGGATGTCGCACGGCGCCGAGAACAGCTCGACGCCCGGCACGCGGTCGCGGAGGGCGGCCTCCGCGGCCGCGAGCTTGTCGGCGCTCCGCCCGCAGATCGCCACCTTCGCGCCGAGCTCGCCGAGCGAGCGCGCGGTGGCGAGGCCGATGCCGCTGCCGCCGCCGGTCACGATGGCGACGTGACCGTCGAAGAGGCCCTTGCGGAAGATGCTCGCCATGGTCTGACCCTCCTTTCTCCCTCAGGCGACGCGAACGACGTCGCCCTCGCCGTCCGCCGACGGCTCCTTGATCAGCGTGCGGCCGCACGCGCAAGCGCCGCGCCGCTCGCCCTCGTCGAGGCGAACGCGCTTGCCGCACGAGCACACCCACGCGCGGACGCGCGCGGGGTTGCCCATCACGAGCGCGTGGTCGGGGACGTCCTTCGTGACGACCGAGCCGGAGGCGACCATCGCCCACCGGCCGATCGTCACGCCGCACACGATCGTCGAGTTCGCGCCGAGCGCCGCGCCCGCCTTGACGAGCGTCGGCGTGATCGCCCAGTCGTCGGCGCCCTTCAGCGACATGTCCGGGTTCACCGCCCGCGGGATCTTGTCGTTGGTGAAGCAGACGTGAGGCCCGACGAAGACGCCGTCTTCGATCGTCACGCCCGAGTACACCGAGGCGTTGTTCTGGATCTTGACGTTGTCCCCGATGGTGACGTCGCTGTCGACGTAGATGCCCTTGCCGAGGACGCAGCCCTTGCCGATGCGGACGTTCTCTCGGATCTGGCAGAAGAGCCAGACCTGGGTGCCGTCACCGAGCTCGGCCTTGTCGGAGACGACGGACGAAGGATGTACGCGCGCAGCCATCGGGGCCGTCAGCATAGTCACGATCAGGCCGATTTTTCCAGGCGCCCGGACGCTTCCCCGCCGCGCGCCGGCGCTCGGGAGCCCGCGATCTCCGCCGGCTCCGCCGGCCTCAGTCGGCGGCGGAGACCGTGGGCAGGCGAGAGGCCCGCCGCGAGACCGCCTCCCGCGCGAGCTCGTCGGCGCGCTCGTTCAACGGCACGCCGGCGTGGCCGGGCACGTAGACCAGCCGCCAGCCGCTGCGGCTGGCCAGCGCGCTCTTCACGTTCGCGATCAGCTCCTGGTTGGCCTTCGCCTTCCAGCCCTTCGTCAAGACGCCGATCGAGTACTGGCTGTCCGTGTGCACGACGAACGGCGCGCCGCGCGGGACGATCTCGGCCGCGCGGAGGATCGCCGTGAGCTCGGCGATGTTGTTCGTGGCGGTGCCGAGGTACTCGTAGCCCTCGAGCCGCGTCTCGCCGTCGGGCGCGACGAGGACGATCCCGAGGCCGGCGGGTCCAGGGTTGCCCGAGCACGCGCCGTCCGCGTAGACCGTCCACGCGTCCTTCGGCACGGCGCCGGGCGCCAGCGCCTTGGTCGCGGCGTCCGCCTTGCGCGCGTTGCTGCGCTCTTCCTTCTCCTTCCTGGCCGGCGCCTTCGCGACCTCCGCGCCGGCGACGACCGCGTCGTCGGGGAGGAGCGCCTCGCCCGGGATGCGCTCGAGGTTCCGCTCGCCGGCGCGGTACGCGCGCGGATCGCTCGCCTTGTAGCGGATCTCGACGCGTCCCCCGTCGGCGTCGAACGAGCCGTCGGGCTTCACGCGGGCGAGGACCTTCTGGCCACGCAGGACGGCTCGGATCCAGGGCACGACCGACTCGTAGGCGATCGCCGCGCGCGCCTCAAGCCGCAGCGGCGCGGTGGCCACGGCTCATCCCGTGTCGCAGCGACGGACGCCGATGCGCTATCGTCTTCGCCCCCATGGCAACCCGCGAACGTCCCCGCCCCGTGGTGTTGATGATCCTCGACGGCTTCGGCGAGCGCTCGGAGGTCGACGCCAACGCCGTCCGCCTCGCGAAGACGCCGGCGCTCGACGCGCTCCAGGCGCGCTACCCGCACGGTCTGATCGGGACGAGCGGACCCGACGTCGGCCTTCCGCCCGGACAGATGGGCAACAGCGAGGTCGGCCACCTCAACTTCGGCGCGGGGCGCATCGCGCTGATGGACATCATGCGCATCGACGCCGCCGTCGCGGACGGCTCGCTCGGGAAGAACCCGGTCATCCAGGACGTGCTCCGGCACGCGAAGGCCGCCGGCGGCAGGCTCCACCTCCTCGGCCTCGTGTCCGACGGCGGGGTCCACAGTCACATCGACCAGCTCTTCGCGCTCGTCGACACGGCCCACGCGGCGGGCGTCCCGGTCGTCGTCCACGCGTTCCTCGACGGACGCGACGTGATGCCGGGCACGGCTCCGGGCTACCTCGCGCGCCTCGAGGAGAAGCTCGCGGGGAAGGGCGTGATCGGCACGGTCAGCGGACGCTACTGGGCGATGGATCGCGACAACCGATGGGAGCGCGTGGAGAAGGCCTACCGGGCGATCGTGAACGCGGACGCGCCGCGCCGCCCCGACGCCGTCTCCGGCGTGAAGGAGAGCATCTCCGCGGGCAAGAGCGACGAGTTCGTCGAGCCGTTCGTGGTCGGCGACTACGCCGGCGTCGACTCGAGCAAGGACTCCGCCCTCCACTTCAACTTCCGGCCCGACCGCGCCCGCGAGCTCACGCGCGCGCTCGCCACCGAGGGCTTCACCGAGTTCACGCGCGAGGCGAAGCCGCCCTTCGCCGCCTACGCCTGCATGACGACGTACGACTCGAAGCTCGCGCTCCCGATCGCCTTCCCCAAGGAGACCTACCCGGACATCTTCCCGGAGGTGATCGCGCGCGCCGGGCTCAAGCAGTTCCGCTGCGCCGAGACCGAGAAGTACGCGCACGTGACCTACTTCTTCAACGGCGGACGCGAGGAGGCCTTCGAGGGCGAGGAGCGCCGGATGATCCCGTCGCCGAAGGACGTGGCGACGTACGATCAGAAGCCGGAGATGGCCGCGGCCGGCGTCGCGGACGCCGTCGTCGCCGCCGTGGAGTCGGGGACGTTCGACTTCATCGTCGTGAACTTCGCGAACCCCGACATGGTGGGACACACCGGCGTCCTCGACGCGGCCGTGACGGCCGTCGAGGTCGTCGACGCCGGCATCGGCCGCATCGCCGACGCCGTCCGGGCGAAGGGCGGCGCGCTCTTCATCACGGCCGACCACGGCAACTGCGAGCTGATGATCGATCCGGAGACGGGCAGGCCGCACACGGCGCACACGCTCTTCCCGGTGCCGCTCATCTACGTCGACGACGCGAACCGCGGCGCGAAGATCCGCGCCCAGGGCAGGATCTGCGACGTCGCCCCGACGATGCTCGAGCTGATGGGCCTGCCGATCCCCGCGGCCATGACGGGGGTCTCGCTCTTCGCGAAGTAGCCGCGTGGTGGGCGTCGAGCGAGACAAAGCCCGGAGGGCCGTCCGGTCATGAGCGAGGTCCGCTTCGGCGGCTACCGCGTCGCCGGCACGATCGGCGCGGGCGCCCTCTCGACGATCTTCAAGGCGGTCCAGGAGCCGCTCGGGCGCGTCGTCGCGCTGAAGACGCTGAACACGCAGATCGCGCCGACCTCGTCCTTCGGCGATCAGCTCGACCGCGAGGCGAAGATCCTCGCCGACCTCGCGCACCCGAACGTCGTCCTGCTCCTCGAGGCGAGCCGCACGGCCTCCGGACGGCCGTACGTAGTGCTCGAGTGGGTCGACGGCCCCTCGCTGGAGGACGTGCTCGCCGCCGCGACCGCGGACGCCGCGGCGCGGCGCGGGCGCGACAAGGCCTCGCGCCCGAAGCTCGGCGTCCCGGCGGCGCTCGCGGTCGCGTGCGGCGTCTGCTCCGCGCTCGAGCACATCCACGAGCGCGGGGTCGTCCACCGCGACGTCAAGCCGAGCAACGTGCTCCTGTCGCGGACCGGCCACGTGAAGGTGATCGACTTCGGCATCGCGCAGCGGCCGCGCACCGCGAGCATGAGCGACACGCTCGGCACCGAGGGGATCACCGCCTCGGGACGCATGGCGCCGGAGCAGATCAAGGACGCCTTCGGGACGCCCGCGTACATGTCCCCCGAGCAGATCCTCGGCGACTTCGTCGACGGCCGGAGCGATCTCTTCTCGCTCGGCGTCGTCCTCTACCAGATGCTGAGCGGCTCTCGACCGTTCGAGGCGCCCGGCGCCGACGACTCCAAGCGGAGCGCCGCGCAGCGGATCCGGCGCGACGCTCCTGCGCCGCTCCGCGAGCGCGCGCCTCACTGCCCGCGCGCGGTCGAGCGGATCGTGATGCGCCTGCTCGAGAAGTCCCCGAACGATCGCTACCCGTCCGCCGGCGTCGTCAAGGAGCGACTCGAGGCCGCGCTGAGGGCGGAGACGCGCGAAGATCCGGCGGCGCTCCTCCGCCAGGCGCTCGTCGATCACGGCTTCGGATCGAAGGACCAGGCGAAGGACGCGCGGAGCGACCCCGCGTCGCGCCCCATCGGGCGCCCGCCGGCGCGCCCGACGAGCAGCCCGCGCATCACGTCCCGGCGATCGATCGGGCTCGGCCGCGCGCTGCTCGGCTTCGCCGTCGTGACGGCGCTCTTCACCGCGGGCGCCGTCGCGAACGAGAGCCGCGGCGCCCGGGCGCGCGACGCCCGCTCCGCCGGCGCGCGCGCGCTCGAGCTCGCGCCGGAGCACGCCGGCGGGCTGCGCGTCGTGGCGACGCCGTGGGCGCACGTCCGCGTCGACGGGCAGCTCGTCGAGACGACGCCCTTCGCCCGCCCGATCCCGCTCGGGGCGGGCAGACACTTCGTCACGCTCTCGCACCCCGACGCTCCCTCGTCGGTCGAGCGGGAGGTCGACATCGTCGCGGGCGAGATCGTGACGCTCGACGTCACGATGAACGTCTCGCCGGAAGACGCCGGAAAGGACGCACCATGAAGCTACGATCGTTGGTCCTGGGCGGGCTGTCGGCGGCGCTGCTCCTCGCGCCGTCCGACGCGGACGCGTTCGGCCACGTCGTCTCGCAGGGCGAGACGCTCGCCCAGATCGCGATCCGCTTCTACGGCTCGCCCCGCTTCGAGGCGGCGATCGCCGGCGCGAACGCGCTCGACGCGCACGGAGGGAGCGCCATCGTCACGGGGCAGCCGCTCGAGATCCCGGCGCCCGCGCACTACCGCGTGAAGGAGGGCGAGACGTGGTTCGGGCTCGCCCGCGAGTTCCTCGGCGACCCGCGGCGCGCCGACACGCTCGCGCGCGCGAACGGCGCGGTCGCGTGGGTGCCGCCGGTGGTGAACCAAGAGGTCGAGATCCCGGCCGTGGTGGCGCACATCGCCGCGGACCACGAGACCATGCCGGTGCTCGCGCAGCGGTACCTCGGCGATGCCAACAAGGCGTGGGAGCTCGACGTCTACAACGGGCGCGACGGCAAGCAGAAGCTCCTCCGTGGCGACGTCGTCCTCGTTCCGCTGATCGATCTCTCGCTGACCGAGGAGGGCAAGAAGGCCGCCCGCGCCGCGGCCGAGCGCACCCGGACCGAGGGCGGCGGCCAGGCCTACGAGGCGCAGCGCCGGGCCGAGGCCGACATCCCGCCGCTCCTCGCCGACGTCCGCGCCGGGCGCTACGTCGACGCGGTCGCCAAGGGCAACCGCCTGCTCGGGTCGGGCGAGCTCACGCGCCCGCAGCTCGCCGCCATCCACCGCGCGCTGCTCGAGGCGTACGTCGCCCTCGAGGCCGGCGGCCTCGCGGCCGGGGCTTGCTCGGCGTGGCGGACGAACGCCGGCGGCGAGGTCCGGCTCGACGCCCGCTCCGTCTCGCCGAAGATCCGCGCCGCCTGCGGCGCGCGATGAGGCCCCGGCGCTCGCGCGGGAGCGCGACGGACGAACGACGGCCGCGCCGCGCTCGCGCGGAAGAAGAGCGAGCGCCCTCCGCGTCGCCCGCGATAAGATGAGCCCGTGGACGCGCCCGTGAAGCGGATCGTCGCCGACAAGTACGAGGTCCTCGGCGTCCTCGGCGAGGGCGGCACCGGGGTCGTGCACGACGCGATCCGGACGAGCGACAAGACGCCGGTCGCGCTCAAGGTGATGCACGACGCGCTCGCCGGCGACAAGCAGATCCGCGGGCGCTTCCAGCGCGAGGCGGCGATCCTCCGGCGCCTCGAGGGCGAGCACGTCTGCCCGATCCTCGACTTCGGAGAGGTGCCGGGAGAAGAGCCCGGCACGAGCCTGCTCTACATCGCGCTGCCGAAGATCATCGGGGAGTCGCTCGCCGCCGTCCTCGAGGAGGGCCCGATCGACGTCGAGCGCGCGCTCGACGTCATGCTCCAGGTGCTCGAGGCGCTCGAGTCGGCGCACGGGCAGGGCGTGATCCACCGCGACCTCAAGCCGGCGAACGTCCTCCTCGAGCACGGCACGAAGGCCGTCGTCGTCGACTTCGGCATGTCGAAGATCATCACCGGGTCCGGCCTCGGGACGACGAACCTCACGACGCACAACATGGTGTTCGGGACGCCCGAGTACATGTCGCCCGAGCAAGCGCGCGGCGACGAGCTCGACGCGCGCTGCGACGTCTACGCCGCCGGCGTGATCCTCTACGAGATGCTGACGGGCGCGCCGCCGTTCACCGGCGCGACGCCGCTCAGCGTCCTCACCGCGCACCTCACGAGCGACCTCGAGCCGCCGAGCAAGCGGCCGGCGGCGGCCGGACGCGTGACGCCGGCGCTCGAGGCCGTCGTCCTCGCCGCCCTCGCGCGCGAACGCGACGAGCGCTATCCGTCGGCGAGCGCGTTCGCCGCCGCGATCAAGCACGCGCGCGCCGCCCCGGACGACGTCGCCTCGCTGAAGCCGGAGTCGTTCTCGGCGTCGCCGCCCGGGACCGACGCGTTCGCGGCGACGATGCCGGCCGCCGTCGTCGGCGACGGACCGGTCGACGTGACCGGCCCGACGCTCATCAACGACCGCCCGCTGGTCGCGTCCACGCCGCCGCCGCGCCTCAGCGCGAAGCCCTCGCGGCCGCCGCCTTCGAGCAAGCCCGCCGGCCTGCCGTCGCGGCCGCCGCCGGCCGAGCCCGCCTCGAGCACGCGCGCGTGGATCGCCGTCTGGGTGCTGGTCGGGCTCGCGAGCATCGCGGTCGGCGTCTATTTCGCGCTCCGGCACTGATCGCGCGCCGCGACCTCCCGCCTCGCGGTCAGGCCCCCGCCCACGCGCGCGGCATCGCCCACGGCGTCCTCCTCCACGCGCTCGGAGGACGGAGCCGCGCCGCGACCTCGCGCGCCGTGAGCGGCCCCGAGCCCTCCGCCACGAGACCGAGCCCGCGCGCGAGCGCGCCGACGATCGCCTCCGGCGCGACGCCCGCCGCGGCGAGCTCGCGCGTCGTCGCGCCCGGCGTCCGCTTGGCGAGCCGCGCGCCGTCCGGCGCGACGACGAGCGGCACGTGCGCGTACGCCGGCGCCGACGGGTAGCCGAGCAGGCGCATGAGCAAGAGCTGCCGCGCCGTGGAGCCGAGCAGATCGTCCGCGCGGACGACGTGGCTCACGCCCATCTCGGCGTCGTCGATCGCGACGACGAGCTGGTAAGCGAAGACGCCGTCCCCGCGGCGGAGGACGAAGTCGCCCACGACGCGCGCCACGTCCTCCTCGATCGCGCCGCGCACGCCGTCCTCGAACGCGACGCGCGCGTCCTTTGGCACGCGCAGGCGCGTGGCCGGCAGACGTTTGAAGTCGCGATCGCGCCGCGCGTCCCGGCAGGTGCCGGGGTAGATCGTCTCGCCGCTCTCCTCGCCGGCGTGCGGCGCGCTCGCCGCGCGCGCGATCTCCGCCCGCGAGCAGTCGCACGGGTACGTGAGCCCCGCGGCGTCGAGGCGCGCGAGCGCCGCCTCGTAGGCGGCCGTCCGCGACGACTGCGCGATCGGCCCCTCGTCCCAGTCGAGGCCGAGCCAGGCGAGGTCCGCGACGATCCGCTCGGCCGATCCGGCGACCACGCGCGGCGTGTCCACGTCCTCGACGCGCAGGACCGTCCGGCCGCCCGCGCTCCGCGCCAGCGCCCACGACGCGAGCGCGGTCCACGCTCCGCCGAGGTGGAGATCGCCGGTCGGCGACGGCGCGAACCGCGTCGTGATCGTCACGCGGCGCCCTCCGTCCCGTCCGGCGCGCGCGCGGCGGCGGCCCGCGCGCCGGTCGACTCGTCCACGCCGCGACGCGCCATGGCGCGATGATACCGCGCGATCGAGCGGCGCCGTCGAGCGCGGCCGCGGCCCGAGCCCCGGCCGCGCTCGCCGAGGGCCCCGCTCAGGCCGGCGCGCGGAGGAGCAGGACGGCGAACCGCCGCGCGCCGTCGAGCCACGAGTCGGTGAGCACGAGCCCCGCGGAGCGCGCGAGCCGCTCGGCCGACGCCAGATCGTACTTGTACGAGCGCTCGGTGCAGATCGACTCGCCGTCCTCGAACGTGAAGACCTCTCCCCCGAGGCGCACCTCCTGGCGGCGTGCGCTGACGAGGTGCATCTCGATGCGCCCGGGGGCCGGCGCGTAGAACGCGTAGTGATGGAAGGCGTCGAGATCGAAGTCGGCGCCGAGCTCGTCGTTCATCCGGCGGAGGACGTTCTTGTTGAACGTCGCCGTGACGCCGCGCGCGTCGTTGTACGCGGCGTGGAGCTTCGCGGGGTCCTTCTTCAGGTCGACCCCGAGGAGCACGAGCCCGCCCGGGCCGGCGGCGCGGCGGAAGCGCGCGAGCAAGCCCTCCGCCTCGGCGGGATCGAAGTTGCCGATGGTCGAGCCGGGGAAGTAGACGACGGTGCGCGCGCGCGGCTCGGCGTCGGGGAGCGGCAGCTCCACGCTGAAGTCCCCCGCGAAGGGCGTCACCCGCAGCCACGGCAGCTCGACGCGGAGCTGCGCCGCGGCCTGCTCGAGGTGCTCGCCGGCGATGTCGACGGGCACGTACCCGACGCATCGCTCGGGGCCCAGCGCGCGGAGGAGCAGGCGGGTCTTGGTCCCGCTGCCCGCCCCGGGCTCGACGACGCGGCACGGCCCGCCGGCCGCGAGGCGCGACGCGATCGCGCCGGCCTCGGCCTCGAGGATCGAGCGCTCGGTGCGCGTGACGTAGTACTCGGGCAGCTCGCAGATCGCGTCGAAGAGGCGGGAGCCTTCGGTGTCGTAGAAGTACTTCGGCGAGAGCCGCTTCGGCGTCGCGCGGAGCCCGGAGAGGGCGTCGGCCCGGAAGGCGGCGGAGGGCTCGAGCGGAGCGCGCGCGGGGCCGTTTTCGTTGGAGCCGTCGAGCGGAGTCATACGATGTCCTTCGCAAGGCGAATGCCGGTGAACTGCCACGCCGCGCTCGGCGGGAAGAAGTTGCGATAAGTCGCACGCACGTGGTCCCGCGGCGTGGCGCACGACCCGCCGCGGAGGACCATCTGGCTGACCATGAACTTGCCGTTGTACTCGCCGAACGCGCCCGGGAGCGGCGTGAAGCCCGGGTACGGCGCGTAGGCGCTGCCGGTCCACTCCCACGCGTCGCCGAAGAGCTGCGCCACGCCCGCGCCGGGCCGCGCGGCGCGCGGGTGGAGCGCGTCGTCCTCCATGAAGGCGCCGTCGATCGCGTCGCGAGCGGCGGGCCCCGCGGCCGGGCTCCGCTCCGCGCCGCCGCGCTGCGCGGCGACCTCCCATTCTGCCTCACGAGGCAGCCTTGCCCCCGCCCAGCGCGCGTAGGCGTCGGCTTCGTAGAGCGTGACGTGGCACACGGGCTCGCTCGTCACGAGGTCGCGCCTGCCGCCGAGGGTGAAGACGGTCCGCGCGTCGAGATCCCAGTACGCCGGCGCGCGGCGGCTCTCCGCGTTGACCCACGCCCAGCCGTCGGAGAGCCACAGCTCGGGCCGCGCGTAGCCTCCGTCCTCGATGAACGCGAGGTACTCGCCGCACGTCACGAGCCTCGAGGCGAGCTCGAACGGCGCGACGAAGACCTCGTGCCGCGGGCGCTCGTTGTCGAACGCGAACGAGGACGCGCCGTGCCCGATCGACGCGAGCCCGCCGCCGAAGCGACGCCACGCGAGCGCGCCGGCGCCGCCGCTCTCCGCCGGCGCCGGGCCGGCGCGGTACGCCGGCGCCAGGGGGTTCGCGCCGAAGAGGTGCTTCACGTCCGTGAGGAGGAGCTCCTGGTGCTGCTCCTCGTGGTTCTTCCCGAGCTCGAGCGCGTCGGCGATCTCGGCGAGCCGCGGCGAGCCCTCGAGGTCGGCGAGCCGAGCGTCCACCGCGCTGCGGTAGGCGACGACCTCGGCCGCGGTCGGGCGGGTGAGCATCCCGCGCCGGTCGCGGGGGTGACGCGATCCCACGCTCTCGTAGTACGAATTGAAGAGGTAGTCGTAGGCCTCCGAGACCGGGGGAACGCCGAGCGGGCGGAGCACGAAGCGCTCGAAGAACCACGTCGTGTGCGCGAGGTGCCACTTCACGGGGCTCGCGTCGGGCATCGACTGCACGACCCAGTCCTCGATCTCGAGCGGCTGCGCGAGCCGCATCGTGGCTCGGCGAGCGGCGAGCACCCGTGCTACGAGTCCGCGCTCCGAGCCGCTACGTCCGCCCGCCGTCATCCGCCCCGAATAGACGCGTAGACTTTCAGCGACAAGACCGATCTGGCTCGCTCGCCGCAGTTCCTTTGAACTCCAATCATCCAACCGCAGCTCGCAAACACGATCCGTTCCTTACGGCCGCCCGAGCGCCGTGGTGCGTTGCCGCACGGGCGTCGTCGGCCAATCCTCGCGCGGAGCGGAGGCCGCGCGCGCGCCGGTCCCCGGAGCTCGAGCAGCGCGCCGCCGGATCGCGTAAGAACCCCGGACGCCTCGTATGACCGTGTCGCGCCGAAAGATGATCGCCGTGGCGGCGGGCGCGCTGCTCGTCCCCGGCGCGGCCTTCGCGCTGCTGTTCCGGCCGTATCCCCCCGATCGCACCCCGGAGGGCGCGTACATGCGCGTCGCGCGCAGCGTCGGCAGCGACGATCCGGCCGGCTTCTTCGCCTACCTCGAGACGGAGGCCCAGTGGGCTTGCTACACGCTCCGCGACGTCCGGCGGAAGGCGCGCGACCGGGTGAACGCGAGCTACCCCGAGCCGCAGCGGAGCGAGCTCGCCCTCGCCTACGCCCCGTTCGCCGACGCCCCCGACGGGAGCGACGTCTTCGCGCACCTCTACCGGACGCGCCGGTGGTCTCGACGCCTGCGCAAGGACATGTCCGGCGTCGCGCGCGTCGACGTCGAGGGCGAGCGGGCCAGCGTGATCACCGTCCAGGGCACGCGCTGGCCGTTCCGCAGGCGTGACAACGGCATCTGGGGCCTCACGATCTTCACGGCCGAGCTGGTCGCCGACGCCGAGAAGGCGACCCGCGACCTCGCCGTGGTCGAGGCCGCCGCCGCGGACTACGACAAGCTCCGCTCCCAGCGCTGACGGGCCGACGCCCGCGCGCGCCTCACCGGCCGCGGCGACGCGCGCGCCGGTCTCAGGCCGGGCGCGGCGGGAGCGGACGGACGATGCCGTACTGGCTCGGGATGAACACGTCGCGAAAGCCCTGCTCGATCGCCGCGCCGAGCGTGAAATGCGGGTTGGCGAGGTGCGGCCGCGCGAGCGCGCAGAGGTCGGCGCGCCCCGAGAGGATGAGCGTGTTGATCTGATCGGCGCTCGAGACGTTGCCCACGGTGATGGTCGGGATCTTCACCTCGTTCTTCACCATGTCCGACCAGTAGGCCTGGTACATGCGCCCGTAGAACTTCGGCCGCGAGTCGGGCGTGGTCATCCCGCACGAGACGTCGACGACGTCGGTGCCGCGCTCCTTCAACGCGCGCGCCAGCGCGATCACGTCCTCGTCCTCGACGCCTCCCGGGAGCCAGTCGGTCGCGGAGATGCGCACGCTGAGCGGCTTGTGCTTCGGCCAGGCCGCGCGCACGGCCTCGAGCACCTCGAGCGGGTAGCGCATCCGCCCCTCACGCGAGCCGCCGTACGCGTCGGAGCGGACGTTGGTGAGCGGCGAGATGAAGCTCGCGAGGAGGTAGCCGTGCGCCATGTGGACCTCGAGCAGGTCGAAGCCCGCCTCGTCGGCCCACGTCGCGGCGCGCACGTAGTCGGCCTTCACCGCGTCCATGTCGGCGCGGTCCATCTCGCGCGGGACCTGGCTGTCCGGGTAGTACGGCAGCGGAGACGCGCTCATGATCGGCCAGTTGCCGGTCTCGAGCGGACGATCGCTGCCCTCCCACATCACCTTCGTCGAGGCCTTGCGGCCGGCGTGACCGAGCTGCATCCCGATCTTCGAGGCGGTCCGCTCGTGCACCGCCGAGACGATGCGCTGCCAGGCCGCCCGGTGCTCCGGCAGGTACATCCCCGCGCAGCCCGGCGAGATCCGGCCCTCGCGCGAGACGTCGGTCATCTCGCACATCACGAGGCCGGCGCCGCCCATCGCCCGCGCGAGGTAGTGCGCGAAGTGGAAATCGTTCGGCAGCCCGTCGACCGCCGAGTACATGCACATCGGCGAGACGACGACGCGGTTCGGGAGCTCGAGGCCGCGCAAGGACAGCGGCGTGAACATCGCCGGCGCGCCCGGCTTCGCCCCGAGGACGCGCTCCTCGTGCCAGGAGCGCACGTGCTCGGCGAACGCCGTGTCGCGGAGCTTCAGGTTGTCGAACGTGATCCGCTTGCTGCGTGTGAGCAGGCTGAACGCGAACTGCGCGGGCTCGAGATCGCGGTAGCGCTTCACGTTCTCGAACCAGAGCAGGCTGTCCTGCGCGGCCTTCTGCGTGCGCTCGACGATCGGCCGGCGCTCCTCCTCGTAGGCCTCGAGCGCGCGCGGGATGCTCGTCGGGTGCTCGAGCAGCGCCTTCACGAGCGCGATCGAGTCCTCCATCGCCATCTTCGTCCCCGAGCCGATCGAGAAGTGCGCCGTGTGCGCCGCGTCGCCCATGAGGACGACGTTCTCGTGGCTCCACCTCTCGTTCTTCACGGTGGGGAACTGCACCCACTGCGAGCGGTTCGCGAGGAGGCGCTCGCCGCCGAGGTGCGCCCCGAAGAGCTTCTCGAGGTACGCGATGCTCTCCTCCGTCGACGTCCGGTCGAGGCCGGCGGCGCGGAACGACGCCTCGTCGCACTCGGCGATGAACGTGCTCGTGTCCTCGTCGAAGCGGTAGGCATGCGCCTGGAACATGCCGTGCTCGTTCTCTTCGAAGTAGAAGGTGAACGCGTCGAACTTCTTCTTCGTCCCGAGCCACATGTAGCGCGCGCGCCGGAGATCGATCGACGGCTTGAACGCGTCCGCGAAGCGGTCCCTGATCCTGCTCTTCACGCCGTCGCAGGCGATGACGAGATCGGCGCCGCCGAGCCGGCTCACGACCGCCTCGTGGTCGTCGACCTCCGTGTCGAACACGAGCTTCACGCCGAGCTCGCGGCAGCGCTCTTGGAGGATGACGAGGAGCTCCTTCCGCGCGATGCCGGAGAAGCCGTGACCGCCCGAGCGCAGGCGCGCGCCCTTGTAGTGGATGTCGATCGCGTCCCAGTGGGCGAAGCTCTTCGTGATCGACTCGTGCGTGGGCCGGTCGTTCTCCTCGAGGTAGGAGAGCGTCTCGTCGGAGAACACGACCCCCCAGCCGAAGGTGACCCCCGGCGCGTTGCGCTCGACGACGGTGATCTCCGCGTCGGGCCGTGCCTTCTTGTAGAGGAGCGCGAAGTAGAGACCCGCGGGGCCGCCGCCGATGCACACGATCTTCATGGGAGCGAGCTTTCCTTCTCGCCGACGCCTCTACCATCTCGCCCGCGCGCGGGCGAGCCGGATGGCTCCCGTGAAGCCCCGCCGCTCGGGCTCGCCGCCGCTCGGGCTCGGCCGCGGTCTCGGACGGTCGCGCGCGCCGCGAAAAGGACGGCCGCGCCCTTAACTCCCCTCGCCGACGGACGTTGCCCGTCCATCGGTCCCGGGCCGAGAAGTGGGTGACTCTCTCGGCCCGGGGCTCGACTCTCGTTCTCCGTCCTAGGCGGCGACGAGCCGGCGGAGCTGAACGCGCATCAGGTCGAAGCTGGGCGCGTTGAGCCCGCGAGCGCGGCGCAACAGGAACAGAGCATGGTGTACCTCCGCCTCATCTGGCTCGTCCTTGTCTCCGTCGAGGAGGTTGCGATCCCGGGCGAGCGAATACGCCGCCGTGAGCTCGTCACCTCCCGCCGAGTCCAAATAGGCCAGTGCCTCTTCGAGCGTGACCGCCTCGAGAGACGTGATGATTGGAGCCCCCGCGTACTCGCGGGAACGTGTTGAGAGGGCCATCCATTACCTCGTGGGCTGCTACACGCAGCCGATTCATCGTGACAACGCCGGGGCACCCGTCCCCGACGGTGGCTTGAGAGGCTCTCCGCTCGCTCGGGTCGGCACCGTCGGTTTCTTGGACCTCGTAGGTGTGACCGTCGCTCGCCTCGAGCGCTCCGTTGACATGCGCCAGACGCGCGGACGCGCTGACGCCGAATCGCGCGACGTCCGTCGTGAGCTCGATGGGACTCACGAACGTCCCATCGTGGCCACGCGCACGCCTGCTCGCTTCCACAGCGCTGCCCATCGCGGAGGCGCGCTGTGGGTTCGTATCGTGGTTGTCGTTTCGGCTTTCGCCGTGTCTCGTGCCATCTCGTCGTGCAGGGCCGGTACTGTCGCCTCGTGCACGGAAGGTTCCCCGCGGGTCCCGCCGCGTGGGGCCTCGCTCGATGCTGGACCGGGTAACGATGTGAGCGTCGGCTTCGCTCCGTACGAGCGGCGCCTCCCACCGTTGCCAGCAATCGTTCGGCATTACCCTCCCAGGTCGCTTTCGGCTGTTGAGCTCGAGGGCTGAAGAATCACCCCACGCTCCGGTAAAGCTACGATCGCACTTTTGAACTGACCACTTTTCTTGCGCATTTCGGGGGGGCGATGTAGGCGGACCGCCGCCCGGCAGGCCACCTGCCCTCTCCTCGCTCGACACCCCCGCTCCTTCGGCTCGCCTCGCCGGGGCCCGGCGGGAGCATCGCCCGAGACGACCGCGTGACTCTTCGGCCAGGGGTGAGCGACGAAGCACTACCGTCGGAGGGAGCAAGAGGCAGGCCCAACCGATCACCTCGGTGCGGCGAGCGCGTCGACCTCCAGCCACCGCACCATCATGCTGCCGGCGTGTTGGGCGTAATCGATCCGGAGCTGCCAGTCGACGGGGCTTCCTGGCACCGCGCCGCGCACCGCCACAGGATCGAGGAAGAGGTGGCTCGGGCCGGGATCGAATTGATGGCGCAAGACGAACGCGAGCGCGCGACGGAGCTCACGGTCGACGAGGACGAGCTCGTCGTCGCGCGCGCCCCGCCCCGCGAGGCGTTCGCGCACGAGCACGTCGAGGAGCGCCCCGGCGGCCTCGCCGCGGCTCGACGCCGGCGTGACACGCGGCGACACGAGCGGCCCCAGCCCGAACGCGCCGTCCGCGTCGAACGGGGTCTCGTCCGCGTCCTGCTGGAGGCGCCGCTGGTACTCGTGCCAGCGCGCGCAGAAGGCCAGCGCTTCGCGATCCGGAGCGCGGTCCCAGAGCTCCGCGACGGCCTGGCAGGTCCAGTGCTCCTCGCTGAAGTAGTAGCGGCTCCCGAAGAAGCTCCAGCCGCTGCCCGAGAGGCGCGCGAGGCCGCGCCGCGCGGCCTCGAGATCGGCGGGATCGCCCGTGATGCGGTGCGCCCGCGCGAGCGCGAGCGTCGCCTCGCCGCTGAAGTAGAGGAACTGGACGTCGATCGGCCGCCTCGTCACGCGGTTGAACTGGTGCTGGAACTCGCCGTCGGGCCGCTGCTGGCTCCGCAGGAAGGCCGCGAGCTGGGCGACGGCGGGGCGGTAGGCGCCGTCGGCGCCGGTCCGCACGACCTCCGTGAACGCGATCAAGGCGAGCGCGCTCGAGCCGATCTCGGCGATCTCGCCCTCCTCGCAGACGCAGCGCTGGTCGCCGCAGTCGCGCATCATCGCGTCGCGCAGGCGCGCCGCCGCGCGGAGCGTGGCGTAGCGGACGAACGGATCGTCGAGCACCGACGCCGCCTGCGCGAGGAAGAACGTCGAGCCGGAGTGCCGCGGCCAGTTGTAGCCGGGCAGGGTCGTGTTCGTCGACGCGTCGATCATGTAGCGGAAGCGCCCGTCGTCGTCGACGGCGCGCGCGAGGTGGGTCCCGGCCTCGCGCACGCCTCGGAGGACGACCTCGCGCGAGAGGGTCGCCTCGGTGACGCGCTCCGGGCTCGGCGCGGCGGCGCGGGCCTCGTCGCGCGCGCCGGGCGGCACGCGGCGCTCGAAGCGCACCCGCGTGAGCTTCGCCCGCTCGGCGATCTCCTGCGCCCGGACGCCGAGCTGCTCGGAGAGGACGTGGAGGACCGTCGCGCGATGCGTCCCCCAGCCGAAGCTCGCCGCCGTCCAGAGGTGCGCGCGGTCGTAGGCCTGGAGCGCCAGGAGGTCGTCGACCGTCGCGTACGCGACCTCGCCGTCGAGCTCGGCCCTCACGCCGTCGCGCCCCGGCACGAGCCCGAGCGTGAAGAGGAAGGGTTGCGCGCAGAGGGGCGCCTCGCCGGTGACGACCTCGTGGACCGCGACCACGTCTGGTGACGGCCTGGGTCCCGCCGCGTCGCCCGGCGCGCGCACGAAGCGCCCGACGCGCGCGCCGTCCTTCCACCAGCTCTCGACGACGACCTCGCGCGGCGGCGCGGACAGCGAGAACCAAGCCCGAACGCCGACGCACAGGACGACGAGGAGCGCGGCGTAGACGCCGAGCAGGCGCCCGAGCGCGCGCCGGCTCATCTCCGCTCCTTCTTCTCGCCGCGCTCGTCCGCCGCCGGCGTCGAGCGCTCCGCGGGCCTCGCGCGCGGGCCGATCCACGCGAGCTCGACGGCGGGGAGCACGACGACGTACGGGAGGACGAGCGCGCCGACGAGGCCGAAGATGATCGCGCCGTTGGCGCCGACCTGCCCGTAGACGCCGCCGATCCACCCCGCCGTCGTCACGATCGCCGCGAACAGCGCGAGGCCGATCGCGAGGACGAGCGCCGACGCCGCGCGGGTGAGCGGCTCGGCGATCGGCGCCTTGGCGAGGAGCGTGAGGCCCGACGAGCCGAGGAGGAGGCCGACGGCGACCGCGCCCGTGTCGACCACCCACCACCGCGTCGGGAGGAGGCGGAAGACGCCGATGACGGCGAACGCCGCGACCGCCAGGTTGGCGATACCGAAGCCGATGCGCGCGCGCCGATCCCTCGTCTCGATGGTCATCGGGCTCGGTTCTACCGCACCGGCGCCGCCGGGCCGAGGGGGACGTCGCCGCGTCGCCGACGACGCGCCGGTCGGGCTCACGAGGGGCCCTCGGCGTCGGCGATGACGCGGCCGGCGACGTCCTTTCGGCTCGTTGGCGGCGCGCGCGCGAGGCACCCGACGTGCAGCTCGCGAGGGCATCCCCTCGACGTGAGGGGTGCTTATCCACTCGCCAGGAGCCGACATGCGCCGTTCCTTCAACGCCTCTCTCTCCGTTCTTTTGCTCGCCACCGTCGCGGCCTGCTCGACGACCGTGAACAACGGCGAGGGCACGTCCTCCGGATCCTCCGGCTCTTCCGGATCCTCCGGCTCTTCCGGATCCTCCGGCTCTTCCGGATCCCCGGACCCGTCGCTCCCGCCGCCGTCGACCGCGGTGATCGAGGTCGCCGGCTCGTGCGCGCCGTTCTCCGCGTGCGGAGGCTCCCCGCAGGGCACGTACGACTACACGAGCGGCTGCGTCGACGACGTCTTCGCGAGCGCGCGCGAGCAGTGCCCGTCGCTCGACACGACGAACGCGAAGGTCACGGCCGTCGGCTCTCTCTACTTCAAGGACGGCGCGCTCTCCCGCAGGGCGACGGTCCGGATCTCCGGAACGATCGTCGTCCCGGCGGCCTGCTCCGCCGGCCGGTGCGCCGCGCTCGCGGACGCGTACAAGAGCGCGTTCGGCTCCATCTCGTGCACGGGGACGGCCGACTGCGTGTGCACGATCGAGAGCGAAGAGAGCGCCAACAGCGCCACCACCTTCACCGTGACCGGGAACAACGTCACGACCGGCGACGGCGAGACCTACGCGTTCTGCGACGAGGGTGACACGCTCGAGTACAGCGGGAGGAGCGCCGGCTCCGAGGAGGGCGTCTGGACGCTGAAGAGGCGCTGACGCGCGGCCGAGCTCCGGGGCGACGCGGGAGAGGGCCGAGGCGCGAGCCGCTCAGAACTGACCGTAGATGAACGGCTCCGCCTTGGCGCCGGCGGCGAAGTGGAGCACGTACGCGCACCCCGCGAGCACCACGCCTTGGACGACCGCCGGGCTCTGCACGAACGTGCCCCGGACGCGCTCGTAGATCGAGCGCGGGACGAAGTGCGTCACGAGCCCGAGCGCGAGGACGAGGAGGATCCGCGGCGTGAGGTTCGGCGCCCCCTCGGAGAGCTTGCCCATGCGCTCGAGCATGAGCGTGGCGTGCGCGAACGTCGGCGCGCGGAAGAAGATCCACGCGAAGCAGACGAAGTGGAACGTCGCGAGCACGGCGACCGCGCGCCCCGGCGTCATCACGACGGGCGGGCGCGTGACCTCCGCCCCGCCGGCGACCGGATCGTTCGGCTTCGCGCGGGCCGCGTCGGGCGCCGGCGCCGCGCGGTACGGCGCGCCGAGCGGCTGCATCGGGCGCCGCGCCTGACGGGCCCGCTGCCACGCGCGGTTCACCGCCAGCGCTCCGCCGTGGAGCGCGCCCCAGATGACGAAGTTCCAGGAGGCGCCGTGCCACAGGCCGCCGAGCACCATCGTGAGGAGGAGGTTCCGGTAGGTCTTCCAGGTGCCGCCGCGGTTCCCGCCGAGCGTCACGTACAGGTAGTCGCGGAGCCACGTCGAGAGCGAGATGTGCCAGCGGCGCCAGAACTCCTGGAGATCGGCCGACGTGTACGGCGCGTCGAAGTTCCGCGGCAGCTCGTAGCCGAAGAGCTTCGCGCTGCCGATCGCCACGTCGCTGTAGCCGGAGAAGTCCGCGTAGATCTTGATCGCGTACGCGTAGACGCCGACGAGCACCTCGAGCGACGTGTAGCGCTCGGGGTTGTCGAACACGCGGTTGACGAGGTTCAGGCCGAGGTAGTCGCCGATGACGATCTTCTTCATCAGCCCGGTCGCGATCAAGAACAGCCCCTCGGCGCGCGTCGCGTCGCTCGCGACGGGCTCGGCGGCGAGCTGCGGGAGCATCGACTTCGGCCGCACGATCGGGCCCGCGACGAGGTGCGGGAAGAACGCGACGAAGAGGAGGTAGTCGAGGTAGCGATCGGCCGGCGGGATCTCGCGGCGGTAGACGTCGATCGTGTAGCTCATCGTCTCGAACGTGAAGAACGAGATGCCGAAGGGCAGGACCAGCCGGAGGTGCGTCGGCGAGAGCTCGACGCCGAGCCACGCGGCCACCTGGGCCACGGAGTCCACGGCGAAGTTGAAGTACTTGAAGACCGAGAGGACGCCCAGGTAGTAGAAGACCGACGCGAGCAGGAGCGCTTTGCGCGTGGTGGGGTCCTCCGTGCGCCCCAGCGCGCGGCCGATCCAGAAGTCGAGCGTGCTGCCGACGAAGATGATCCCGACGCAGAGGATCGTCCAGCCGAGCGGCCCGAAGGGGACGTCTTGCTCGCGCGCGGAGTCGTAGGTCCCGACGAAGTAGAAGACGTAGCTCGCCGCCATCAAGAACAGCGGCCGCAGGAACGACCGCCGGCGCAGCGCCCAGAACGCCACGTACGTGACGAGGAGAAAGACGCCGTAGACGGGGCTGTTGAAGAGCATGGAGCGCTCCGGCGAGGGGAGCGGCCCCGGTTATCTCAGCGCCGGCGTCGAATGGGCAAGGAGAAGGAGACGACGACCGCGAAGGCCGCGCTCGCCGCGAGGATCGGACCGGAGAGCGCCGGCCCGGCGCCTCGACCGTACGCGCTCGAGAGCGCGAGCAGGAGCGTGGCCAAGCTGACGAAGAAGACGAGCGCCCAGAGCAGCAAGGGTCCCCACCGCCGGAGGTAGCGGGTCACGACCGCGAACGTGCCTCCGACGAGCGCGCCGACGGCCGCCGCGGTGACGTACGCGACGCCGAACGAGACGGCGAGGTCGACCCCCCGGGCCTCGGCCACGGCGAGGACGGGGCGCGCGAGCGCCGCCGGCGCGAGCGCGTGGACCGAGCCGAGCGCGGCGAGGCCGCCCGCGAAGCCGGCGATGCCGCCCGAGACCGCAGGCGACATGCGATCGTCCGGTATGACAAAAACGCCCAGCGGCTCCGGCTCCTGGTCCTCCCGTGCCTCGGTCCGCTCCGCGATCGCGCGGTCGATGTCCTCCTGCTCGACGCGCCGGTGGCGCCGTCGAACGAGGCGAATCGGGTGGTTCGTCGTCCCGAGCTCGTCGTTTTCGGAGATCCTCGCCATGGGTTCGTTCGGGCGGAGCGCCCGTCCTCTCGTCGGGCTCAAGCACGGTCCGAGCCACCGCTCGCGCTGGATTCCGCCCCGGCGCGACCTGCGGCGGAGTTGCTGCGGGCCGCCGCGCGTTCTATTCGTCGAACGTGGCTCACCCCCTGGGCGGAAAGACGTCGATCGCCGTCGGCGTGATGCTCGTGCTCCTCGCGGTCCCGTACGCGACGCCGCGGCTCGCGCGCTACCGCGTCGCGCGCGCGCCCTGGGACAAGGCCGACGTAGCCGCCGAGGCCGCGGAGATCGCGGAGGCCGCGAAGAGCCCCGCGGCGGCGCCGACACAGGGCGAGACGTCGCTCGCCGCGTCGAAGAACGAGGCGACCGTCACCAACGCGCTCCCCGAAGGCCCGGCGCTCGCGCAGCCCTCCGCGGCGAACCTCGCGAAGACCAAGGGCTCGATCGCCGTCGACGATCCGTCGGGCCACGCGCTCGACGCCTTCTACGCGCGGCTCGACCGGACGAAGAAGAAGGAGGCCGGCGCGGTGACGCGCATCCTCCACTACGGCGACAGCGTGCTGACGAGCGACTACGTCTCGGGGACGATGCGCCGGAAGATGCAGGCCGAGTTCGGCGACGCCGGGCACGGCTTCATCCTCGTGGCGAAGCCGTGGGACTGGTACTTCCACAACGACGTCGTCCAGGGCGCGACCGAGGGCTGGAGCTCGAGCCGCGTCACCGGCCCGTTCGTGAAGGACCTGATGTACGGGCTCGGCGGCGTCAGCTTCACGGGCTCGGCCGGCGCGCGCTCCTGGTACGGGACCGGCACCGGACAGACCTACGGCAAGAAGGTCTCGCGCTTCGACGTCTACTACCTCGAGACGCCGAACGGCGGCGACGTCGACCTCGAGGCGCAGATCAACGGCGAGCGGAAGACCGAGCGCTTCTCGACCAAGGGCGAGACGAAGACGTCGCGCGTGAAGTCGTTCGCCGTGCCCGACGGCGAGGCGAAGATGACGCTCAAGGTGGTGAGCGGCGCGCCGCGCCTCTTCGGCGTCGCGCTCGAGCGCGACACGCCGGGCGTCGTCTACGACTCGCTCGGCGCCAACGGCGGGCGCGGCGAGCTCCTCGGCGCGATGGACGCGGCGCACTGGAAGGAGCAGATGGACCTGCGCGACCCCGCGCTCGTCATCCTCCACTACGGCACGAACGAGAGCGAGATGGGCGTGCTCAACAAGGAGGCGTACCAGAAGACGCTCCGCGCCCTCGTCGAGAAGGTCAAGTCGGCCGCCCCGAAGGCGTCGGTCCTCGTCGTCGCCCCGCTCGATCGCGCCGAGAAGAACGAGTCGACCGGCGCCCTCCGCACGAAGCCGATCATCAAGCACCTCGTCGAGTCGCAGAAGAAGGTCGCCGCCGAGGCCGGGGTGGGCTTCTGGAACACCTACGAGGCGATGGGCGGGGAAGGCGCGATGGCGAGCTGGGTGAAGAAGGGGCTCGCGGGGAGCGACCTCACCCACCCGTCGCCGCAGGGCGGCGAGATCCTCGGCGACCTCCTCTTCAAGGCGCTGACGAGCGGCTACGAGGCCTGGCCGGGCGCGAAGACCGGCGGCGCGGCGCCGACCAACTGACGCCGCCCCGTCCCGTCTACACGCCAGGAATCACGGTGGATTGTCGGCGCCTCGCCGCGATCCGGCGGGCCGCTCCTGGAAAATCGTCCGGGGCGTGCTTTACACCCGTGCCCCGTGCCTGCGTCTACGGTCCAGAACGCTGCACCAGACCAGGGAGCTCCGATGAAACGACTTACTTCCTTCCGACTGTCTCTCGCCGTCACCGCGTCGCTCGGCGCCATCTCCGCGCTCGTCGCGTGCGGCGGCATCTCCGATCCCACGCGCGGCTCGTCGACCGAGCGGGTCGCCACCGTGTCGGGCGCCCTGACGGGGGCGAGCATCCCGTCGAACACGCGCGTCGCGCTCGTGTGGAGGGTCGGCGCCACGACCGCCGTGGCCCCGGGCAACGACGTCGCGGTCGTGAACGGCAAGTTCACGATGGACCTCTCGATCCCCCCGGAGAGCTACTTCGCGTCGGCGGAGAGCGACTACGACAGCCTGAGCAGCGGCTCGGCGCCTGCGCCGACGGACGACACCGTCACGCCGGGCTCGGGCACGAGCAGCAGCGGCAGCAACGGCGGCGACGACCCCAGCAGCGGGGGCGGCGCGAGCAGCAGCGGGAGCCGCGGCGGCGGCTTCGCGTTCAACACCCAGCTCGCGCCCCGCGACACCGTCGGCGGACAGATCACGAAGCCGCTCAGCGCGGCGATCGCCGGCTTCGTCGTCTACGTCGACACGAACGGGAACGGCAAGCTCGATCTCGAGGGTCCGTACGCGAACCCGATCGACGAGGTCATCGGCGGCAACGACGAGCTCCTCCTCGCCTACCTGCGCGACGGCGGGGCGCTCGACTACGAGAAGCTCCGCGATCGCTCGGGGATCCTGCCCGCGGCGGGGTACAACCTCGCCTGGGAAGAGGGGCGGTGGCTCCCGCTCCACGTCGTCGAGCTGAAGCTCTCGACGCGCACCAAGCTCCCGGGCGCGATCTGTTCGTCGAGCGCCATCGTGTCGAGCTCCGCGGAGCCGTCGCCCGCGGCGCCCGACCCGGACGACGGCTCGAGCTCGGGAGGGAGCTCCGGCGGATATCACCCGTCGCCGGACGATCCGCGCCTCAAGTGCTCCAGCGACGGCTACAGCTACACGTACGAGCCCGACCCCGACGATTGCTGGACGCCGTCTCCCGCTCCGGTCGGTCTCTGCGCGGGAGCGTACTCGGACGAGAAGCCCGCCCCGTACGGATGCGGAGGTGGGTGGGGCGGCGCCGGGATCGACCCCGACCAGCCCGTCCCGCTCGGGTGGCCGTGCCCCGTCGGCGGCGGCGCGATCGACGGCGGCGCCGCGCCCGACGCCGGCCAGTGACGGCCGGACCGACGACGTGCTGTCGCGTGGACTCTCCGCGAGCGAGGTGAGCGACGTGTACCACCGCTACGGAGCGCTCCTCGAGCGGCGCTGCAGGCTCCTCATGCGCGATCACGCGCTGGGAGAGGACGCGCTCCAGGAGCTCCTCGCCGCGCTGCTCCGTCGCGGTCAGCCGCTCCGCGAAGCCGCCTCTCCCTACCGCTGGCTGTGCCGCGCCGCCGATCGGACGTGCCTCGATCTCCTGCGGCGCGGCAAGCGGGTCCGGGAGGCGCTGTCGAGCGACGGGCTCGAGTCGCTCGATCCCCTCGGGCCCGCGCCCGGCGTCGACGCCGAGGCGCGGCTCGCCGCGCTCGAGTCGCTCGCGCTGCTCGACGACGAACAGCAGACCCTCGCGATCATGCTCTTCGTCGACGGGATGAGCCAGGGCGACGCCGCGGCGGAGCTCGGCGTCTCGCGGGTGACGGTCAACAAGCGGACGCAACGGATCCGCTCGCAGCTCGGCCTGTCGTCGCACGCGAGCACGGAGGCTCCGTCATGACCCATCATCCGAGCAGCCTCGACCTCGAAGCGTTCGCGTGCGGCGAGACGGAGGACCTCCTCGAGCCTCACCTCGCGGAGTGCGACCGCTGCAGCGCGTTCGTGGAGCGCGTCCGCGGCGCGCTCGCGGCGGGCCCCTCGCGCGCGCGGGCCGACGACGTCGTCGCCCGCGTCGCGGCGCAGGATCGCGAGCGCGCGAGCCGCGCGGGCGAAGGCGGTCCCCGAGCCGAGCCGCAGACCCGAGCGCGCGACGCCGCGCGCCGGCGCGGGTGGATGAAGGCGAGCACCGTCGCCGTCCCGCTCGCCGCGGCCGCCGCGCTCCTCCTGCTCCTGCGCTCGCCGTCCACGAAGGACGCGCTCGCGCCGGCCGCGCCGACCGCAGAGCGGCCGAGCGCGCCCGTCGTGACCCGCGATCCCGACCCCGAGACGACGTTCAAGGGAGGGATCCAGGTCGCGGTGATCCGCGAGCGCGCCGGCGAGCAGGCGCGCTTCACCGGCGTCGTGCGGATCCGGCCGGGCGATCGCCTGCGCGTCGAGGTTGCGCTCGACCGGGAGCAGGCCATACTCGCCGCCGTGATGGGCGACGACGCGAGCTGGGTGGAGCTCATGTCCGAGGGGGTCCGCCGGCCGGGGACGCACTTCTCGGAGCGGTCCGCGCGCGTCGACGCCTCGCCGATGCAGGGGACGGTCCTGGTCGGCTCACCGGAGGCCGTAGCGCGCGCCCGGAGCGAGCGGCGCTTCGAGGGGGTCTCCGCCGTGCGCGTCGAGTGGGAGCGGTCGCCTTGACCTCGCGGCCCCTCCGCCGGGTCGCGGCCGCGCTCGCCGCGATCGGGCTCGCCTGCGTCTCGGCCGACGCGCTCGCCGAGCCCGTGCGCATCCTCGTCTCGGCGGGGAACAAGCTCGGGCTCCCCGCGGAGCGGCCCCTCAAGTTCGCCGACAACGACGCGAAGCGCGTGCGCGACGTCATGGTGTCGCTCGGCGGCGTGCGGAGCGAGCACGCCTTCTTCCTGAACGAGCCGAACCGCGGCGCCCTCTTCGCGGCGATCGATCGGGCGAAGGCGGAGGCGCAGCGCCACCGCGCCGAGGAGGTCACCCTCGTCTTCTACTTCAGCGGCCACGGCGATCGCGACGCGCTCCACCTCGGAGCCGATCGCGTCCTCGTCTCCGAGCTGTCCTCGAAGCTCGCCGAGGTCCCGGCCGGACTGCGCATCGCGGTGACCGACGCCTGTCGCGCCACGCGCGAGAAGGGCTTCACGGCCGACGAGCCCTTCTCGATCTCCGCCACGATGATCCCGCAGGCGTCCGGGCAGGTGTGGCTGCACGCGTCGAGCGACGGCGAGGCGGCGCAGGAGTCCGACGAGCTCCAGGGCGCGATCTTCACCCACGCGTGGCTCAGCGGGCTCCGCGGCGCGGCCGACACCAACGGCGACGCGCGCGTCACGCTCGACGAGAGCTTCGCGTTCGCGCACTCGCAGACGCTGATCCGCTCGGCGAAGAGCAGCGGCGTGATGCAGAAGCCCGAGGCCGTGATGACCCTGCGGGAGGCCGCGCCGGTGGTCCTCACGCAGACGAGCGCGCGCGTGGCGAGCGTCACCCTCCCGCGCGCGCGCGACACGCACTTCCTCGTCTACTCCGCCGGCGCGAAGAGCGTCCTCTCGGAGCTCTGGGGCTCGCCGGATCGCGCCCTCACGCTGCGCGTCCCTCCCGGTCGCTACGTCGTCCACCGCCGAGCCGGCGCGGCCGGCTCCGTCGCGCAGATCGCGATCGCCGAGGGCGAGTCGCGAAGGCTCGAGGAGCGCGACTTCACCGCGAGCTCGCTCGAGGTCGTCGCGAGGAAAGGCGACGACCCCGATCGCGCCGAGCCGGCGCCGGCCGCGCCGCGCCACGAGCTCTCCGCCGGCTACGACGCCGGCGTGAACGCGCGCACCGGGTTCGTGCACGGCCCGCGCGCGACGTACGCGCACGCGTGGAGGTGGCTGGCGCTCACCGTCGGGGGCGGCGCGGAGCTCACCGGACGCTCGCTGGCCGACAAGGACGAGTCGCTCGTGGGCGGCTACGGGCGCGCCGGGGTCGAGCTGCGCCTGCCCGCCGGCGCGTTCACCTTCCGCGCGGGCGCCGGCGGTCGCGCCGGCCTGGTCGTCCAGACGGTCGCGCCCACGGGCGCCGCCGCGGCCTCCGGCGCGGCCTCGGAGACGAAGAGCGCGTTCGCGTTCGGGCCCGAGGTCGTGGTCGCCGGCCGCCTCGCGCTGTCGCGGGCGTGGTTCGCCGATCTGTCCGCGACCGGCGGCGTGTCCTTCCTCCGGGAAGAGGGCGCGCTCACGGGGATCTCCGGCGCCGTCGGGGCGCTCGCGCTCGGCGCCCGGTTCTGACGTCTCGGGCGCTCGGACGTAGCGCTGTGGCGCCGGCCCGCGTCCGTGTATCGTTCGGATCGTGGCGCAATCGAGGCCCCCGGCGCGTTCTTCCAAGCGACCCTCCCAGACGCCGTCGGCGTCCCGCAGCACGAAGCCGGAGGCCGCGCGAGCGACGAAGGGGCCTCCGCGCCGCGCGACCCTCGAGGTCCAGCTGGCGTGGCTCGAGGACGAGGGCGCCCACGCGACGGCGCGCGCGCCCGCGGCGCCGCCGGCGCAGGCGGAGCCGGCCGAGGAGGAGCGCGCGGCGACCTCGGGGCGCGTCGAGCCTCTCGCGCCGCCGCCCTCGTCGCGCAAGCGGCCTCCGCGGCTGCCGGGCGCCGCCCGGACGCTTCCGCCGATGCCGGTCGTCTCGACCACGGAGCGCCCCCCGCCCCGTCGCCACGCGACCATGGAAGTGGAGATGAGCTGGCTCGAGCTCGTGGACGAGAAGACCGGCGCGGGGAGCGCGCGCCCGACGAAGCGACCGCGCGCCCCCAGCACGCGCCCGCCCGCCGGCGCGAGCGCGAGGTCGCGGCGGCCCCCTTCGACCGAGGAGTGAACCGGTCGCGCGAGCGGACGCGGCGCTCGGACGTCCTCCTCGCGCGCCGTGCCTCACCCGCGCGACGCGCCCCGGCGGTCTGGCCGGGCGCTCGGCGTCACGGCTCGTCGAGGCCGTCCGCCGGCGGGAGCGGCAGGTCGCGCGACACGCCGCCGGGCGGCGGCGAATCCGCCGGTGGCGGCACGCGCGAGGGCGGCAAGCCGGCGTCGCGCCGCCAGCCCGCGTAGGCGCGCATCAGATCGGCCGCGAACGAGCCGCCGAGCTGCGCGTAGCCTTCCCGTGTAAGATGCACGCGATCCTTCTGCGCGCGCGGCGGGGCCTCGGCGGCCCAGGCGGCGATCGAGCCTTCGCCGCCCATCGCCGCGAGCTGATCGTAGAACGCGCAGCCCGCGGCCTCCGCCACGCGCCGCTGCGCGGCGATGATCTCGGAGATCTTCGCGGCGGTCACCCAGCCGTCCTTCGTCTCGATCGCGCGATCCGGCGGCCCGAGCATGAGGCACGACGCGCTCGGCACCGCGCGCGCGACGCGACCGAGCGCGTCGACGAGCTGTCGCTCGTAGACGTGCTGCGCCATGTCGACGTCGGTCGACTCGTTCGTGCCGTAGGCGAACACCACGAGCGAGGGCGCGCGGTGCTTGAGCTGCTCGGCCCAGTGCTGCTCGTTCCACGAGAGCGCCGTCGTGATCCGCGCCCCGTTGATGCCGAGCGCGTCGAGCACGATCCCGTGCTGCAGGCGCTCGAGCGACATGCCGAAGACGCGGACGTCGCCGTCGCCCACGGCGCGGACCTCGACCTGGTGGATCGAGCTCTCGGCGACGTCGAAGGCGCGGAACGCGGACGACGACCGCTCGCCGCGGGTCGAGACCCGCACGACGCGGACGCCGTCGACGAAGACGTCGAACGCTCCGCCGCTCGGCTGCTCGAGGTACGCGAGCTCCGCGCGGGAGGTCTTGGCGGTCAAGTCCGCCCACGCGCGCGCGCCGCGCTGGCGCGTGAAGAGGCCGATGCCGGAGAGCCCGTACAGGCCGTCCCCGACGAGCCTGCCGCGCTCGAGCTTCCCCTTCTCGGGCGCCCATTCCGTCGACATCCCGACGCGCACGCCGTCCTGGAGCCAGCGCTTCCACGGCCGCCCGATCGCGACGAACCCGCGCCCGCCGTCGCCGAAGCGGGTCTGGAGCGCGCGCCGAACCGCGGCGGTCTGGATGTCCGCGGCGGTGTGGGAGTCGCCGAACTGCGTGATGCGCACGTCGTCCTGCGCCTGCCCCGACTCGAGGCGCGCGAGGGACTCGAAGAAGCGACGGAGGGCGGCGGGCCGCTCGAGCGCGCCGACGACCGACTGGCCCCGCGGCGAGACGACGTCGACCGGCTCGGTGGCGATGGGGCGGTCGCCCCCCGCGCCCGCGCCCGCCTTGCCGCCGAGGCCGTCGAGCGGCGACGTCTTCGGCTTGGCGACGGCCTCGCCGCACGCGAGCGCAGGCAACAGGGCGAGGATCGGGAGGAGACGGCGCACCAGCACCAAGTGTCCCACATCGATGCGCGGAGACAAAAAGTTTGTCCCGCCGCGACGTGCGTACGCGCGCCTCCGCGGCAGGCGGCGCCCGCGTCCGGGGCGACGAGGCCGCGCGCGTCGGGCGACGAGCTCGACCGCTCCTCGGCGCGGGCCGACGAGCCCGCGCCACCGCAGAACGGTGCGCGCGGGCGAAAGATTGTCTAGCGTGGGCTCGTGGAGGGAGACGAGGAGCCGCGGGAGAGCGACCGTCGCGCGCCCGGCGCCGAGGAGGCGCCGCCCGACGGCGCGGGCGCGACGACGCGGACCTCGGGGCTCCCGTCGCTCCCGGCGGCGGGGACCGGGAAGAACCACCGGATCCTCTTCGCGCTCCTCTGGCTCGCCGTCCAGGCGACGCTGATCGTCACCGCGGGGCGGCGGAGCGACGGCGCGTTCGGGTTCCGTATGTTCAACGAGTCGTCCACGATCAAGCTCGCCCTCTACCGCGAGCTCGAGCGCGATCCCGGCGGCCCCCGCGCGCGGGTGCCCGTCGAGGGCGGCGTCTGGATCGCGCGCGCGAGCGACGGAACGAACCACCGGATGTCCTGGTACGACCGCGTCCCGACGCCGTTCTGGGCCTTCGATCAGGAGATGCCCGCGTCCTACGGAGCGGCGGCGCAGCTCGAGCGCCTCCAGCGGGCGCTCGACGACCTCGCGACGCACGTCTCCGCGGCGGACGACCTCGAGACGCGTCGCTTCGTGCTCGACGTGACGGTCCGGCGGAACGGCCGCGAGCCGGTCGTCCACCAGCTCACGAGCCGCGAGCGCGAGGCGTGGACGCCGCGCCGCGCCGACGGAGCGCCGTAGATGCTCGCCGCGCTCGCGCGCTTTCGAGACGAGCTCGAAGACGGGTACGTGCTCGGCCCCGTGCGCGCGGCCGTCGGCGCGCTGCTCGGCTGGCACGCGCTCGTGGCCGCGGAGGAGCTCGCCAAGATCGGGTACTTCGGCGACACCTTCCACGTCGCGATGATCCCCGAGGCGCTCGTCCCCGCGCCGCGCGTCTACGCGGTCGTGCTCGCGGCGCGCGTCTGCCTCGCGGTGATGGTCGCGATCGGCGTCTGGGCGCGGCCGGCGCTCGCGGTGAGCGCGGCGCTCGGGCTCTGGCTCCTGCTCTGCGATCGCAACCAGTTCCACCACAACCGCTACTCGCTCTACGCCTACGCGCTGCTCCTCTCGCTCACGCCGTGCGATCGGTCGTGGCGGGCGACCGAGCCGGCCGTGCCCGCGCCGCGGCTCGGCCCGTGGTGGGGCGTCCGCCTCGCGCAGCTCCAGGTGTCGCTCGTCTACCTCGCGTCCGGCGGCTCGAAGCTGCTCGACCCCGACTGGCGCGACGGGCTGGTCCTCGGCGATCGGATCGCCCGCTACGCGCACGTCGCGATCGCGAAGGGGGTGCCGCCGGCCGTCGTCGATCTCCTCGCGCGGCCCGACTTCGCGAGCGCGACGGCGAAGCTCGCCATCATGACCGAGCTCGTCCTGTGCATCGCGCTCTGGCTCCGTCCCACGCGCGTCGTCGCGCTCTGGTGGGGCGTCTGGTTCCACGTCGTCATCCAGGCGACGTCGAAGGTCGAGACGTTCAGCGTCCTCGCGCTCTCGCTCTACGGCGTGTTCGTCACGCCGGACTACCGCGCCCGGAGGCTCCGCTTCGATCCGTCACGCTTCTGGGGCAAGCTCGCCGGGGTCGTCGTCCCGGCCCTCGACTGGTTCGCCCGCTTCCAGGTGGAGCCGTGGGAGCCGGACGATCAGCGCGGCCACTCGGTCGTGCTCGTCCGGCGCGACGGCGAGCGCGCGACCGGCGTGCGCGCCGTCGCGATGATCGCGCGCTGCGTCCCGCTGCTCTTCCCGCTCTGGGCCCCGATCGCGCTCCTGGCGAGCTTCACGCGACGCGGCGACCTGACGACGCGGGGCTAAGTGACCGCTTCGCGAGCTGAAATTCGATCGAGCTTCACGCTCGTTGATGTTGGCGGCGCGGGAGGGACGAGACGCGCGGAGCGGCGGCGAGCGTCAGCGGAGGGTGGCGGCGATGAGGGTGACGTTCGAGTTGCCCTGATCGTACTTCTGGAGCATCGTCCAGCGGATCGTGAGCGGCGTGTCCGTCGTGACGTGATGCGCGAGCGCGAATCGGTAGTCGGCGTTGCCCGACGCGAAGTCGAACGTCGCCGACCGGACGATCGCGTCGTCTCCCTCGCCGAGGGTGACGACGAGCTCCGCCCTCGCGCGGTGCAGCCCCGCGTAGAGCACGAGCTCGCTGGTCTTCGGGGTCAATGGAACGCCCAAGGTGAAGGTCACGCGGCTGTCCCTCGAATAGACGCCGTGGAGCGTCCCCTGCGACTCCTCCGTCGGCGTGCCCTGCGACCACGTGATCTTGATCCGGCTGTCCGACATCGTCCGGAGGTTGATGCCTCCCGACGGGACGGCGACCTGGAAGGTCGGGATCGCGCCGACGAAGCCCGCGTGCTGGTTGTAGGCGTTCGTGTTGGCGTTCAGCCCCCAGTGCGCCCACCCGGCCGTCCCCTCGACGTCGAGCGCGAGCTCGGATCCGGGCGTCGTCGTCGTCAGCGTGAGGCCGTTCACGCCGGCGTCGGGGGCGTCGTCGACCCCGTCGTTCGCGTCGGCGGGGACGCTCCCCGCGTCGAGCTCGAGGCCCGAGTCCGCGAGGTCCGCGCCGCCCGGCCCCGCGTCCGAAGAGGCGACGTCCGACGCGGCGCCCGTGATGCCGAGCCCACACGCGGCCGTCGTCGCGATCACCAGGATCGTCACGAATCGAGCGGACACTCCTCCCAGTCTACCAAGGCTGGCGCGGCCGGCGACCCTCGCGGGACGCGCCCATCGACCTACCCCGGCGACGCGTCCCGTGGGATTCACCCCCACTCGGTGCGCTGGACCACCGGCAGCTGGAGGGCGCGCTCGCGATCCAGGTCGAGGTTTCCGACGTGGAGGCAGAGCGGGGTCTGCACCCATTTGTAGATCGACTGCGTGAAGAGGCGGGCGAAGCGGGACGCCCAGACCGCGATCGCCGCCTCGTCGTGCTCCGGGAACATCGTCACGAGCACCTCGCGCACCTCGCCCGGCGACATCTTCTCGCCGGCGTAGAGGGCGAAGCAGGCGTCGAGCACCGGGAACGGCATGAGGTCACGCTCGTCCTCCTGGTCCTCGGCGAGCTCCGCGGAGGCGGGCTTCTGCAGCGTGAGGACGAAGCCCGGCATCTTCGTCTTCTCGATGATGTAGTCGAGGAGGTAGCCCACGACGGTCTTCGGCACGTTCGCGATCACGCTGAGCGCGCCTTCCATGTCGCCGCCGATGGTCGTGTAGCCGACCGCCTTCTCGCTCATGTTGCTCGTCTGGAGGAACAGCCCGCTCGCCGAGTTCGTCCAGGTCCACATGCGCTCCGCGCGGATGCGGGCCTGCACGTTCTGGCGCGCCATCTTTCCGAGCGTCTCGCCGGGCTGGAGCATCTGCTCCACCGCGCGGAGCTCCGCCTCGAACGCGTCGTCGATCGGGACGATCGCGAGCGGCGCGTCGAGGTCCTTCGCGGCCTGCACCGCCGCGGCCTGGGTCTCCTTCGACGAGTACCGCGACGGCATGAAGAACGCGCGGAGGATCTGGCGCGCCTTCTCCCGCTCGCCCTCCTCGCCGAGGTGGCCGAAGCGCCGGTGGATCCAGCGACGCGCGACGTAGAGGCAGAGCAGGCTGTCGCGGCCGCCGGAGAGCGCGACGCCGATGGTCTGGAAGGCGCCGACCTTCTCGAAGTAGTCGCCGACCCCGAGCGCCAGCGCGTCGAGCAGGTCTTCGCAGAAGTCCTCGCGCGGCGTCGTCGACGGGGCCGGGCCGGGCAGGAAGAAGCTCCGGTTCGCGGGGATCGGGTACGCGAGGCGCTCGCGGTCGCCGGTCTTCGACTTCACCGCCACGCGGTGGATCTCGGGGCTCGTGGCGGCGAACGTCTCCTGGTCGGCGCGCCAGGTCGTGTTCTCCTGGCGGAGACGACGCGTGCGGTCGAGGTCGACGTTCACCGCCCCGAAGCCCTCCTGGTAGCGAGGGCGCTCGAAGACGATGCGCCCGTTCTGCGCGACGAAGCCGCCGCCGTCGAACACGAGGCCGTCGTTCGCGCCGACGAGGTTCGAGTAGACGACGGTGCACTGGTTGTCGCCCGCGCGCGTCGCGATCATCTCGCGGCGCGTCGCCATCACGCCGAGCCGGTACGGCGACGCCGAGATGTTCACCACGACCTCGGCGCCCGCGTAGGAGCGCCGCCGCATCGGCCCGTCGGGCGACCAGAGGTCCTCGCAGACCTCGAGCGCGAGGCCGCCGAAATCGAAGTCGAAGACCAGGTCGCCGAACGGCACGCCTCGCACCTGGTCGACGAGCCCGGGCGTCCCGCGCGCGAAGACCCGCGCCTCGTAGAAGACGTTGTACGTCGGGAGCTTCTCCTTCGGGACGACGCCGACGACGGCGCCCCCGTGGACGAGCGCCGCCGAGTTGTAGAGGTGCGCCCCTCGCTCGACGGTGAGGCCGAGCACGAACACGGACGCGAGGTCCCTCGTCTCCCTCGCGAAGCGCTCGAGCTCGGCCCACTGGGCGTCGACGAACGCGCGCCACTGGACGAGGTCCTCCGGGGAGTAGCCGGCGATGAGCTGCTCGGGGAGCGCCACGAGCGTCGCGCCGTCGTCGGCCGCGCGCCGCGCGATCTCGACGGCGCGGTCGACGTTCGAGCGGACCGCCCCGACGGTGGTGTTCACGTTCGCGACGGCGATGCGGATGAGCCTCATTCGACGATTACCCGGGCGCAGAGGACGGGGGAGATGCGAAGGCGGGGCCAACCGTTCTCTGGTTCGAGAGGTCCCGCCGCGCCACGCCGGCGCCGGGGATGCTCTAGCGGCGGACGTAGGCGATGACGAGAGAAAGGAAAGGGCACGAGGAGAAATACGGGATATCGGGCGGAGTTGAGCGCCTCGCGGCGCCGCCGAGCGCGTCCGGCGGGCGCCGCGCCCGGGAGCGAACGCGAGCGCCACGCGCTTCGAGCGCTACGCCGGGCCGCGCGGGCGAGGTGGGCTCATCGATGATCCGGATCGGCGCTGGGGACGCGACGCGCCGCGATCGAATCGTACGCACACAATGTCGTGACGACGAAAAGACGAACCATTTCAAGCCCCATCGGCGCACGACGGACGCGCCGAGGCTTGGCACTTCGCGTGCTCCACCTTTCGTCGGCGCGCGGCCCGGGACGAGGGGGCCGCGCCCGGCGGAAGGAGAGCGAGATGAAGAGGCTCGACGTGCGATGGATCATTGGCTGCGCGCTCGGCGCGTTCGTCGCGGGCAGCGTGGGCTGCGCGCCGGTCGCCATGCCCGAGGAGAAGGGGAGGACCCAGCAGAAGCAGCTCGCGCCGCGCGCGATGATCGCGACGAAGGCGTCCGCGTCCACACGGAGCGCCTTCGGCATCTCCGAGTGGCGGCTCTTCCGCGGCAAGAGCAGCGTCTACCTCACCGGCTACGACGGCGCGGGCAAGGCCGTGAAGGGCGTCTCGGTCGCGTTCACCGGATCGAAGAAGGGCGCCCGCCTCCGCGGGCGCATCCACGACGGGACGAGGTACAGCGCGTACTACGCGTACGGGGCGAAGAGCGTCAGCCAGAGCCCGGCGCTGGCCCGCGGCTCGGAGGCCTTCTTGAAGCAGGCGCTCTCCGACGTCGGCGGCCTCCGCCGCTTCGTGGCGGGCGCGTCGGGCGCTCGGACGACGCTCGACTCCGGCTGCGCCGGCGACCTGCTCGCGATCCTCCTCGACGCGATGCAGTGCCTGCAGGCGCAGGGCAACACGCCGGCGGGCCAGCAGCTCTGCGTCAACGCCGCGATCGCCGCGCAGCAGGCTGGCCAGAGCTGCCAGGGCACCGGGACGATCGATCCGACCGGCGGCGCGGGCTCGGGAGGCAGCGATCCCTTCAATCCTCCGTTCGATCCGAACGATCCGTTCGGGGGCTTCGACCCGAACAACCCGTCCGGCAACGTCGATCCGAACAACCCGTCCGGCAACGTCGATCCGAACGATCCGTTCGGGGGCTTCGACCCGAACAACCCGTCCGGCAACTTCGACCCGAACGATCCGTTCGGCGATCAGAGCTGCTCCTCGTGCAACGGCGCCGGGGGCGACATCTACGGCGACCCGTACAACGGGGACATCGGCTACTACGGCGACAACGACGGCTGGGGTGGCGGCTACGACAACGCCGGGGGCGGCGGCTACGACAACGGCTACGACAACGCCGGGGGCGGCGGCTACGACAACGGCGGCGGCTACGACAACGAGTGATCGTCGACGGCTCGAAGCGGAGCGCGGCGGCTCGCGGGGCCGGTCCGCGCGCGACGCGACGCGCCTGACGCGGGCGGTGAGGCCCGGTCACCGCCCGCGCCGTGAGGACCTCGTCCTGGCGCCGCGGGCGACGCCTTCGCTTCGGAGGAAATCGACGAAGGCGCGCAACGTCGGCGGGACCTGCGTCCGGCTCGGGTAATAGAGGTAGAGGCCGGGGAACGCCGGCGACCACGGCTGGAGGACGCGGACCAGGCGACCTTCGCGGATCAGCTCCTCGATGCGCGGCTCGAAGACGTACGCGACGCCGAGGCCTCCGAGCGCGGCGAGGATCGCGAGCTCGACGTCGGTCGCGATGAGCGGCCCGTCGACGGCGATCTCGAAGGGCTTCTTGTTCCGCTCGAACTCCCAGCGGTAGAGGTTCCCGTCCGTCGGCATCCGGATGTTGATGCATCGGTGGCGGTGGAGATCGCGCGGCGTCTTCGGGACGCCGTGGCGGGCGAAATACGCCGGCGCGCCGACGGCCATCATCTCGAAGTCTCGACCGAGCTTCACGGCGACCATGTCCTTCTCGAGGCGCTCCCCGATGCGGACGCCGGCGTCGTAGCGGCCCTTCACGATGTCGGAGAGCGCGTCCTCGATCGTCACGTCGACGACGACGTCGGGGTGAGCGTCGTGAAAGCGCCCGAGGAGCGGGCCGAGGAGCCCGATCGCGAGGCGCGGCACGTTGAGGCGGAGCGTGCCGGCGACGCGCCCGCGCGAACGCGTCACCTCGCCGAGGGCGCCGTCGAGCTCGCTCATCGCCGGCGCGAGGCGCTCGAGGAGGCGCGCGCCCGCTTCGCTCGTCGCGACGCTCCGGGTCGTGCGGTTCAGGAGGCGGACGCCGAGGCGCTCCTCGAGCCCGCGCATCGTCTGGCTCAGCGCCGAAGGCGACACGCGGAGGTGCGCCGCCGCGCGCGCGAAGCTCCCGTGCTCGACGATCGCCATGAAGGCCCTGAGGTCCGCGAAGTCGCGCCCGCGCATTATGTACGATTTACTACATGACCCAATTCGATTCGGAAGGATTCTCGACGGCGCGCGAGGACCGTAGCGTCGGGGCATGAACACGACGCTCTCCCTCGACAGGTACCGCCTCCTCGGCCGCTCCGGCCTCCGCGTCTCTCCGCTCGCGCTCGGCGCGATGACCTTCGGCTCCGACTGGGGCTGGGGCGCCGACGGCGACGAGACGCGCCGGATCTTCGACGCCTACGTCGACCGCGGCGGCAACTTCATCGACACGGCGAACCAGTACACGAACGGCTCGTCGGAGAAGCTCCTCGGCGAGATCGCCGAAGGCAAACGCGAGCGCCTCGTCGTCGCGACGAAGTACACGATCGCGACGCGCCCGAGGGATCCGAACTCGGGCGGCAACCACAAGAAGAGCATGGTGCGCTCGGTCGAGCAGAGCCTCGGCCGCCTCCGCACCGACTACGTCGATCTGCTCTACCTCCACGCGTGGGACTTCACGACGCCGGTCGAGGAGATCCTCCGCGCGATGGACGACCTCGTCCGCGCCGGCAAGGTCCTCTACGTCGGCATCTCCGACGCGCCTGCGTGGCAGGTGTCGCGGATGCAGGCGATCGCGGACCTGCGCGGGTGGTCGCCGCTCGTCGCGCTCCAGATCGAGTACAGCCTCGTCGAGCGCACCGTCGAGCGCGACCTCCTCCCGATGGCGAAGGAGATGGGGCTCGGCGTCCTGCCGTGGTCGCCGCTCGCGAGGGGGGTCTTGACCGGCAAGTACACGAAGGCCGATCTCGACGCCGGGCAAGGCGTCGGCGTCCCGGCCGGCACGCGGAAGAACGTCGCCGCGGCGGCCGGCTCGCTCACCGAGCGCGGCCTGGCGCTCGCCGACGTCGTGAAGGACGTCGCCGGCGAGCTCGGCAAGACGCCGAGCCAGGTCGCGATCGCGTGGACGCTGAAGCACCCCGCCGTCACGGCGCCGATCGTCGGCGCGCGCACCGAGCAGCAGCTGCTCGACGACCTCGGCGCGCTCGACGTCCGCCTCGAAGGCGAGCACCTCACGCGCCTCGAGCGCGCGAGCGCGATCGAGCGCGGCTTCCCGCACGACTTCCTCGAGCGCCCGATGACGCGGTCGCTGATCTTCGGCGACGCGGCGATCGAGCAGCGCCGCTGAGCGCGAGGCGGCGGCGCGCGCTCCCCTACGCGCCCTCGACCTCGCCGTGCGCGGGCCGGCGCCGATGCGCCTCTTCGACGAGCCCTTTGAGGTTGTTCAACGCCAGGCGCCAGCCGCCTTCGGCGTGCGCGCGCGCGGCCTTCGACACGTTCGCGTCCTGAACGACCGCGACCCGCGTACCGCCCGCGTCGTCCCCGAGCTCGATCGTGACCCGGTGGACGTTGTCGACGTGGAGCACGTCCCTGGAGTGCGGATCGACGAACGCGTACTCGAGCAGGCGTTCGTCCTCGACGCGGTGGACGAAGCCCTCGACGCGCGTACGCCAGCCGGCCACCGCGAACCTCCAGACGAAGGGCCGACCGACGCGCCACGCCGCGACGACCTCCTCGACGGGCATGATCTTCGTGATGGTCTCGGGCGCGAGCAGCGCGTCCCACACGGCTCGCCGAGGGGCGGCGACGAGCACGGACGCGCGCGCGACGAGGTTCTCCATGCACGAAAGGCTATCGCCGTTCGCGGGCGGCGGGAGCGACTTCCGCGTACGCGGACGCACGCACGCGGGAGGCGCTCGGCGCCTCGGACGGCGCGGCGTCAGGGCCGCGGAGACGCGCGGTGCGGGCGGCGGATCCAGCCGTCGATCTTCGCGCGCGCCGCCGCGGGATCGCCGCCCGTCCCCTCGAAGCCGACGAGGTAGACGTGGTCGTCGTACCAGCCGGTCACCAGCGCGCGCTTGCCGTCCGGGAAGACGGCGAGCCCGCTGCCGCGGTCCATCCCGGGCACCGTGTACACGCGCGCGGTCCAGTCCTCGGTGTCCACGACCGACACGCTGTTCGTCTCTCCGCCGTAGTCCGCCGACCACACCCAGCGACCGTCGCGCGAGACCTCGAGCGACTTCGGCGAGCTGCCGACGTGCAGCGTGTGCACGACCTTCTCGGTCGCCACGTCGAGCGCGTGCAGCATCGAGTCGTGGTAGCAGGACACGAAGAGCAGCCTGTCGTCCGGAGACAGCGTCAGGTGACGCGGGATCGCGCACGCCGGGAGGGTGTGCCGATCCTCCATGTCCGGCCCGCGGAACACGTCGATCGAGGCGCTGTTGAAGTTGGCCGCGAAGAGGACGCCGTCGCGCGTCATCGCCATGCCGCGCGGGTTCAGGCCGGTGGTCGCGAGCGTGCGGATCGCCTTGCCCGTCGCGATCTCGATCTGCGTCACCGACTTGCCCGACCAGTTCGCGGCGAAGAGGTGCCTCCCGTCGGGAGACTGCACGAGGATCTTCGGGTGCGGGCCGGTCGCGATCTCGCGCGTCACCTTGCGCGTCGCGAGGTCGATGAACTGGACGCTGTTGCGGAGGAAGTTCGACGCGTAGATCGTCGAGCCGTCGGCGGAGAGCACGCTCTCCACGACGTTGCCGGGCACGTTGATCGTCGCCTCGTGCTCCAGGGTGGTCGCGTCGAAGACGTCGATGTTTTTCCCGTTCGCCTGGCCGAAGTTCGTCACGTAGGCGCGCTTGCCGTCGGGCGAGAGGATGACGCCCTTCGGCATCGATCCCGTCGAGGCGACGGCCTGCACCTCGAGGCGCGGCGGCTGGGCGCGCGCGCCCGGCGCGACGGTGGCCGCGAGGAGCGCGGCGAGGAGGGTCGCTGGGAGCCTCACGTCCCGTTGTGTAGCGTCTACGTCGGTCGCCGCGCAACCGGAGGACGCCTCGGGTCGCGCGGCGCCGCCCTCTCGGTCAAGCGCGCGACGCCGTCGAGCACGGAGCCTCGTGCCCTGAGCCCATGGTTCGCCGGGCTCGGGACGCTAGCCGCCGACGATGCGCACGGCGCCGAGGCGGATCGCGTGTTCGAGCCAGCTCCCGATCCGCGCCTGGGGATCGCGCGCGTCGACGACGGGGGCCAGGCCGAGCTCGACCATCTCGTCCAGCGCCGGCTGGCTGCTCGTCCCGACGCCGTCGTAGAGCGCGCTCTTCATCGACATCGCGATCTGAGGCATGCCCGCGGGCGGCGCGGGCGGCGCCTTCACCTTCGCGGCGTCGATGCAGTCCGATACGTCGTTGGTCGCGGTCATGCGCTTCGTGAGGCTGGCGACGTCCCAACGCGTCCGCAGCGTGGCCGCGATCGACGAGTGCTCGAGCTGCGTCTTGCAGACGTAGCCCTTCTTCACCGTCGGACCGATGACGAACGCCGGGACCCGGAAGCCGAGCTGCTCGAACTCGTCGTCGTCGTCGACCGTCTTCGGCGGCGGGACGTGGTCGTAGAACCCGCCGTTCTCGTCATAGGTGACGATGAGGAGCGTCTTCGGCCAGAGCGGGCTCTCGGCGAGCGCCTTGTAGACGCTCGCGATGAACGCCTGGCCCCGAAGGATGTTGTGCGACGGATGGTCGTCGCTCGCCGTGTAGTCGGGATCGATCATCGAGAACGACGGGAGCGTCCCGTTCTTGGCGGCGTCGAAGAACTGGCCGATCGGCGCGCTCGTCCCGTTGAGCGCCTTCGTCGGGAAACCGCCGAGGACCCAGGTCGTGATGCCGGCCGCGTAGTTCTTCGCCGAGAGGCCCTTGTCCTTCAGGACGTCCCAGATCGTCTTGGGCGCGATGAAGAGCGGCGTGTTGTTCTTCCGACCCTTCGACGTCGTCGCGTGCAGGTAGAAGCGGTTCGGCCAGGTCGGTCCCATCACGCTCGAGAACCAGCGATCGCAGACGGCGAAGTTGTCCGCGAACCAGTAATAGAGCGGGATCTGGCTCCGGTCGTGGTAGCCCATCGCCTCCTCCTCGGAGGCTCCCGCGTGCGCCTTGACGAAGCCGTCGTTGAGCCCGCCGTTGAACTGGGCGCGCGCCGCGTCCCAGCCGTGGGGCGGATCCTCCGGCGTGAAGTTCGACATCTTGAAGACGGCGACCGACGATCCGTCGGGAGCGGGGTTCGACTCGGTCCCCTTGAGGCCGTCGACCGTCGCCTTGCTCGCGTACGCCGCGTCGGTCGAGAGCGCGCCGAGGAAGTGGTCGAACGAGCGGTTCTCCATCATCAGGACGACGATGTGCTCGATCCCCGCGAGGAGCTCCTTGGGCGAGAGCTTCGGCGGCTCGGGGAGCGACACGTCCGCGCCCGCGTCCGAGGGGGGCGCGACGCCGGAGGGCGAGCCTCCGGACGGCGGCGGCTCCACCCCGCGCGGATCGGGCTCCGCGCCGAGCGGCCCTTCGCCGCCCGCTTCGCTCCCGCACCCCATGGCGACCGCGCCGATCCCGAGACCGATGCCCTGAAGCGCGGCGCGACGCGTGAGCCGATCGCTCCCGGACGTACCGCTCTCCGACCCCTCGACACGTTTCGCTCGCCGCACGGCGCGGAACCTACCGTGCGCGGCCCCCGCGCGCACGACATTCCCGAGGCAGAGACGTGACATCGCTGCGCGTGACCGGCGGCGACGCTCCGCGTGACGCCGCCCGCCGGGCGGCCTCGCGATCCACGCGGACCGAGGGCGCCGTCAGGGCGCGTTCACGACGATCGCGCGCACCGGATCGGGCGGCGCGACGCTCGCCTCGACGACGTCGGCGATCGTTCGGTAGCGCCGGTAGAACTTCGTCACCTTGACGACGTAGTCGCGCGTCTGCGCGTACGGCGGGATCCCTTTGTGCTGGATCACGGCGTTCTCGCCCGCGTTGTACCCGGCGACCGTGAAGTCGAGGTCGCCGTTGAACATGTTCGCGAGCAGGCGCAAGTAGCGCACGCCGCCGAAGATGTTCTCGCGCGGATCGTTGATGTCCTTCACGCCGAGGCGCTCGGCCGTCTCGGGCATGAGCTGCATCAGGCCCCGCGCGCCGGCGTAGCTCACCGCGCGCGGGTCGTAGTCGCTCTCCACCTTGATGATCGCGCGGACGAGCTGCTCGGGGATCTGGTAGAGGGTCGCCGCCTGCCGAATGTGCTCGTCGTAGCGAGAGTAGCGCGCGACGTCGCGATCCTGGGGAGCGAAGGGCACGACGCCGGGGCGGACGGCGCCGGGCGCGGGGTGCTTCGGCTCGCTCTTGATGTAGAGCTTCGCGTTCGGGGCGCCGGGCTTGCTCGTGAAGTGCACGACGCCGTCCGCGTCCGTGTACGAGTAGATGGTGTCCGCGGCGGCCGTCAGCGGCAGCCCGAGGACCACACCGACACCGAGCGCGGTCGCGCGGAGCGCCCGGGGCCAGGTGCACGGTTCCGCGAGCTTCGTCATCGTCGACCGATCGTGCAGCATCCGTCCCCGTCATGCAACTTACCTCGGGACGGCGCGGCGCATTCCGCCAGAGCGCATTTCGTCACCGAAATGCGCTCGTCGGGCGGCCGAGACCATGAACGGACGTCCGGGGTCGCGCCGAAATCCGGCGCGGTCGCTCCCCGGGCGAGCCTGATTTCGGCCTGCCACGGTCGTGAAATGCGTTCTAGAGTCGGCGCCTCGGCGCATGGATTGGCAGATCCCGCTCCTCGTGTCGGCCGTCACCTTCGCGGCGTTCTTGATCTTCCGGGTGCGGCCCGCGGTGACGCCGCGGGCGCGCGCGACCGCGGCGGCCCTGACCGGCGCCAAGAAGCGCATCGAGGAGGCGAAGGACGACGCGGCGCGCGCGATCGCGCTGGCCGACGCCGCGGACGCGTGCGCGGCGCTCGGGCGGACGAACGGCGCGGTCGGCTATTATCTGCGCGCCCTGCGCTCGGATCCTCGCTCCACGCGGATCGTGGAGCGCACGGCAGCGGGGCTCGCGCGGCGCCCCGGCGCCCTCGAGCGCCTCATGTGGCGTCACCTCGCCGTGCACTCCTGGGAGGGCGAGCACCGCGACGCCGCGCTCGCGAGCCTCCGCGCGCTCGCGGGTGTCTACGCGGGGCGACGGCGCCATCGCCTGCGAGCGGAGGCGATCGCGCACGCGCTCGCGGCGCTCGACGCCGAGCGCTCGGGAGGCTGAGCCCGACCCGGAGGAGCTCCAGGACGACCTCGGTACCCTGCGGCGCTCAGCTCTTCTTCGACGGGAACGTCCAGAAGCGCTCGAGGCGTCTTCGACGGCTCCGCACGATCATCACGATCATGAAGACGAAGAGGACGGCGAACACGACCGCCGCGGTCCGCTCGACGACCTGGGCGAGCGCCTCGCGCTGCTCCTGCTCGCGGAGCCACGCCTCCGCGCCCGCGGGCAGATCGCTCGCCCACACGTGGAGCGGCGTCGCCTTGCGGTTGCGGAGCGCGAGCCAGTCCATCAAGGCGGCCACCGTCACGTGGACCAAAAAGCCCTGGTAGATGCTCTTCGTCTTCATCGAGAGCGATCCGAGCGCGATGCCCGCGATGATCGCGCCGCACGCCTCGAGGTAGGGCTTGCCGTAGTGGATCATGCAGTACGGCACGGCCATCACGAAGATCGCGCCCGACCCGAAGCTCCGGCGAAGCGCGCCGAGCCAGAAGCCGCGGAAGAACATCTCGAGCGCGAAGAACTGCGCGAAGTACATCGCCTCCCACACGAGGAAGTCGAACCAGCTCCGCGACGACTGCTTGTAGAACGGGTAGTACGTGCCGAAGTCGGGGCTCTTCGCGACGACCAGCATCGCCGGGAGGACGAACGCCAAGAAGAGGCCGTAGATCCACGCGTGATCGAAGAAGCCCTTCGTGCGGAGCCCGAGGTCGAGCAGGCTGTCCTTCGGGAAGAAGAGCTTCCACAGCGGGAACGGCAGGACGTAGCCGAAGATGCGCGTCCCGGCCCACCAGGAGAAGCCGTAGAGGTCGTCGTACTTCGCGAACTGCATCCCCGGGTGCTTCGCGTCGAGCCGCGCGAGGAGCGGCGAGATCGTCGACTCGAAGTACTGCCGGCCGCCGTAGTACTCCTGCATCGTCAGGATGAGCGCGACGAGGACGAGCGCGATGAACGGACGGTGATCCATCCGGCCCTTCGCGTGGACCTCGGCGCGGAGGCGGAGCGAGTCCTCGTCCAGCTCCCGCCACGTGTCGCGGAAGAAGAGCCAGACGAGCACGAGGATGGCGGCGAGCGCCGGGATCGGCAGAAGCGCCTTGTAGTCCTCGACGAAGCCCGCGAGGCCCGTGAGCTCCTTCGCCGGGGGGAGCCGCCCCGGCCCCAGGAGGCTCATCAAGCAGGGCTCGCGCTCGCGTCGGCGATCTCGGCGCCGCGCGAGAGCCGCGCGAGCGACGCGTCACGCCCGAGCACGAAGAGCACCTGGTACAGGCCGGGGCTCGCGCTCCGTCCGGTGAGCGCGACGCGCGCGGGCTGAGCGACGTCCTTGATCTGCAGGCCCGCCGCCTCGAGGTGCGCGTTCGCCCTGGCCTCGAGCGCGGCCTCGGTCCACTCGTCGGCGCCGGCGAGCGCGTCGCGGAGGCCGCGGAGGCGCGCGGCGGCGTCCTTCACGAGGAACTTCTTCTGCGCCTTTTCGTCCATCACCGGCGCGTCGCGGAAGAAGTAGTCGAGCATGTCGGCGGCCTCGACGAACGTGCGCGCGCGCTCGCGCACGGTGTAGAGCGCGCGCGTCACGGCCTCCTTGGTGACGCCGGAGAGGCCGCGCTGCGCGAGGAACGGGAGCACGCTCTCGGCGTAGTCGGAGGCGGGGAGCAGGCGCTCGGACTTGAGGTGCTCGTGGTCGATCGAGAGGAACTTCTTGTCGTCGAACTTCCCGTCGCCGCGCCCGCAAGCCTCCCAGGAGAACGCCTGGACGAGCTCGTCCCGCGAGAAGATCTCCTGATCGCCGAACGACCAGCCGAAGCGCGCGAGGTAGTTCAGGACGGCCGCGGGCGCGTAGCCCTTGTCGCGGTACTCGGTGACGCTCACCGCGCCGTGGCGCTTCGAGAGGCGCTCGCCGTTCGGCGCGAGCATCATCGGCAGGTGCGCGAACTCGGGCACCGGCGCGCCGAGCGCCTGGTAGAGGAGGATCTGCGGCGGCGTGTTGATCATGTGGTCGCGACCGCGCGCGACGAGCGTGATGCCCATCGTGACGTCGTCGACGACGGCGCCGAAGTTGTAGAGCGGGACGCCGTCCGACCGCATGATGACGAAGTCCTGGTTCTCGACGTTGGGCGTGGTGACCTCGCCGAAGACCTTGTCGACGTACGTGACCGCGCCGTCGCGGGGCGCCTTGAACCGCACGACGTGCCTCTCGTCCGGCTCGCCTCTGCGATCGCGGCAGGTGCCCGGGTACTTGAACTGCGCCTTCGGATCCCGCTTCTTGAGGGCCTCGCGCTGCGCGTCGAGCTCCTCCTTCGTGCAGTAGCAACGAAAGGCGTGGCCGCTCGCGATGAGCCTGTCCGTGTGCTCCTTGTAGATCGCCAGCCGCTCGGTCTGCATGTACGGGCCGTGCGCGCCGCCCACGCCGGGTCCCTCGTCCCACGACAGGCCGAGCCAGCGCAGGCTCTCGAGGATGATCTCGCGGCTCGCGTCCGTGGAGCGCTCGCGATCGGTGTCCTCGATGCGGAGGACGAACGTGCCGCCCGTCTTGCGCGCCCAGAGCCAGTTGAAGAGCGCCGTGCGGACGCCGCCGATGTGGAGGTAGCCCGTGGGGGAGGGCGCGAACCTGAGCCGAGGCTTCGTCATCTTCGAGCGCACACGAGTAGCAGGGTCGTGACCGTCTGGTCGAGATCAGCCGTCAGACCGGGACCGGGCCGCCGAACGCGCCGAGCGCCCGCGCGATCCAGTAGGCGACGTCGGCCACGAGGACGACGGCGACGAACGCGACCGCGGCGCGCCCCCATCGCGCGCGGAAGAGGGCCCACGGCGCTCCGAACCGGGCCGCCGCCGCGATCGTCGCGATCGCGAGGACGGCCTGGCAGAGCGCCGTCGGCACGGCGAGCGCGTGCATCGCCAGCGACGCCCCGAGCGCCCCGTCCGCGAGGAGGTGGAACGCGCGCGTCATGCCGCAGCCCGGGCAAGGGACGTGGAAGAGCTGCGCCGTCGGGCACCGCGCCGCGCCGAGAAAGAAGGGCAACGCGGCGATCCCCCAGGCGAAGGCGACGAGCGCCGCCGCTCGCGCCGCGCGCGCGGGGCGGCCTTTTTGAGGGAGCGCCGCTGGTCGCGTCGACGAATTCATGGGAGGCTCGAGCCTCGGTCAACGTAACAGCAGCATCCCACTTCGACCCCCACGTTCATCAGAGGCGGACATGAACCAGCACGGAAGCATTCAGGCGGCGGGCGGATACGGGCCGCCGGGCGGCGGGGGCTACGGACCGCCGGGCGGCGGAGGTTACGGACCGCCGGGCGGCGGAGGTTACGGTGGGCCGCCGGGCGGCGGAGGTTACGGACCGCCGGGCGGCGGAGGTTACGGCGGACCGCCGGGCGGCGGAGGCTACGGACCGCCGGGCGGCGGAGGTTACGGCGGACCCCCGCCCGCCGGCGGTGGACCGCCCGGCTACGGACCGCCTCCCCCAGGCGGCTTCGGCCCGCCGCCGGGACCGAGCGGCTTCGGCGGACCGCCGATGGGCCCGATGACGAACGAGCCGTCGAACGGCCTCGCGATCGGCGCGCTGGTCGTCGGCATCCTCGCCATCCCCGGCGCGTGCTGCTGCTACTCGTCGATCCCGCTGGGCATCGCGGCGATCATCATGGGCGTCATCGCGATGAACAAGGCGAAGGAGTCGCCGCACACCCACGGCGGCCGCGGGATGGCGATCGGCGGCCTCGTCTGCGGCGCCATCGGCCTCGTCATGACGATCCTCGCCTTCGCGCTCGGCATGGGCATGTCGATGATGCAGGAGCTGCAGAACCACTGAGGGCCGCGCCCGAGCAACCTCGACACGGAGGTCGGGGCGGGCCGACCCGCACGAAGCGGGCCTCGGCCCACCCGTACCCCGAGCGAGGGCGCGCGGCCGCTCACCAGCGGTTGCACGTGCGCGAGGCGAGCACCGGGCTGACGATCGTGTCGCAGCGCACGCGCACGCTCGCGAGCATCCACTCGACGCTCGGCTGAGCGCGCGTGAAGGCCTCCTTCGCGCCGCCGGCCTCGACGAGGAAGAGCCTGCCCTGCGCGGGGTAGATCGTGACCCAGTACACGAAGGGCTTGTCGTCCTCGTCGTGACCGAACTTGAGCAGCTTGCCCTTCGTCCCGTCGCGCGAGGCGACGTCGGCGGCGTCGAGCAGCGCGTAGCCCGAGACGTCGCGGAGCTGGAGCGTCAGCGCCTGCGTCCAGAAGGCGAGGTCGCCGCGCTTCTCGTCCTCGACCACGCGGACGGCGACGACGACGCCCTCGGGCGTGGTCGCGCGGTACTCGTACGAGGTCGACGACTGGTTCTCGAGCGGGATGAAGCCGGGCGCGGTCTTGACGTCGAACGGGCGCCCGCAGGCCGTCGCGAGGAGCGCCGCTCCGGCGACGAGGATCGTGGCGAGCGCGCGCTTCATTTCTCCTCCGAGAGCGAGAGGAGCGACGCCAGGTTCAAGGCGCCGAGCCACGGGAACGGCAGGCGCGCACGCGTCACCTCGATCCGCGAGCCGCGCGGCGCGAAGGTGACCGTGATCGTCGAGAAGGCGACGCGATCCTTCAGCACCTTCATCCGCCCCTCGAGGCGTTCGAGCTCCTCGGTCACGCGGTGCAGCTCCTTCTCGATCTCGAGCGCGTCCTTCACGCTCGCCTTGGTGAGCAGCTCGGTGAGGCGTTGCTGCATCGCGCGCGCGTTCTTGATGCGGATCTCGAGGTCGACGTGCTCGTCGGTCACGTCCTGGGCGTCGATCTCGCGGTGGAGGACGTCGCCGACCTTGTCGACCGCCGCGAGCGTCGTCTCGAAGCGCCCGCGCGGGACGCGCACGGTGATCTCGCGATCCTTCTTCTGTCCGAGGTAGCCGCCGTTGTCGCGCGCGATCTTCTCGACGGCGGTGAGGCCCTGATCGACCTGGTAGACGGCCATCGTGAAGCGCGCCGTGTAGATCACGAGGTCACGGCTCTGCGCGGGCTCCTCCGTAGGATCCGGCTTCGGAGCCTTCTTCGCGTCCGAAGGGGAGGACGCCTGCGGCTGCTGGGGCGGCGCGGCGGGCGCCGGCGTCGCCGCCTTGCGGGGCGCGCTCGAGCCGCCCGCCGATCCCGTGGAGGCGATCGAGAGGGGGATCGGGACGGTGCGCTCGACGTGCATCTCCCCCCGGACCAGCTCCCCCCGGAGCGGGTCGCTGTCGAAGTCCACTCGGTTCGAGGACGCTTCGTACGCCGCCCCGGCGCCGCGCCTCGCCTCGTGCGAGGGGTAGCCGCCCGCGGGCGTCTCCGGGTGAGCCGCGGCGGTCCGCTCCGCGCCCCCGCACCCGGCGAGGGCGGCGAGGGCCAGGAGCGCCGTCATCGCGGCGCCCGCGAGGGATGTGAACCGTGATCTCATGAGTCCTCCAGGTCGACGAGAACGACGAAGGCCCCCACAACGCCCGAGCTCCAGCCGACCTTACAGGCGCCCGTCAGGCAGCCCCGCCGTCCCTCGACGGTCGACCCGCCGCGGCGCGGATCCTTGGGCCGCCGAGGGCCGCTCCCCCCCGGTCGAGGCGCGCCGGCGGCCCGGCCTGCTTGCGGAGGCCGACCAGACTGCGCTAAGGAGGTAGACCCTTTAGCCGCGCGAGTCATCTCGCGCACCCTCGGAGCAAGCCATGAAGAGCCCCATCGCGGCCGTGAAAGAGACGTTCGGTGACAAGGCGAAGCTCGTCGCCGAGCTCGAGAAGCTCACCAAGGGCGACGACCTCTGGGTCTCGCGCCTGAACGCGAAGAAGGGCCTGGCCCACGTCTCCAACGCCAAGCTCCTCCGCCTCCACAAGACCTTCACGGCCGTGAAGGAGAAGTTCGGGACGCGCGCGAAGCTCATCGACGCGATCGCCGAGATCGAGAAGCGCACGAAGGACGAGGGCTACAAGACCCGCCTCGGCGCCTACCCGGTCCCGCGCCTCTGGGACATGTACCAGTCGGCGTCGAAGCGCGTCGCCGGCGCCGAGAAGGCGGCGAAGAAGGCCGCGGCGAAGCCGAAGACCGAGAAGAAGGCCGCCCCGAAGAAGGCCGCCTCGGCCAAGAAGACGGCCGCCAAGAAGGCCTGAGTCCACGCCGACCGCGCCCTCGCGGCGCGCGTCTGCCCGCGGCCGCGTCGTCTGCTCCGGCAGCCACGCGGCCGCGCCGCATTTCGGCGCCCCCGGTCGAGAGACGCGCGGGCTTACGCCGAGCGGCGACGACGGACCGCCGCGAGCGCGAGCGCCGCGCCGAGCGCCAGGGCCGACGCGGAGCCGGAGCCGTTCGCGGGCGACGCGCTGCAGCCCGACTGCATCACGATCTGCTGGCGGCGACGCTTCTTCTTCTTCTTCGGCGTCTCCTCGTCCTCGTCCTCGTCTTCGAGGTCGTCCAGATCCTCGTCGTCCGTCGGATCCACCTCGTCGTCCGTCGTCACGGGCCCGGCTTGATCGTCGGCGGAGCCGGAGCCCACGACGACCGCGCCGCCCGACTGCGTCGCGAGCCAGTCGATGTAGCTCGCCACGCGCGTGTAGACGCCCGGCGCGTTGGCGCGCGCGCAGCCGTCCCCGAAGCTCACGATGCCGACCTGGACCGGCGACTGGCCGACCATCATGAAGAGCGGGCCGCCGCTGTCGTTCTGGCACGCGTCCTTGCCGCCCTGAGGGAGCCCGGCGCAGATCATGTTCGCCGTCACGCCGCCCATCTGGGACATCTGCTGGTTGCAGAGGTCGTGCGCGACGACGGGGACCGTGACCTGCTGGAGCGTGTTGCTCCGCTGGCCGCCCTCCGACGTGTTGCCCCAGCCGACCGCGGTGACGGGCGTGCCCGTGCCCACGGAGCTCCACTCGCTCATCGTGACGAGGCGCGCGCGCGGGTGGTTGCTCGGCTGCGCGAGGCGGAGCAGCGCGATGTCGTGATCCATCGACGCGTCGGTGAAGCCCGAGTGCTTGATGGCCTGGGTCACGGCGATCCGCTCGCCCGGACCCGAGCTCATGACCTCGCGTCCGAAGATCACCTGCGTGATCCCGCCGTTCGCGCTCGTGCCCTCGAGGCAGTGCGCGGCCGTGAGCACCCAGCTCGGGGCGACGAGCGTCCCTCCGCAGCCCTCGCCCATCGATCCGTGGACGAGCTGCACCATCCCGGGCCACGAGGCGAGCTTCGCGTTCGACCCGCCGACGATCGACTCGGTGCTGGTCACGCGATCCTCGCTGGCCCCCGTGCTTCCTTCGTCGAGCGCGCTGCATCCGGTGACCGCTCCGACGAGGACCAGGGCCGCGATCGTGCTCTTCATGGCGAGGCATCTAACAAGCCGCGTGCCAGGGGTGGACGACGCCGAACCCACGCCATTTCTCGGATCTCCTACCCTGATCGTGGATCGCCGAGGCCTGATCATGAGCGTCCGCGGAGCGGAGCGGCCTGGGCCGCCCGGGGAGCGCGAGGGCCGCATTTCGGATCTCGTTCGCGCGCGCATTGGGTAGGCTGCGGGGCTCGAAGAGTCGCTCGCCAGGGCCATCCCCGACGCGCGACGTCGTCCCGAGCGCCGAGACGACGCGGAGGACCGCCGGCCAACCCCGGTCCCCGTGCTCGACCCGACCCGTTCCACGCCGTGCCGCCCCCCAGAGCGGCACCCCTGCCCTCCGAGGACCGAGATGCCCGAAGCCACGCTCCGCCACGAGATCGAGACCGACGAGGATACGTTCTGGTCGAAGATCGTCTTCGACGAGGGGTTCAACAAGAAGCTCTACGAGGGCGCGCTCAAGTTCCCGGGCTGGAAGCTCCTCGACGCCAAGGAGGACGGCGACAAGATCGTCCGCCGCGTCCAGGTCGATCCGCCCGTCGGCGACCTGCCCGGCCCGGTCAAGAAGGTCATCGGCGACCGCCTCGCGTACACGGAGGAGGGGACGTTCGACAAGAAGACGAAGCGCTACTCCTTCAAGGTCACGCCGAGCACCATGGCGGAGAAGACGAAGGTGAGCGGCGAGCTCTGGGTCGAGAAGATCGGGGACAAGAAGATCCGGCGCATGTGCCGCATCTCCGTCGAGGTGAAGGTCTTCATGGTCGGCGGCATGGTCGAGGACCGGATCATGTCGGACCTCCGCTCGTCGTACGACAACAGCACCGCCTTCACGAACCAGTACATCAAAGAGAACGGGCTGTAGGCCCGACGCTCGCCGCCCCCGCGCGCCGAACGCCGACGCCGTCCCGCCCGCCGACGACGCGCTCCCGCGACCCGGTGACGCCGCGCCGCGCGTCGACGAACGAGCTCGGCGGCGACCTGACGTCGATAAAACGTCGCGATTTCAGCGATCTACGGTCCTTTACGGATCTTTACCGGCGCGGAGGAAGCGAAAGACGCGGCGCGCACGTCATACTCGAGCGGAGGTCATTTCGATGAAGCTCGTTCGAAGCATCGCGTTCTCTCTTTCGGTCGCCGGCGTGTCGGTCTTCGCGGTCGCGTGCGGCGGCACGGTCGAGTCTCCCCAGACGAGCGCCAGCGCGGCGACCAAGGCGCCGATCGGCACGAACACGCACGGCGTCGTGAGGCTCGTCGGTGACGCGCTCGGCGAGGTCCCGCTCCGCGCCGACCAGCGCGCCGAGATCGAGAAGCTCGCGGCCGAGGCCGAGGCGCGCCACGCGCCGATGTCCGACGCCAGGAAGGAGCTGATGACGACCCTCGCGGACCAGATCGAGGCCGGCGCGATCGATCGGACCGCCCTCCAGCCGAAGATCGACAAGGTCACGACCGACTTCGAGAAGATCCGCGCCGACGACCGCGCCGCGCTCACCAAGCTGCACGGTCTGCTCGACGCCGAGCAGCGGAGCGCCTTCGTCGACGCGCTCGAGAAGCAGCTGAAGGCGAAGCACGGCGAGCGCGCCGAGCACGTGAAGGGCGGCTTCGGGAAGCTGAAGCAGCTGGCCGACGACCTGAAGCTCACCGACGATCAGCGGAGCCAGATCCGCGACGTCATGCGCGAGGCCCGCAAGGAGGGCCACGACGCCAAGGACGGCGCGAACGCCGAGGGCTGGAAGCACCGCGCGCGCGGCGAGCGCGGGGCGTCGCACTCCGAGTGGAAGCGCGGCGGTCCTCGTCACGGCGACGGACCGCACGCGGGGAAGCGATCGCTCGAGGCCTTCCGCGCGGACACGTTCGATCTCGACAAGGTCGCGCCGCCGCACGACGCCAAGGCGACGGCGCGCTTCGGCGTCGACCGGCTGAGCGGGTTCGCCGAGAAGGTGCTCCCGATCCTCACGCCCGAGCAGCGCAAGATCGCGGCCGACAAGGTCCGCGCGATGGCCGCGAGCGGCGACGCGACGCTCCTCGGTCGCTGACGCGCGGGCTCGTCGTCCCGTCCCCTCCCGAAGCGCCGCCCGGCCTCGCGCCGGCGGCGCTTCGTCGTGGGTCGAGCGCGGCCGGCGTCCCGGTCGCCTCGAGCGAGCTCGTCCACGTGGCTCGCCGCCGGAGACGCTGCCGGAGCGCGCGGCGACGGCCGCGGCGCGTCGACCCGCTAACGCTCCGCCCGGCAGTTCGCCTATACATCGCGCATGGCGACGAGGAGCGCGCGGCGACGTCTCGGCGTCCTCGCCGCGGCGTGGGCGATCTGCCGCAAGGACGTGCGCATCGAGCTCCGGACCCGCGAGGTCCTGGCGACCGCGGGCGTCTTCGCGATCGTCGTCGGCGTGCTCGCGAGCATGACGTACTTCGTCCACCCGAAGTACAACCGCGCGACCGCCGCCGGCACCATCTGGATCGCCGTCTTCTTCGCGTCCGTCCTCTCGTTCAGCCGCATCTGGCAGCGCGAGCGCGACGAGTCGGCGCTAACGGCGCTGCTCGTCTCGCCGATCGCGCGGGCGTCGATCTTCCTCGGCAAGGCGCTCGCGACGTTCGGGACGATCCTCCTCGTCGAGCTGCCGCTGATCGCGCTGTCGATGTTCCTCTTCGCCATCGACTTCTCGCCGCCGGACGACGCGCTCCGCGATCCCCGCGCGACGCACGACCCCGCGACGGTGCACGCGCTCGCGTTCGCGGCGCTGATGGTCATGGGCACGGCCGCGCTCGCGCTGATCGGCACGCTCTTCGGCGTCATGACGGTGCGGACCCGCGCGCGCGATCTCGTCCTCGCGATCGTCCTCTTCCCGCTCCTGTCGCCCGTGCTCGTGTGCGGCGTCGCCGGGACGCGCAACGCCTTCGAGACGCAGCCCTTCGACGACTACAGCGGCTTCCTCGGGCTGATGGGCCTCTTCGTCTTCGTCGGCCTCGCGATGGGCGTGGCGCTCTTCGGCGCGCTCGTCGACGAGTAGCTCGACCGGCGCGCGGCGAGCGCGACGCGCCGGCGTCGTTCAGGTGGCGATCTGCGTGGCGACGAGGGCCGCGTGCGCGTCGAGCGCGTGGGGATCGAACGGCAACCCGCAGACCTCGCCCGTGGCCCAGACGCCGTCCGCGATCCGGCCGTCGTCCGTGCGCACGACGAACCCGCGCGGCGCGTGGACGAGCGCCGCGCCGGCCTGCTGGCAGAGCTCGAAGGCCGGCGAGCGCGCGGCGTCGACGAGGACGGCGTCGGCGTCGACGGCGCGCTCCTTCGTCGCGGTGCGGACGCGCACGCCCTTCGCGCGGCCGCTCCCGCGTACGGCGAGCGGCTCGCCGTGGAGCACGGTGACCTCGGCGCGCGCGGACGCGACGCGAGCGGCGCGCGCGAACGACTCTCCGAACGGTCCTCCGCCGTCCGGGACGACGACGACGATCCGCTCGCCCACGAGCACGCCGCGGGAAAGGAGCCAGCCGGCGGCCCGCGCGCTCATCACGTTGGGCACGTCGTTGCCTTCGAAGGCGAGCGCTCCGTCGTGCGCGCCGCAGGCGAGGACGAGGGCGCGCGCCTCGACGATCTCGGCGCCCTCCTCGCCGGCGACGAGAAGGTCGCGGCCGTAGACGGCCCCCGCGGTCGTGCGCGAGCGCACGCGGATCGCGCCCGACGCGACGCCCGACGCGAACGCGGCCGAGATCGGCTCGAACGCGGCCGCGTCCTCGGCCGCGAGCGCCGTGATCCCGCCGCCGGGCGTGAGCTGATCGTCGAGCACCTCGACGGCGCGGTCCGCCCGCGCGAGGCGCGCGGCCACGGCCATCCCCGCGGGGCCTGCGCCGACGACGACGACGTCGGCGCGGCGGCGCGAAGCCGGTCGCGGCGCCGCGGGCTCGAGCGGGAGCTTGCCGAGCCCGGCGACGCGGCGCGCGAACCCCTGCATGATCGTCTGGATCCCGGGCACGCCCGCGAACAGCTCGTGGTGGTTCATCCCCTCCGGGAAGAACCAGTCGGTCATGCGCAGCAGATCGGCGTCGCGCGGGCCGAGGCGGTTCTGCGTGACGACCGCGACGCCGTCCTCGGCCGGCACGAGGCACGTCATGACGTTGGGCGCGTCGTCCACGCGCGCGAGGCACCCGTCGCACGCGCCCCGCATGCACGCCGGGCCGCGCGGACGGTGGAACTTGGGGCTCCGCGCGATGGTCGTCTTCCCCGCGGCGACGAGCGCGGCGGCGAGCGGCTCGCCGCGCTCCGCCTGGAGCCGCTCGCCGTCGAGCGTGAACGTGACCGGGTTCGCGAGCGTCCGGATGCGGGAAGACGGCATGGTGGGCGCCTGACGATCGGGGGGACGTCGTCCGAGGCGGCGACACTCTACTTCCATCCCGGCGTCCAGCACGAGCCCCGGCGTCCAGCGCGGCGCGCCGTTCCCGCCGGCTGAGCTCGCCCCGCGGCGGCCGAGGACAGGCGGGTCACTCGAGCGGGCAGGACGGGTCCGGCGCGATCGACAGATCGTCGAGGTCGAAGTGCGCGGGCGCGCAGTCGCCGTCCCACGTCGGGGCGGGCGCGAGATCGATCTGCACCCCGGTCTCACGCCCCCACGAGTGGCTCGGGAGGCAGAACACGGCCTCCGTCCACGCCGGCGCCGGCGGCAAGCGCCGCCTCCCGCTCGCGCCGACCTCGCCGGCGGTCACGTCGACGAGCGCCGGTGTGGAGAGGCGGTACCAGAGCTTGAGCGCCGCGCCGCCGGCCGCGTCGGCGGGGCGGGGCGGGACGTGGAGCATGGTCGACCCCCAGCTCACCTCCTCGCGCGCGTCACAAGGCGCCTCGAGCCGGAGGAACGCGACGCCGGAGTGGGCGGAGATCGGCTCGCGCACGACGGCGACGCGGTGAGGTGTGCCCTGCCAAGGCGAGACCGGACCGCGAAGCTCGAAGCCGCCGTCGCCGACGCCCTCGGTGCGGCACGACGGCTCGGAACGAAGGACGAAGTCGTCGACCTGAACGGCGTTGCGGTCCCCCGGACAAGGGAGCGCGGCTTCGACGCCGAGCCGGAGCGCGAGCCCCGACGTCGATCGGGGCAAGCAGACGACCACGTCCTCCCGCGCGCCCGTCCCGCGCACCTGGGCGACGCGCGCGCCGTCGACCTCCACGTAGGTGAGCTCGTCGCGCGTCCCCTCCAGCGAGAAGGCGACGGCCGGACGCGTCAAATGCTCCGGGACGGACATCGACGTCGTCATGACGGCCGGCTGGCCGGGCGCGCACGCCCGCACGAGGCGTCCCAGGCGCGTCCCGCCCTCCTCGATCACGTTGCCGTTCCAATCGTCCGCGCTCCAGCCGCCCTGCTCGAAGTCGCCGTTCGTCACGATCCCCGGGCGCGGGCACGCCGGCGACGGGACGAACCGCGCGCGTCCGATCAGGGCGTCCTCTCGCTCGCCCCCGGCCGTCCCCGCCGGGTAGGCGCGGAGGCCGAACGTGAGCGACCGCCCGAACGCCCGCTCCCCGAGGCAGATCCTCCGAGTCGTGGTCTGTCCGCCTTGAGAGAAGAACGCCTGGTCGGCCAGCCACCCGTCGAAGACGATCGACAGCCATCGGCGCGCGTTCGCGCAAGCCCCGCCGCGGACGCAGTCGAGCTCGAGCTCCAGCGCCAGCGGCTCCGCGTCGGCGTACGCCGGCATCTCGAACGTCTGGAAGACCTCGCCGAAGCCGCTGAAGCGCGCCCAGCCGCCCCTGCGTCCGACCACGGTCGATCGGTCCACTCGCGCCTGCCCGCGCTCGCGCCAGGCGTCCAGCTCGGGACGGCTGAACTCGGGATCGACCGGGCCGCCCGTGAAATGGCAAGCGCCGCCCGGGATCCGCGAGTACCCGACGACGCACACGCACACCGCACGCCCCGACGCGTCGCTGCAGCGCTCGTGCGCGCCGCAGCTCGTCTCGCCGCACGCGGGGGCGCAGAACCCGTTCCCGTCGTTGTCCTGGTAGCCGGCCGCGCACGCCGCGCACGCCGGCCCCGCGTACCCCGGCTCGCACACGCAGGCCGGTCGAAGCCCGGCGATCGAGCACGTCCCGTGCATATTGCATTGGGTCTCGAGGCACGACGGCCCCTCGCCGGGGATGTTCGAACACGCCGCGACCACCCCGACGACGAACAGCGCTGCGCCGAGCCGGTTCATGGCGCGGGAGAGTCAAGCACGCGCGGGCTCGTCGGGCCATGGGAGGCCTCACGCCGCGGCCGACTGCGCGGCGCGACGGACGGCGCTTTACTTTCGATCTCTGGGTCGGGAGACTGTCGGGAACGCGATGCGGCTCGGTCTGCTCGGTCCAGCCGGTGGGGACGTCGGCGCGCTCGGACGCGCCGCCGAGTTCCTCTTGAACGGGGTCCGCGTCCATCGCGCGATTTACATCGGCAACGACGGCGCGCTCGATCGCGCGGTGGCGGCGTGGGCGCGGAAGCTCGTCGGGGACGATCCGAGCGACGAGGGGGCGTGGACGCGCGCGGCGACCGTCGCGCTGAAGGGGACGCCGCAGGTGATCGATCGCTTCGTCGCCACCGAGCGCGCCCGCCTCCGGTTGAAGGCGCTCGAGGCGCTGCCCGAGCACGTCGCGCGGACGATCGAGATGGTGGGCGATCGCGTCGCCGTGCTCGTCTACGACAAGGCAGAGCTCGACGAGGAGGACATCGTCGCGGCGAACATCTTGCTTTACGGCAAGAGCGAGGGTCCGCAGATCCGCAAGATCGGCGCGCGGTGGTTCGTCACGCCCGGGCCGATCGGGTCGCGCGGCGGGGGCCTCGCGGTGCTCGACGACGAGCAAGAGGAGGTCGTCGTGACCGTCTACGACGCGGCCGGGAGACCGACGCATCGCGAGGCGCTCGGCTCGCCGCCCGCGAACCCGCGCGCGGAGGACCTTTGAGCGCGGGCGGCACGCGGGGCGCGGGCGGCACGCGGGGCGCGGGCGGCACGCGGGGCGCGGGCGGCGCCCAGGACCCGAGCGGTCCCGAGGGCACGAACGCCCCCGAGGGCAAGAGCAGCGCGCGGGGCGCGGGCAGCGCGCGGGGCGCGGGCGGCGCGCGGGGCGCGGACGCGCCGATCGTCGGCGTGTTCGGCGGAAGCTTCAACCCGCCGCACCTCTCGCACGTGCTGGCGCTCGCGGTCGTCCTGGCGCGGTTCGACGTCGAGCGGATCCTCGTCGTGCCGACCTTCCAGCATCCGTTCGCGAAGTCGCTCGCGCCGTACGACGATCGCGTGGCGATGTGCGAGCTCGCGATGGGCTGGCTGCCTCGCGTCGAGGTCTCGCGCGTCGAGGAGGAGCTCGGCGGCGAGAGCCGAACGCTCCGCACGATCGAGCATCTTCGCGCGCGTCATCCGGACAAACCGCTGCGGTTCATCCTGGGCGCCGACATCATGATGGAGTCGTCGAAGTGGCACGCCTTCGATCGCGTCGCGGCGCTCGCCCCGCCGATCGTCCTCGGCCGCGTGGGGGTCGACTATCCGAACGCGCCGGCGCCCGTTCTGCCGGACATCTCGAGCACCGAGGTCCGCGCGCGGCTCGCCCGCGGCGACCTCGCGGGCCTCGACGAGCTCGTCCCGCCGGCGGTCATCGACTACGCGCGCTCCCGCGTCCTCTACGCCGATCCTCCGGCGCGTTAGAGCGCCTCTCGTCCCGGACGACGCGCTCGTCGGGAGCCGAGAGCCATGAACGGACGCCCGGGAATCGAGCCGGAATCGGGCTCGGTGGCGCCCCGGGGCGAGCCTGCTTTCGGCCGGCCAGGGACGGCCACGGGGCGTGAACGGGCCCTCGGGCGCCCGGGAGGAGGCTCGTGACGATCCGGGTTAGGATGCTCCCACGATGAAGGTCTTCATCCTCGGCGCCGGCAAGGTCGGTCGCGCCCTCGCCGCCGCGCTCAAGAAGCGCGGCACCCCCGTGACGCTCCGCCCGGCGCGCAAGGGCGTCCCCACGACGCGCATCGACGCGTCGATCCTCGTCCTCGCGCTCCGTGACCGGCAGCTCGGGCCGGTCGCGGCGGACCTCGCGACGTCCGGCGTCGTGCCGCGCAACGCCGTGGTCGTCCACAACGCCGGCTCGCTCCCGGCCGAGGCGCTCGAGCCGCTCCGCGGCGTCTGCGCCGGCATCGCCCAGATGCACCCGATGATCGCGTTCGCGTCGACGAAGTCGTTCCCCACGCTCGCGCGCGGTCACGTGCACGTGAAGGGAGAGCCCGTCGCCGAGAAGCGCGCGCGCGCCGTCGCGAAGCGGCTCGGCATGACCCCGCGCACGTTCGCGGAGCTCGACACCGTCGGCTACCACGCCGCGGCCGGCCTCGTGGCCAACGGCGCGGCGGCGCTCGCGGCGATCGGCGCGGAGCTGCTCGTGGTCTCGGGCGTCCCGCGCGCGCAGGCGCCCAAGATGCTCGGGCCGCTCCTCCGCAGCGTCGCCGAGAACGTCGAGGCGCTCGGCTTCCCCGAGGCGCTCACCGGCCCCGTCCGCCGCGGCGACGCCGGCGCCATCGCGCGCCAGATCGAGCTCTTGGGCGAGCGCCTCCCGAGCGCGCTCCCGCTCTTCATCGCGAGCGGCCTCGCGCAGCTCCCGATCGCGGAGCGCATCGGCGACGCCCCGAAGGAGCAGATCGCCCAGGTCGGCGACGTGCTCCGTCGCGCGTTGCGTCCATCGGCGCGGGGGGCGCCGGCACACGCACATGCACGCCGATCCCGAAAATGACGCCTGGAGCGCACGCGGCGCGTGCATGGGTTGACGGTCGCGCTCCACTTCGCGGCGAGCTCCGCTCAACCTCTGCAATCTCGCCAGGTTGGGGTTCGTCTCCGGCGACCGCTCGATGTGGAGCGTCCCTTGCATGACTGAAGTCAACTTCGGCGCCGCGCGCGTGGTTTTTCGCACGAAACCTCGCGGGTCGGCTCCGAGGGACGCGGGCCCGACCCCAGCCATGGACGTAACCTGTCGATATCAGACCCCTCTCGAGGGGTCCGCGAGAGCAGGCATGGAAATGGGGCCGTCGCCTTGAACAGGGCCATTCTTCGAGTAGGTTTCGACGGCTTGGCACTCGCAGCCCCCCTCGCCCTGGTCTCCGCTTCCAGCACTCGAGCGTTCGTCGATTTCGACGAGCGCATCGTGTCGGCGCAAGCGGGCGTCGTCGTCGTCCGTGCCTCCTCCGAGCTGCACGCACCGCTCGTCGCCCACGCTTCGCGCCGGCTGCGCACGAGCGGTTTTCTCCCCGTCGACGCCGCGGTCCGCTCCGGCGCGCCCCTCTTCCGCGAGGTCGCGATGCACCTCGGGCTCGCGGCGGTGCCGGTCGATCCGTCGGCGTGCGCCGACGCGATCGGCGAGGCCGCCGCCGCGCAGCGCGCGGCGATCGTCGCTCCCCTGCCGGCCGACGGCACGTGGGACCGCGCGGTCGCGAGCGAGCTCGCGAAGAACGCGCGGCTGCTCGTCGTGTTCGTCACGGCGGGCGAGCCGCCGGCGCTCGGCGACGCGAGCAGCGTCTTCGACGTCGCCGCCGAGCTCGGCGCGACCGACAAGCTTCGCTGGCTCTCGGCGATCGCCGAGGAGGCGCAGAGCGTCCTGCCCGCCACCGATCTCCGCTCGCTCGAGGCGTGGTGGGCGAAGGCGCGCCGGGTGGTCCCCGCGGCCGCGCCGTCGTTCGACGATCTCGACGCGACCGCCCGCGCGGTCCT
>JAHBWF010000290.1 GCA_019637105.1 Labilithrix sp.
CGTCTCGGTCGGCGCCCCGCCCCGCCGCGCGTCGGCCGGCGCGGTCGGCGCGACCGTGTCGTCTTTGGCGGCCGTGTCGTCTTTGGCGGCCATATCGTCCTTGGCGGCCGTGTCGTCTTTGGCGTTCGCGGCCGGCGTCGAGGGCGCGACCTCGGAGGGCGTCGGCGCGGCGCTGACGGAGACGGCGCCCGCGGCCGTCGGCGGGCCGAACCCGCCTCGCGTCGCGACCCCGACGAGGAGCCCGATCACGGCGACCGCGAGCGCGCCCCCCACCACCATCGGAGCGCGCGACTTCCGAGGCGCGGCCGACGCCACGATCCCCGGCGCGCTGGGCGGAGCGCTCGCGCGGCTCGCCTCGCGGGGAACGCTCTCGAGCAGCTGCGTCGCGCCGTCGCGCGCCGCCCGCCCTTCCTTCGCCCGCTTCGCCTCGAGCTCCGCCATCGCCCGCTTGGCGATCTCCGGGGCGTCCTCCGACCAGACGATCGGCGTCCCGCCGCTCTTGGCCGCCGGCGACGAGCCGGACGTCTCGCTCTGCGTCTTCGCGAGCGCCGGCGTCGGCGGCCCGACGGCCTCCGCGCGCGGCTGCGGCCCCGTGATCGGCGCTCGGATGCGCGACGCCGGGTAGCCGCCGCTCAGGTCCCGGAGCGGGGGCGGATCGCTCGGGAGCGTGACCGCGAACGCGAGGCTCGCGCGTCCCTGCGCGGCGCCCCAGGCCGAGAGCGCCTCCTGGTACTCCCGCGCCGAAGCGAAGCGCTGCTCGGCGTCGCGCGCGAGTCCCTTGGTCACGATGGCGGCGAACTCCTCGTCGACGTCGGGGGCGAGCTGGCGGATCGGCAGCGGCTCTTCGAGCACGATCTTGAAGAGCAGCTCGTGGAGGTTGTCCCCGGTGTGCGGCATCGCCCCGGTGAGCGCGCGGTAGAAGATGACGCTCGCCGCGTACAGATCGGTCCGCCCGTCGACGTCGCGCGCCCCGCGCGCCTGCTCCGGCGACATGTAGAGCGGCGTCCCCATCATCATGCCGGTCGACGTCATCTCGCCCGGCTCGTCGGCGCGCGGGAGGATCTTCGCGACGCCGAAGTCGAGGATCTTCACGGTCTCTGCCTTGCCGCGCCCGCGCGCGAGGAAGACGTTCGCGGGCTTCAGGTCGCGGTGGACGACGCCGGCCTGGTGCATCGTGCCGAGCCCCTCGAGGATCTCGAAGGCGATCGGCGCGAGCTCCACCGCGGTGAGCGTGCCTTTTTCGAGGCGGTCCTCGAGGCTCTCGCCGTCGAGGAACTCCATGACGATGAACCGTTCGCCGTTCGGCAGGTCGCCCAGGTCGAGGACGTCGCAGACGTGCGGGGAGCCGATGCGCGCCGACGCCCGCGCCTCGCGCTCGAACCGCTGCGCGAACTCCGAGGACGAGGCCACGTGCTCGTGCAGCACCTTGATCGCGACGCGCCGCTCGATGCGGATGTTCTCGCCCTCGAAGACGGTGCCCATCCCGCCCTCGCCGATGCGACGGACGACACGGTACTTGCCGTCGATGACGGTTCCGGGCTCGATGGAGGTCGGCACGTGGGATCGTCCCAGACTAGCGCCTCGCCGCCCCTCCGTCACGTCTTCGCTTGGGCGACAGGCGACGCGCCGCGACGATCGGAGCGTCGGTCCACGCCCAGGGCGTCGTCCGGTCGCGCGCGCCGCCGGCCGGCGCGCGGTGACGCTCCGCCGCCTCCCCGTCCGCCGCGTCTCCTACTGCGCGGGTTGCGGATCGCTCACTTCGGTCGCCCCGGGCGTCTCGGTCGGGCGGTCGCCGTTGAACGTGGCCTCGAGCCCCAGCTCGTTGGCGAGCTGCTCGAAGCGGAAGGCGCGGACGCCGCCGCCGTTGCCATCGTCGGTATAGATCTCGACGGTGTAGGTCACCCCGGTCTCGATCATCCCCTCGACGAGCATGTCGAGCTCCGGCGCGGCGAGGGCCGGCACGCGGTACATCGCGACCACCCGCCGTGTGCTCGCGTCGCCGACCCGCACCTCGACGCGCCTACCCGCGAACGGGCCCATCCCCTTCAGGTGGACGGTCACCGGCTTGCCGAACTGGGTGGGAGGCGTCGGCGTGTTGAGGTTGGTGAACGACTGGTTGTGATCGAAGACGACGACGTAGGCGCCGTTCTCGTCGAGCATGTTCTCTTCGAGCGGGAGGCGCCACGCGTGGTCGAGGAACGTGTCCGGGCGCGGATCGTACCCGCCGGAGAAGTCGTGGTCGGCGTAGAAGTCGAAGCGGAACGGGCCGTTCTGCTTCGGGACGGCGCCCTGCACGAAGAACGTCGCCGCGGTGCCGCCGAGAGGATCGATGAAGCCGCGCGACTGGATGACGTTCGCGTTGTCGACCACGCGGTACTCGATCCGCTCGTTCACGTGCGACGTCATCCCGCGCACGGTGACGCGGAGATCGGAGAAGTTCGAGGGCGCGAGCGGCTCGGCCTGCTCGAAGCGACCGAGATCGGTGACGACGAAGCACGCGCTCGAGAGCGCGCCGGCCGCGACCACGAGGAGGAGCCGAGCGCGCGTCACAGCGCCAGCCTCCAGTCCCCGAGGAAGCTCGCCTTGGCGGGCGGCGGAGCGGCCGGCGCCGGCTTCCGCTCGGCGGACGCTTGCGACACGCGGTAGCCCCAGTAGAGGCCGCCGAGGACCGTGACGGTGCCGAGCACGAGCAGCAGATCGGTGACGCCGACGAACGTGCGGGCGCTCGATCGCTCGCCCTCGAGATCGAAGCTCCGCGGGCAGACGTCGTTCTTGCAGCGCTCGGCGATGTCGCTCGTCTTGTTGAGCGCCACGATGCCGGTGATGCCGGCGGCGACGAGCATCGCCCCGCCGGCGGCGGTCACGACGATCGGCCCGATCGCCGAGGGGCGGTCGTCGGCGACCGGCGCGACGCTCGAGGGCGCCGCCTTGACGGGCTCCGCGAGGGTGAACGTGTGCTGCTCCTTCGCGCCGGCGTAGGCCTCGAGCTCCCAGACCGCGTCGTTGCGGCCCGCGGCCTTCGCGGTGAACACGTGGTGACCGGGGCGCACGCCGATGTCGATCTTGCCGTTCACCGGCCCGTAGGCGTTCGTGACGCGCGCGCCGCGCACCGGGACGCGCTCGTCGAGGATCGTCGCCCCGGGCACGTTGACCTCGATGGTGATGCGCGCGACCCCGACGGTGAGCGTCTGGAGGTCGCGCACGATCTGGGCGCGCTCGTCGGGGTCGATGTCCGAGACCTCGCGGAGGTAGCGCGAGTAGGCGTCGATCGCCTCGCCGTCCCGCTCGAGGCGCATCGCGCAGAACCCCATGTTGCCGAGGATCTTCGGCGAACCGGAGAGGTCGTACGCGGTCCGGAACTGGCGGTAGGCCTCTTCGACCTTCTCCCCCTCCGGATCCTGGAGGAGCGCGACGCCGGCGTTGAAGTGCCTCTTCGCCTGATCGCTGATCGCCGGCGCCGGGGCGACGACCGAGGCCGGCGGCGCCTCTTCCTGGGCGGACGCGAAGCGTGACCCGGAGAGCACGACCGCGGCCGCGAGCACGGCGAAGCCGCCACCGATCGATCTCATCGCAGACCGATTATCGCGTCCGGGGCGCGGGTGGCAAGGATCGAGTGGCGCGGCGGCCCGTGAACGGGGCTCGCGTCGGAGGTCGTCGCGCGAGCCCCTCCTCGGCGGGACGGACCGGCGTCGGCCGACGGCGTCGCCCTCGACCGACACCGCGACGTCGCGCCCCCGCGCCGCGGCTCAGACGCGGATCCCCCAGAGCTCTTCCTTCTGGGCCCGCGTCATCAGGCGCTTCATCGCGTCGAGCAGCGGTCGGCCTTCGTGCAGCACGTGGAAGACCTGCTCCGTGATCGGGACGTCCACGCCGTGACGCAGGGCGAGCTGCCACGCGGCCTTCGCGGTGAGGTAGCCCTCCGCGACGGTCCGCTGCGCGGCAAGGTAGGCGGCGGGGTCGAGGCCCTCGGCGACCTTCAGGCCGAGCGTTCGATTGCGCGAGAGCGCGCCGGTCGTCGTGAGGATCAGGTCGCCGACGCCGGAGAGCCCCATGAACGTCAACGGATCGCCGCCGAGCGCCACGCCGAGCCGGGCCATCTCCGAGAGCCCGCGCGTCACGAGCGCCGCGCGCGCGTTGGTCCCGAGCCCGAGGCCGTCGCACGCGCCGGCCGCGACCGCGAGGACGTTCTTCATCGCGCCGCCGACCTCGACGCCGATGGGATCCCGGCTCGTGTAGACGCGGAAGAACGGCGAGTGGAGCGCGGCCTGCATCTCCGCGGCGGCGGACTCGTCGCGCGACGCGACGACCACGTCGGTCGGCAGGCCCGTCGCGACCTCGCGGGCGAAGCTCGGCCCGGAGAGCACGACGAGCGCGTCCGGGTTCACCGACGGGAGCGCCGCGGCGACGACGTCGAGCATCAGGAGGAGGCTCTCGTTCTCGATGCCCTTCGTCGCGATCCCGATCCGCGCCGCCGCGGGGAAGTACGGCGCGATCGACGTCGCGACGGAGCGGAGGAACGCCGACGGCGGCACGAGGAGGACGACGTCGGCCCCGTCCAGGACCTCGGCCGGATCCGACGACGCGCGGATCGAGGAAGGGAGCGTCACGCCGGCCAGGAGGGCGCGGTTCTCGTGGTGCTCGTTGACGTCGCGCGCGACGTCGGGCTCGCGCGCCCACAGCCGGACGTCGTGGCCGACGCGCGCGGAGTGGGCCGCGAGCGCCGTCCCCCACGCCCCCGCGCCCACGATCGCCACCGACCTCTTCACCCGCCCGAGGATACGCGAATCGCGCTCGCCGCGATCGATTCCGCGACGCGACTGACGCTACGATCGGGGCGATGACCCGCGCGTCGACGTCCTCGCCGGCAGCGCCCGGCGCGATGCTCGGCGGCAAGCTGCGCCTCGACCGCGAGATCGGCCGCGGCGCGATGGGCGTGGTCTACGACGCGACGGACGTGACGCTCGGCCGCCGTGCGGCCGTGAAGGTCATGTCGCGCGAGACGATCGCGTCGCCCGACCAGCTCCGCCGGTTCGAGCGCGAGGCGCGCGCGGCGGCGGCGCTCACGAGCGAGCACGCCGTCCGCATCCACGAGGTCGGGTCGGATCCCGTGCCCTACCTCGTGATGGAGCTCCTCCGAGGCCGGACGCTCGAGGCGATCGTCGACGCGGACGGGCCGCCGTCGGTCGAGGTGGCGCTGGGCTGGATGCTCGAGGCGCTCGACGCGATCGCCGAGGCGCACGCGGGCGGCTTCGTGCATCGGGACGTCAAGCCGGGCAACCTGTTCCTCGCCGAGCGGCCGGGGCACCCGCCGACCGTGAAGGTGCTCGACTTCGGGCTGGTGAAGAGCGTCGACCCGACGCTCACCGTCTTGACGGCGACCGGGACCGCGATGGGGACGCCGGCGTACATGGCGCCCGAGCAGATCCGCGCCGCGCCGGACGTCGACGCGCGCGCCGACGTCTGGGCGATCGGCGTGACGCTCTTCGAGCTGTTGACGGGCGCGCTGCCGTTCCCCGGCGAGACCGTCCCCGATCTCGTCCGCGGCGTCCTCGACGGCGAGGCGCGCGACGTCCGCGAGCTGCGGCCCGACGTCCCCGAGGCCGTGGCGGCGGTCGTCGCTCGATGCCTCACGAAGCCGCGCGACGGGCGGTTCGAGTCGGGCGCGGCCGTCGCGCGGGCGCTCG
>JAHBWF010000291.1 GCA_019637105.1 Labilithrix sp.
ACCGCGCCCTGAAGAAGCAGATCGAGGGCCGCAAGGGCATCGACAAGACGTACCGCGCGATCACCTGGGGCGTCCCGGATCCGGCGCGCGCCTCCGAGCTCGACGCCGTGGTCACGCCGGCCGACGACGGGCCCGGGGCCTTCCGCTTCGAGCGCTCGCTGGAGCTCGACACGGAGGGGCGCTACCGCGTGAAGATGCGACTCGGCACGACGCCGGACGCGCTCTCGGCCTCGACCCGCTTCCTCGTCGAGGGCACCCGGACGGGCCCGGGCGGCCGCGTCTACGCGCTCGTCCGCTGCGAGCTCGAGACCGGCCGGCAGCACCAGATCCGCGTCCACCTCGCGAGCCTGGGCGCGCCGATCGTCGGCGACAAGCTCTACGGCCCCGACGAGAGCTGCTTCGCCCGCGCCGCCGACGGCGAGCTGACGGAGGAGGACCTCGCGATGCTCGAGCTCCCGCGCCACGCCCTGCACGCCGCGCGGCTCGCGCTCTCGCACCCGATGACGGGCGCGCCGCTCGCGATCGAGGCGCCGCTCCCGGACGACCTCCGCGCCTTCTGGGACACGCTCTCGTAGCGCTACCGGGGCGCGCTCGCGGGGCGAGGCGGCGGGACGAGGCGGCGGAGGATCCGGAGGAGCACCTCCGGATCGAACGGCTTCGCGATCACCTCGACGCCGGCGGGCGCCGCGTGGTCGTAGCCGCTCATCATGACGACCGGGAGGTCCGCGCGGAGCGCGCGGATCTTCTGCGCGGCCTCGGCGCCGCCCATGACGGGCATCGACGCGTCGAGCAGCGCGGCGGCGATGTCGGCGCGGCGCTCGACGAGCGCGACGGCCTGAGCCCCGTCACGCGCCTCGATCGTCTCGAACCCCGCGCTCGCGAGCATCAACGACAGCGAGCGCACCAGGGACGGCTCGTCGTCGGCGACCAGGACGAGCCGTCTCCCCGGCCGCGCGTCGTCCTCGCCGGGCGCGGTCCGCTCGTCCGGCTCCTCGGGGAGGTAGATCGTGATCGTCGTCCCGGCGCCCTTCGCGCTCTCGACCCGGATCGCCCCGGCGTGGGCGCGGACCGTGCCGAGGACGGACGGCAGCCCGAGCCCGTGTCCCGCCGACTTCGTCGTGAAGAACGGGTCGAACATCCGAACGCGCGTGCGCTCGTCCATGCCCGCGCCGTCGTCGCTGACGCGGATGAACGCGGCGCGGCCCGGCTGGAGATCGCCGCCCGGCTCGAGGCGGGCCAGCGTCTCCGCCGTGTGCTCGACGGTCCCGACCTCGATCATGATGTGGCCGGGACGCGAGCCGATGGCGTCCGACGCGTTCGTGATGAGGTTCATGACGAGCGGCTGGAGCGCCGCGGCGTCGCCGCAGACGACGACGCGCGGCTCGGCCGTCCAGAGGACCGAGACGTTGGACGGCAGGCTCGGCTGGAAGAGCGAGACGATCTCCTCGACCAGGGCCCCGAGCTCGAGCCGCGTGCGCGTCATCGGCGCCTGCCCCGCGGCGGCGAGCAGGCGCGCGCAGAGCCCCGCGGCCTTGTCGCAGGCCTGCCGGATCTCGCGCAAGAACGAGCTCACCTGCCGGCCGTCGCGCTCCGCCGCTTCGGCCAGCGTGCCGTTCGCCTGGACCACGGCGAGGAAGCTGTTGAGGTCGTGGGCGACGCCGCCGGCGAGCAGCCCGAGGCTCTGGAGCTTCTCGCGGTGATGGAGCTCGCGCTGGAGGCGGCGCTGCGCGGTGACGTCCCGGACGAGCGCCATGACCTCGTCGCCCGGCGCGAGCCCCGCCACGATCACCTCCGCGTGGACCTTCTCCCCGGCGCCGCTCACGAGCTCGGTCTCGAACCGACCGGGCACGCGGAAGCGTTCGACGTCGCCGGCCGCGTCGGGGTGGACGAGGTCGGACACGTTCGCGCGTGCCAGCGCGCCCGCGTCGCGCCCGACGATCTCCCGAAACCGGGCGCTGACGAAGAGCAGCTCGCCCTTCGCGTCGAGCTTCGCGATCCCGTCTCCGGCGTGCTGGACGAGCAGCCGGTAGGCGCGGATGACGTCGGGGCTCGACGAGGTCTCGTCGTCGCCGTCGACGCTACGCATCACGGGGACACCGCGCGCGAGGGGAGCGAGCGGCCGCCGCGCTCCGTGTCGAGCACGGCCTCGCCGACGCGGCCGGCGAGAAGCTTGTGCGCTTCCACCACACGCCGAGCCTACCCTAGCTCGACGCTCTTGCGTGCACCGTTCGGCGCGCGGACCGGTCGGCCGCGCGCGCTCCGCTCGGGTGTCGTCCGGGTCTCGCTCAGGTGTCCGGGAGGGGGACGCGCTCCGCCTCGTCGCCGGGGACCTTCGGGAAGCGGCCCTCCTCCCAGCCCCGCTTCGCGCGCTCGATGCGCTCCTTCGAGCTCGACACGAAGTTCCACCAGATGAAGCGCTCGCCGTCGATCGGCGCCCCGCCGAGGATCATCACGCGGGCGTCGGTCGTGGCGCGCACGCGGACGTCCGCGCCGGGGCGGAGCACGAGCATCGCGCCTTCGTCCGCCCGCGCGCCGCCCGCGGTCTCACCGCACTCGACGGCGCCGCTCACGACGTAGACCGCGCGCTGCTCGTAGCCGCCGGGGACGTCGAGCGACGCGCCCGCGGAGATCTTCGCGTCCGCGTAGATCGTCGGCGTGAGCGTCGGGGTGGGCGCCGCCGCGCCGTAGGCGCGCCCGCTGACGAGACGGACGTCGACGCCCTGACGCGCGATCCGCGGCAGCGAGCTCGCGGGGTGGTGGACGAACCGCGGCTCGAGCTCCTCCTCCTCCTCGCGCAGCGCGACCCACGCCTGCAGGCCGTGCGACCGATGGCCGGTCGCTCGCGCCTCGGGCGGCGTACGCTCGGAGTGGACGATCCCCCGGCCCGCGATCATCCAGTTGACGTCGCCGGGGTGGATCGCCATCGCCGTCCCGAGGCTGTCGCGATGGAAGACGACGCCCTCGAGGAGGTAGGTGACCGTCGCGAGCCCGATGTGCGGGTGCGGGGGGACATCCATCCCCGCGCCGGCGGGCAGATCGACCGGGCCCATGTGATCGAAGAAGACGAAGGGCCCGACGAGGCGACGACGCATCGACGGCAACACGCGCCGGACGGCGAAGCCGCCGACGTCGCGCGGGCGCGCGCGGATGACCAGCTCGATCGCGTCCGCCGGGTGGTCCTCGCAGACCGGCTCGAAGGCTCCGCTCATCGGGCCATCCTACCGGGAACCATCCTCCCCGACGTCGACGTCCGCCGCGAGGGAGCGGTCACGCGGCGCTCAAGGGCAATCGGAGCCCGCGCCGGGCGTCCCCTTGTCGGAGCCGGTCGTCCACGCGCCCGACGAGAGGCACCAGTTCGATTTCTGGAGGCTCCCCGGATAGGTGAGCGTCTTCAGCTGGATCGAGCTCCCTCCCGACTGCGAGAACCAACCGCCGTACGCGGCCTGGGCGATCGTGCTCGCGCCGTCGCGGAGCGAGACGCCGCCCGTCCCGCCGTTCGCGAGCTGGATCCCGGTGCTGCTCGCGAGGCCTTTGCCGTACTCGTAGACGATCGCGGCGGCGGGGACCTTCGCGGCCGTCGCCGCCGCCTTGTCGCGCGCGAGCACGACGTAGGCTCCCGGAGCGATCGTGATCGCCGCCGCGATGACGTGCGTGCGGTTGCCGCCGTCGACGATCGTGAGGCCGCCGAGGAGGCGGGCGCTCGAGGCCTTGTTGTGGACCTCGATCCACTCGGTCGTCGGCTCGGTGCCCGACGGGTCGTACATCACCTCAGTGATCAGGACCTCGCCTTGCGCGGGCTTCGACGCCGGCCCCGCGGGCGGCGCGCCGGTGTCCGGAGGACCGGCGTCGTCGTCCGGCCCCGCGGCGGTGGGCGGCGGTCCGCTCGACGGAGGCGACTCCTCTTCTTCGTCCGGCGGAGCGTCGTCGTCCGCCTCGGGCACCTTCTCGCTCGGCCCTTCGGGCGAGGGGGCCCAGGACGCGTCGACCTCGGGGACCGTCGGATCGACGCCCACGGAGGCCTCCTCGAGGGTGCCCTGAGCGCAGCCCCACGCGAGCGCGAACGGCAAGAGCGGCGCCCAGGCGAGCGTGGCGGCACGGCGAAGCGAGCGGCTCATGAAATCGACCCGCGTTCTGCTACGCGGTGCGCCATCACGCAAGACCGCCCGGCGACCGGGACGTCGCGGAGACGAGGCGATTGTCCTGTAGGTCCGTGTGCTTGCGGTCGAATGTGAGGACTTTGCGACGACTCCGGGGCAGGAGCGGCGACGGCGCGGCGGCGAGCGAGCGCACGCCCGCGCGCGCTCGGCCGGGCTCAGAGGCCGCGCGGGACCTTGTCGAGGTCGAGCTGCTCGAGCGCGACGCGGATGAGCGCGCTGCGGTTCGCCTTCGTGATCCCGCGCCCCTTGAGCTCTTCGACGAGCTCGTCGAGGCGGCCGAGGTCCTTCGTGTACATCGAGATGCAGATCACCTTGTAGTGCGTCGGCTTCGCCTTCTCGTCGCGGGCCTTCGCGGGCGCGTCCCCCGCGTCGGCCTGCGCCGGCTGATAGAACGCGCCCGAGAGCACGCCCTGCACTTCGTCGCCATCGAGCACGCGTGCCGCCCCGAGTCCCGCTCCATCGTCTCGCGCTGCCATCGTCTTACTCTCCTCTCGCGTCGTCGAGTCCAGTTGCCGCCGCCTTCGAGCGGCGGCGCGGTCCTCAGCCCGTCATCGCCTCGTCGCCGTCGTTCTCGTCCTTCGCGGCGGCGTCGACGTCGGCGTCCGCGCAGCGGCCCGTGACGAGCCGCTCGACCACGCGCTGGTAGTCGAGCGCCGCGTGAGACTCGGGGGCGTGCTCGAAGATCGTCTTCCCCTGCGCCGGCGCCTCCTTGATGCGCGTGGTCGATCGGATCGGCTGGAAGCAGCGCTCGCCGAAGTGCTCCTTCAGCGTGCCCCAGGCGTCCCGGCAGATGCGCGCGCGGGCGTCGTAGAAGGTCGGCAGGACCCCGTGGATCTGCACCGGGTGGCGGAGCAGCGAGTTGACGTTCTTCACCGTCTTGATGACCTGCCTCACGCCGACGAGCGAGAGGAAGTCGCACGCGACCGGGACCAGGATGCCGTCCGCGAAGACGAGCGCGTTCTGGTTCAAGAGCGACAGCGACGGCGAGCAGTCGAGCAGGATGACGTCGTAGTGCGAGCTCGCGGCGACGAGCCGATCGCGGAGGACGCGGTCGCGGTTCTGGCGCCCGGCGAGGTAGAGCTCGGCGGCCGCGAGGGTCTCGTTCGACGGCAGGACGTCGAGGTTCTCGCGCACCTTCACGGCGACGTCCTGGGGCTTCAGGCCCATGACGAGGCAGTGGTAGAGGGTCTTCTCCGCCTTCACGCCGAGCGAGACGCCGACGTTGCCCTGCGAGTCGGTGTCGACCAAGAGGACGCGGTAGCCCTTGAGCGCGAGGCCGGCCGCGACGCTGACGCTCGTCGTCGTCTTTCCGGTGCCGCCCTTGTGGTTGAAGATCGCCATCCGGCGCGGGCCGCTGATCGTCCGCATCGCGGTGACGCGCGACGGCGACTCGACCACGGGCGCCGGCGGCGGCGTGGCCGCGAGCGCGACCGGGGTCGCGGGCAGCGTC
>JAHBWF010000292.1 GCA_019637105.1 Labilithrix sp.
TTAGTTCAATCAACAAAATTGATATTTACACGAGTCACGTAAATACCAATGAGATGCGGCGCCGCTTCGCACGGAGGCTCGCGCAAACGAAGTACGCTTTTCGGGTGTCCCGCGAGCTGACCGGTCCAGCACATGCCCCGACGGCGACGCCCAGCAGGAGGAGCGAGCAGAGATCGAAGACGCGGCATCGGAGCGTTCTTCGATTGGCCCACGAGGTCTGCGCGCGAACGAGCTCCGTCAGACCGGCCACGCCGCCGCGAGCGCGGCTGCCCACGCCGCGTAGCCGCGCGCCGACGGATGGAACCCGTCTCGCGCGACGAGCTCGGGGTGGAGCGGGGACCGGAACGCCAGGTGGTGCGCGCGCTCGGACGCGCAGACGCTCGCGAGCAGTCGATCGAGGTACGCCGCGCGAGCGCCGAGCGCCGAGCGCGTCGGCTGCGGGAGAGACGCGAGCTCTCCGAGCGGGGGCACTCCGGTGAAGAGTACGTGACGGGCTCCGCGTGAACGGAGATCGCGGACGAGCGCGCCGAGCGCCGACGTCCAGCGCGCGCCGCGCGTCAGCTCGAGGGTGTCGTTCACGCCGAGCACGACCAGGGCCGCGTCGACCGGAGGCTCGACGCCGAGGGCGAGCTCGCGGCGCACGGTCGCGACGTTCGCGCCGCTTCGTCCGACCGCCTGCACGTCGACGGAGAGATCACGGGTGCGCGCGAGCGCGCGAGCGAGGGAGAACGCGAGCGCTTCGTCCTGGGTCGCGGCGCCGACGCCAACCGCCGTGGACTCGCCGAGCACGGCGAGCGAGAGGTCACCGCTTCCGCCACCGACGCGTCCCCGGCGAGCTCCGCTCGCCTCCGGCAAGAGCGGGATACGCGCGCGCGCCCGCCGTCCTTGAAGCAGGACCAGGGGAAGCAGGGGACCGTGCAGCCAGAACGCGAGCCGTTTCGCCGGAGCTCCCCGCACGCCGCTGTTGCCTCCCTATTTCTTCGTGGCGGACTTGTCGGCGGCGGGCTTGTCGGCGGCGGGCTTGTCGGGCGTCGCGGCGAGGAGGGCCTCGAGGCGCGCGCGCGCGACGGGGACCGTCATCGTGTCCTTCACGGCGGCCTCGACGAGCGGGCGCGCCTCCTTCGCGTTGATGCGCAGCATCGCCTCGCCGACGCTGCCGACGGCGACGGCGACCTCGTCGGTCGGCGCCGTCCCCCGGTACATCGCGAAGAACTGCTTCAGCTGCGGCATCTCCTTCTCGGTGCCGATCAGCGCCAGCGCGGCGGCCGCGCGCTTCACGTCGTCGTCGGTGATCTGCGGGTCGAGCAGGCGCGTCGCGATGAGCGGCGCCGCGTTCGGGTCCTTCATCGCCGCGAGCGCGTCCGCGATCGGGCCGACCGGCGGGCTGCGAAGGACGTCGTGGAGGTAGTCGTAGTGCTTGCCGAGCGCCGCGAGCATGTGGCTCGCGCCGTTGCGGCGCGTGGCGAGCGCCGCGCGCGCGTCGGCGACGAGGACCGGCACGGAGCGCGTGTCGGACGCGATGTCGATCAGCGTCTTCGTCGCCGCTTCGTCCTCGAGGGTGGCGAGCTCGCGGAGGAGGAGGCGCTGCGCCGTCGCGAGCGTCGCCTCGCGCACCGTCACCGCGTCGGTGATCTGCTGGCCGAGCGACGGGCCGGGCGACGCGGGCTTCGGCGCCTGGAACGAGTCGGCCTGGACGACGCAGCTCTTGATGGGCTCGCCGATCGGCCTCTCCATCGCGACCTGACCGGTCTGCGCGTCGAGCACGACGATCTTGCCCTGGTCGTCGCAGAGGACGACGCCCCCGACGACGGCGTCGCCGCCGATGAAGTCGTGCGCGTGCGTCCGCACCCACGCGAGGTGCCCGCGCTGCGACTCGAAGCCGAAGATCAGGCGGTAGTAGCTCGCGTAGAAGCGGTTCGAGTCGATGCCCAGCGTCGCCGCGTCGCCGCTCGGACGACCGAAGAGGCGGTCGCGATCGCGGGCGTTCGCCGCCGGCGGGACCTTCTCGGTGCCCGGGACGAGCAGCCGCGGCGTGCCCGGCAGCTCGCGCGAGGGGAGCGCGACGCGGCTCGCGCCGCCGCGCGACGCCTGGCCGATCTTGTCGTCGAAGCGCACGTAGGCGAGCTCGCCGAAGTAGAGCGTCCCGCCGATCGCCAGCGCGCGCGAGACCTTGTCGCGGATGGTGACGCGGCCGATCTCGTCGCCCGAGGCGGCGTCGATCGCGCTCACGTACTGGTTCGCCCACGGCACGAACACGACGCCGCCCACGACCTCGGGATCGCCGATCGCCTTGTCGGTCTCGAGCTGACGCTTGACCGAGCCGTCGCGCCCGACGACGAGGAGCGTCGAGCCCGCGCCGCGCGAGAGCGAGAGCGCGGTGACGTTGCCGTCGTCGCCCGCGCCGAGCAGGGGGAGGCCGCCCGTCGGGCGCGACCAGAGCTTCTTGCCCGACGCGGCGTCGAGCGCGGCGACCTCGTTGCCGCCGGAGACGACGACCACGCCGCCGGCGATGATCGGACGCGCGTCGAGCGCGTGCGTCGCCGTCCACTGGGCGCCCTCGCCCAGGGGCGTGCCGATGATCTTGTCGTTGCCCGCGACCGACACGACGAGATCGGTGCTCACGCTCGGTCGCACCCCGCGGAGGCGCGCCTGCACCTCGGAGATGCTCCGTCCGCCGTCGTCGAGCCAGTCGGTGGAGAACGTCTTCGGCCGGCTCGAATCCCCGGCGCACCCCTGCGAGAGCGCCGACGCGAGGCCGAGGGCCGCCGTGATCGTCATCTTCGCCGACGTCTTCATTGCGAACCTCCCGTCGTCGCCTTCACCGCTTGCTCGACCGCCTGGCGCACGCGCGGAGACGCCTCCTTGGGCAGGCGCTTCTCCACGTCCTTCAAGAAGCGGTTGGCCTCCCCCGTGCCGAGCTCGCGCAGGCGCCCGATCAGCTTGATCTTGGCGTCGTCGGAGATGTCGGACGCGGGGCGGAAGAGGACCGGCTCGAGCCCGCCGGTGACGACGTCGAAGGGCAGCTTGCCGAGCTTGCCGGCGAGCTGGTCGCACTGCTCGGCGTTGCAGAGCTGGCCGATCGACGCCGCGGCCTCGTTCACCTTGTGGTCGAGCGCGGCGAAGAGATCGGGCACGGCGTCCTTCGCCTTCAGCGCGCCGAGGCCGGAGGCGGCGTTGCCGCGGACCTGCGCGTCGGCGTCGCCGAGCGCCTTGCGGAGCGCCGCGGCCGCGGCGGGCCCCTTCGTCCGGGTGAGCGCCTTCACCGCCGAGCGCCGGATCGCGACCGTGCGGTGCGCCGCGTACTGCGCGAGGACCGCGCTGCCCTCGGGCGACTCGAGATCGCCGAGCGTGTCGATCGCCTGCTGCGCGAGCGGCTCGCTGAGGCCGCGGGCGAGGAGCTCCGCGACCGCCGGCGCGGCGCCGCTCGCGCCGGACCCGGCGATGCGCAGGTCGTCGAGCCCGGCGCGTATCTGCGCCTCGTCACCCGATTTGAGCTTCTGCACCGCGGGCCCCACGTCGACCTTCCCCGCGGGCTTCGCGGCAGGCGCCTTGGCAGGCTGGGCGGAGACGCTGCTCTCCCCTGCGCACGTCAGGGCGAGGGCGAGGGCGACGCGACGAAGAGCGGGGAACGAAGTCGGGGCGCGCATGTCTTCAACAAGCCGGGATATCACGAAACGCAGCCCTCTGCGGCATCAAGCTGACGTCCGGAAGAGCGCAGCTGTGCCCGGGTTTTTGACCGTGCTATGGCCAGGAGCGATGTCGCCCTCACAGCCGCCGCCCGCCGACCGCGAGGGCTCGGAGCCGGAGAGCGCTCCCGGCTCTCCGCCCGGCGCGAAGCGCCCGCGCTACCTCGTGGTCGCGCTCGTCGCGGCGCTCGTGTTCGGCGCCGGTTGCTGGACCGAGGGCTGCAGTCGCCTCGCCTTCTACCGCGGAGAGCGCGACCAGCACGCGCAGCTCACGTCGACCATCCACGACGACGACGACCGAGCCGAGGCGGAGCGCCTCTACCAGCGCTTCGTCGACGTCTCGGACGACGCGCGCGGGCGCGCGGTCCCGATGGCCGCCGCGACGTTCGTCCTCGGCGCCGCGCTGCTCGCACTCGCGGCGCGCGGCCTCGCGGGCCGGTCGAACACGCGCTCGGCGCTCATGCAGGTCGTCGGCGCGCAGGCGATCGTCGTGGTCGCGAGCTACTTCCTCACGCGCGACATGTGGGCGGCGGAGGCCGACTGGCAGTACGAGACGGCGTTGATCCACCAGCGCGAGCGCTTGCCGCCGGACGAGTACCAGCGCGTCGTCCCGACGCTGCGCGCGATGCGCCGCTACGTGCCGCCGGGCTGGCTCGTGATCCGCACGGTCGCGAGCGCGCTGATCGTGGTCGCGCTCAGCCGCCCGCGCGCGCGTGACTTCTTCGAGACCGCCGCGCGCCCCGTCTCCGAGCGCTGACCGACTCCGCGCTGCGTCACCCGTGCTATCTCCGATCGCGTGGGCCGCATTCAGAAGCTGAGCGACGAGCTCGCCAACCAGATCGCCGCCGGCGAGGTCGTCGAACGACCCGCGAGCGTCGTGAAGGAGCTCATCGAGAACGCGCTCGACGCCGGCGCGACCCGCGTCACGGTCGACGTCGAGCAGGGCGGCAGCGCGCTCGTGCGCGTGACCGACGACGGCGAGGGGATGACGGCGGACGACGCGCTGCTCGCGCTCGAGCGCCACGCGACGAGCAAGATCAAGACGCTCGAGGACCTCTTCCGCCTGGGCACGTTCGGGTTCCGCGGCGAGGCGCTGCCGAGCATCGCGTCGGTCTCGCGCCTCGTGCTCCGCACGCGGGCGCGCGGAGCGGACGAGGGGTGCGCGGTCGAGATCGCCGGCGGGCGCGCGCCCGTCGTGAAGCCGGCCGGCGGCGCCGTCGGGACGACGATCGAGGTGCGCGATCTCTTCTTCAACGTCCCGGCGCGCCGCAAGTTCCTCAAGGCGACGGGCACCGAGAGCGCGCACGTCGGCGACGTCCTCCTCGGCGCCGCGCTGGCGCGGCCGGACGTGACGTTCACGCTCTCGCGCGACAAGCGCGTCGTGCGCGAGTACCTGCGGGCGGGGACCCGCGCGGAGCGGGCGCGCGCCGCGAGCGCCGCCGAGAACCTGGCGCACGTCGTCGCCGAGCGCGGGCCGTTGCGCATCGAGGCGATGCTCGCCGCGCCGGAGCGCGCGCGCTCGGGCGCGGCCGGGCTCTCGCTCCTCGTCAACGGCCGCCCGGTGCGCGACCGCGTCCTCGCGCGCGCCGTGGCGCACGCGTACGGCTCGGTCCTCGAGAGCGGGCGCTACCCGGTCGGCGTCGTGTGGCTCGATTTGCCCGTGGAGCTCGTGGACATCAACGTCCACCCGCAGAAGGCCGAGGTCCGCTTCACCGACGCCCGCGGCGTGTTCGACGCGATCACGCGCGAGCTCCACGGCGCGCTCGCGCGGGCGTTCGGCCTGCCGGACGTGGGGAACCCGTTCTCGCACCCGCGGCCCGCGGCGCCGATGTACCCGCCGCTCGACGCGTCGGCGCGTCCTCTCGCCTCCGCGGGCGCCACGCGTGACCTCTTCTCGAGCGCGCTCGG
>JAHBWF010000293.1 GCA_019637105.1 Labilithrix sp.
CGTCCCGTGGCGGCGGGCGGTTGGAAGCCGGCGACGGCGACGCCCGCGCCCGCTCCGCGGCCCCGCGCGGCTCCGCCTCCGGACGACGAGCCGGCGCAGAAGAAGACGGCGAAGAAGAGCGGCAAGGGCAGCTCGGACACCGACGACGAGACGAGGAAGGCGCTCGAGGCGCTCCAGAAGGCGCAGCTCGAGAGCTCCAACTCGTTCGGCGACAAGTAGCGCGCCCGCGCGGGTTTCGGCTCGAGCGCGAGGGCGTCGAGCGCGCGCGCGGGGTTTCAGCGCGAGGGCGTCGAGCGCGCGCGCGTCGTCGACTTCTCGCCCTCGCAGCTCGGCTTCGCGGCGCTCGTACGCGACGACGATCAGGGCGGCGCGTCGGCGCCCGGCGGCGCGCCGGCGCTCTCGCGCCGGACCGGAGTGAACAGCTCCGGCCACGGCGAGAAGATCTCGCGGAACGACTCGGGGGCGCCGTTGCCGCCTCCACCCCCGCCTCCTCCACCGCCTCCGCCTCCGCCTCCGCCGAGGCCGCCGAGACCGCCGAGGAGCGAGCCGCAGTCCGCCCCGCACTCGCCGGTGACGCACTGGAAGACGGAGAGGACACCGAGCGCCCCGGAGGGATCCTGACCCGCGCACTGGAAGAGGCAGACCGGGTCGAGCCCGCCGGCGCCGCCGCCTCCGCCGCCGAGGCACGTGCTCGCGACGCACTGGAACACGGCGCGGCAGCTCTCGGACTGGAGGCACGCGAGGATCGTGTCGCCGCACGTTCGGATGACGCAGATCCCGCAGGCCACCGGCCCGGCCTCGCGGCCGGCGTCGCGCGGCGGAGGCTCGGCCTCCGGAGCCGCGTCGAGCGGAGCGGGGTCCGCCTCGGGCGCGGCGTCCAGCGTCACGTTGGTCGCCTCGTCGAGCGGCCCGCGGCTCCCGCAGCCGCCGAGCGCGACCGTGGTCGACGCGCCGGCGACGAACGACCCAAGAACCAGGCGAGCCAGGGAGGACGGTTCTCGACGCATCGGAAGCGTCATGTCTAGCATGTCCGTCGATGCCGAGCGCCATGGTGCTGAAGGGACCGTCGGAGGTGCGGGAGGCGTGCGACGCGGCGCGCGCGCGCGGGCTCACCGTGGGCTTCGTCCCCACCATGGGCGCGCTCCACGAGGGGCACCTCGCGTTGACCCGCGAGGCGAAACGGCGCGCGTCGTTCGTCGTCTGCTCGATCTTCGTCAACCCGACGCAGTTCGGGCCGAACGAAGACCTCGCGCGCTACCCGCGCGATCTTGCGGGCGACGTCGCGAAGCTCGAGGGCGTCGACGTCGTCTTCGCGCCGGAGCCCGAGGCGATGTACGTCCCCGGCGAGCGCACGCGCGTCCGGGTGGACGACCTCACCGCCCACCTGTGCGGTCCGCACCGGCCGGGCCACTTCGAGGGGGTCACCACCGTCGTCGCGAAGCTCTTCGCGATCGTCGGGTCGTCGGTGGCCGTGTTCGGGAAGAAGGACTTCCAGCAGCTCGCGGTCGTCCGCCGGATGGCGCGCGATCTCTTCTTCCCCGTCGAGGTCGTCGGCCACCCGATCGTCCGCGAGCCCGACGGCCTCGCGATGAGCTCGCGCAACGCGTACCTTTCTCCGGGCGAGCGTGAGCGGGCGCTCGGCCTGTCGCGGGGGCTCGGGGCCGCCGCGCGTGCGTTCGCCGGCGGCGAGCGCCGCGCCGGAGCGCTGCGACGGCTCGCGCTCGCCGCCGTGGAGCCGATCGCGACGTCGATCGACTACGTCACCGTCGCCGACCCGGACGCGATCGCGCCGCTCCCCGACGACGCGACGGCGCCGGAGCGCGTCCTCCTCGCCGTCGCATGCCGCGTGGGCGGGACGCGGCTCATCGACAACGTCGTCCTCGGCGAGGACCCCCCGCCGGGCGCCTGAGCCGGCCCAATCGCGTTCGGATCGTCGCCGGAAGCCGGGGCCGGCGGGGGACCGCTGCGTGATGACGTCCGGCGGGAGCTGCGTTATGCGCTCTCGCCATGGAGAAGCGATCCGGTCGGTTCATCGTGCTCGAGGGCATCGACGGAGCGGGGACGACCACGCAGACGGCGCGGCTCGTCGAGCGCCTGCGCGCGGAGACGCCGAAGACGCCGGTGAAGGTCACGCGCGAGCCGAGCGACGGGCCCATCGGCTCGCTCGTCCGCCAGGTGCTGACCGGCCGCATCGTGGTCCCCGGCGGGCGCGCGCCGGGCTGGACCACGATGGCGCTCCTCTTCGCCGCCGACCGGATGGACCACGTGGAGTCCGAGATCGAGCCGTTCCTCGCGCAGGGAGGCGTCGTCGTCTCCGACCGCTACGACGCGTCGAGCCTCGCGTACCAGAGCGTCTCGAGCGGGCGGGGAGGGGAGGCCGCGGTCGAGTGGATCCGCCAGCTCAACAAGCACGCCCTCCGGCCCGACCTCACGATCGTCCTCGACGTGCCGTCCGAGCTCGCCGCGACGCGTCGCGAGGTGCGCGGCGAGTCGGCGCAGCTCTACGAGCAGAACGAGGTCCAGCGCGCGCTCGCCGCGTTCTACCGCGAGCTCGCGCGGCACATGCCGAACGACCGCGTGACCATCGTCGACGGCACGGGCAGCGTCGACGACGTGCATCGCCGCGTGTACGACGCGGTCTCCGCTCGTTTTCAGTGAGCCCTCGCGTCGCGCGCGACGACAACGGCGCGTCGCCGCGCGAACGACGCGGTCTGGGCTCGCGCTCGTGCGCCGCGCGACGCGAGCGGCGCCGCCGCCCGGTCGCGCTCGCTCGACGGCCGCGGGGCGCGGCTACGCGCGTCAGTCGACGATCGGCAGCTCGAGCGTCTTCGCCTTGCCGTCCCGCTCGAAGTCCACCTTGAGCGACGGCGCCTTCTCGAGCGCGCGCAGCGCGGCGTCGGCCTCCTCGGGGTGCTCGGGGACGATGCCGTTGATGCGCGTGACGACGTCGCCCGGCTTGAGGTCGACGCCCCATTCGGCGTTGATCGAGCGGATCTTGAACCCGTGGAACTTGCCGTCGTGCATGACGGGCCAGTCCTCGACGGTGACGTTCTGGAGGAAGACGCCGAGGCCTTGCGCGATCGTGTCGCGGATCGCGGCGCGCTTGAGCTCGGTGACGGGCGCGGGCGCCGCCGGGCGGGCGGGCACGGCGCTCGGCGGCGCCGCGGCGTTCGCGGACTTCGGCGCGGGGGTCGATTCGCCGCAGGCCGCCGCGAGCAGGAAGAAGGCCGCCGCGAGGGAGACTCGGATGCCGTGAGCCATCCCTCCATCCTCCACGGCCCGCGCCGGAGGGCAAGTTTTAGAAGAGCGACGCAGGCCTCAGCTTCGCCGCCGCCCCTCGCGATCCGAACGATGGGGCCCTTCACGCCGCCGCGGTCCATGCGGTCCTTCACGAGGTAGCGACACGCGCCCTCGGCGCGCAGCTACGATCTCATGCATTCCCCATCGCCTCGACGCGACGTGCTCGTCTCGTCCTCTCCGGCGGCGGTCCGCTGGCGGAGCTCTCCGGGCGTTCGTCCGGTCCACCGCTTGAAGGCGCGGTGGAAGGCGCTCTCGTCGGAGAAATGCAGGGCAAACGCGACGCGAGCGAGTCTCCACGATCCGTCTTCGACGAGCCGCAGCGCGCGATCGCGGCGTACGCCGTCGAGGAGCTGCGCGTAGCTGGTCCCGGAGTCCGCCAGCCGGCGCTGCAGTGTCCGTTCGGTGACGCGTAGGAGCGCCGCCGTGGACGCCAGTGACGGAAGCGCACTGTTCATCTGGCTCGAGATCGTCGCCACGCAGCGTGCGACCCAAGGCGGGCGCGCCCAACGGTCCCTCGTGTTGCCGGAGGCGATGCCGAACGTGCTCGCGTCGTCCCATCGTTGGGCCAACCCGAGGACGGAAGGCAGGCATCGAAGCTCGTTTGCCTCGGCTCCGAAGGAGACCGGGCAGCGGAAGAGCCGGTCGAGCGCCTCGCCGCGATCTCCACGCTCGTGCTGAAAGGTGACGCCATCTGGAGCCCAGTCCACCCCCGCCGCGCGTCGACCTCGGAGCACGAGGCTCGCGCAGATGAACTCGTCACGTTGCGGTGAGGGGATGAGCGAGCGCCCCACGAGATGGGCGCCACCTTGGTCGACGACCATCTCCACGTGCGAAGGGCCGACGGAGGGGTGAACGCTGTGGACGAACCGAGCCAGCCCCTCTCCTACGGACCTCGGCCTTGCGTCGTCGCCGTTGAACATCGCGTCGAAGTCGAACGTCGCGCAGGCGGCGGTACGTCGCTCGAAGGCGAGGTGCTCCGCGACGTGGACTCCGAACAACGGATCGTCGGTCGCTCGAGCGGCTGTCTCCCAAAGCGCGATCGCTCGTCGTGTGGGCACGGGCTCTTCGGAGCCCGCGAGCACCGCGCTCGACAGCCCAGCTCGCGCGAGGATCGGCTCGGCCGCGCATCTGCGCGCGTCGAGCGCCGCGAGCACGAGCCGAATTTCGTGGATCCACACGCTCTCGACCATGGGCCTGTCGTCCAGAGTCAGTGATTTTCGGCGCCGTCGGTCAAATCGCCTCTCGAAAGCGCCCTAGTTTTTCTCCTCTAGCGACGAACGTAGCGACGAGCGAGCTCGGCCATTCGGCGATCGACGTTCGATCCACGCTCGTGCGCCTCGAAGGTCCAACGTCGAACACGAGAGAAGGAGGGACGATGAGCAGTGCCAGAGGCTCCGCCGAAGAGAACGCCCGGGGAGACGGACATCGAGATCCCGTACTCGAGCCGAGCCCTGGCGAAGACGAAGACGGAGAGAGAGGCCGGCAGCGGTTCGTCGACCGGCAGGGCGGCTGGGTGCTCTCGAGCCTCGGAGACGGTGTCCTTACTGCGGATGGCGATGGCGTCGTCACGTTCATCAACCCGGCGGCGGAGAGATTGACGGGTTGGTCCGCCGCGGACGCCGTCGGAGAGCCCGTCGATCGAGCCTTTCACCTCCTCCACGAGGACGGGGAACGAGCCGTCTCGACTCCGATCGCGAGCGTGCTTCGAGACGGCAGCGCTGCCTCGATCGGAGGCCGACGTCAGCTTGTTCGCCGTGACGGCACACGGCTTCGGGTCGGCGGCAGCGTCACGCCGCTCCGAGTCGAAGACGGGAAGGTCGACGGCGTCGTGATCGTGTTTCGTGACGTGTCGTCGGAGGCGCTCGAAGCAGAGGTCGCGAGCCGGGCGAAAGACGATTTCCTCGCGATGCTCGGTCACGAGCTCCGCAACCCGCTGGCGCCGATCGTGTCCGCTCTCGACCTCATCCGCATGCATGGTGCCGGCAAGTTCGAGCGCGAGCTCGCGGTCGTCGGCCGGCAGCTCAGCCGCGTCACGCGGCTGGTCGACGACCTCCTCGACGTCGGACGAATGACGGGCGGGCGCCTCCTGTTGAGGCGTGAGCCGGTCGACGTCTCCGAGGCCGTGCTCCTGGCGAGCGAGCGCGTCGGGCCGCTCGTCGAGGATCGAGGACAGCAGCTCGTCCTCGAGACCCCCGGCGTGCTCCTCGTCCGCGGGGACGTCGATCGACTCTCTCAGGCCATCGGCAACTTGATCGTCAACGCCGCGACGTACACC
>JAHBWF010000294.1 GCA_019637105.1 Labilithrix sp.
CGTCCGCGCCCCAAGAGCGAGGCGCCGAAGGGTGAGGCGGACGAAGCGTCGGCCTCGCGCGCGGCCGCCCGACCGAAGGCGAGCGGCGCCGCGAAGAGCGCCGCCGCCAGCGCGTCGGAGAGCAACGACGTCGACGACGAGACCAAGAAGGCGCTCGAGGCGCTGCAGAAGTCGCAGCTCGAGAGCTCGTTCTGAGCCGACGGCCCCAGGGGCTCGCCGCGGAGGCCGCGAGCCGCCGGCGTCGTTCGGGCGCCTGGGTAGTCGGCACGCACACAATGTACTACTTGTCAGCCCCCAAATCGCCCTGAATTCAGGCACTTGGCGGAGCCTGCGGGAGCGTGGCCGATCGCCGGCCCGACGGCGCCCCAGCGCGTCCAAGCACGCGAGACCATTCGTTGCCGCGCTCTACCTCGTGCGGTAAGGACGCCCACGCCCATGCATCACCACGGAGACCGCGGTCCGGGAGTCGTCAGCAAAGACCAGAACGGGAGCGGCGCCGCAGCGACGCCGATCCCCCCGCTCGACATCCGCGCGCAGCTCGACGGCGCGCGGCTGCTCGTCCTCGGAGGGACCGGGTTCCTCGGCAAGATCTTCTGGGTCCTCTTGCTGTACCGCTTCCCCCAGCTCGGCAAGATCTTCCTCCTCGTCCGCAAGGGCGCGACCGAGACGAGCGAAGAGCGCTTCTGGAAGACGATCGCCACGAGCGAGGCGCTCGATCCGCTGCGCAAGGTCCACGGCGACGGGCTCGAAGCCTTCCTGAAGGAGAAGATCGTCCCGATCGACGGCGACGTCGGGCTCCCGCTCTGCGGCATCGACGTGACGAACCTGAAGGGCACGATCGACGCGGTCGTGAACGTCGCGGGCGTCGTCGACTTCAACCCGCCGCTCGACGAGGCGCTCGACACGAACGCCTTCGGCGCGCAGAACCTCGTCGCGCTCGCGAAGGCGCTCGGCGACGCGCCGCTCATGCACACGTCGACGTGTTACGTCGTCGGCAACCGCGAGGGCCTGATCCTCGAGGAGAAGCCGGGCGAGAAGCACCCGTTCCCGCGCGCCGAGGAGCTCGGCAGCCACCTCTGGGATCCGGAGCGCGAGATCGCCGACTGCCTCGACCTCATCGCGCAGGCGCGGAGCCGCTGCGAGGACGCGTTCCGCCAGAGCGAGTTCCTCGAGCGCGCCACCAAGAACCTCACGCGGCGCGGCGAGCCCACGACGGGCGCGCCGCTCGAGGAGGAGCTCAAGAGCGTCAAGCGGAGGTACGTCTCCGATCGCCTCGTCGAGGCCGGGCTCGAGCGCGCGACGCACTGGGGCTGGCCGAACATCTACACGTACACGAAGAGCATCGGCGAGCAGATCATCGCGCGCTCCGGCATCCCGTACACGATCGCGCGCCCCGCCTGCTGCGAGAGCACGATCCGCTTCCCCTTCCCCGGGTGGAACGAGGGCATCGGCACGTCGGCGCCGATCATCTTCCTCTCGATGAAGGGCCACCACCAGATCATCGGGCGCGACGTCATCCTCGACTTCATCCCCGCCGACGTCGTCTGCGCGGGCATGGTGCTGACGCTCGCCGAGCTGCTCGAGGGGACGGCCAAGCCCGTCTACCAGTACGGCGCGAGCGACGTGAACCCGAGCACGAGCGAGCGCTTCGGCGAGCTCATCGCGCTCTACAAGCGCAAGTACTACCAGCGCCGCGGCAAGGGCAACCCGTTCGTCAACTTCCTCCAGCAGTACATGGAGCCGGCGATCGTCTCGCAGGAGCGCTTCGACGCCGTGGGCCCCGGCGCGATCGCTCGCGCCGCGCGGACGATGGCGAAGGTCCTGAAGAAGGCCCCCGGCCCGGCGAAGGCCGTGGCGCGCCCCGCGGCGGGCGCGCTCGAGAACGTCGCGCGGACGGAGGAGAAGATCGATCACATCGTCCGCCTCTTCGCGCCCTTCACGTGGGACCAGAAGGGCCCCTTCTCCTGCGCCAACACCCACGCCGCGTACGCCCGCCTCTCGCCGGAGGAGCGCGAGCTCCTCGACTGGACCCCCGAGAAGATCGACTGGGCCGACTACTGGATGAACCAGCACATGCCGGCCATGGAGAAGCGCGTCATCCCGTGGATGGACGAGCGCTACAAGAAGGAGCTCAAGCCCCTCAAGGCGCACGAGACGCTCGCCTCCCTCGTCGACCAGATGGCGGAGCGCCACGAGCACGCGCTCGCCTTCGGCCGGATGGAAGACGACGGCATCTCGCGGACGACGTTCCGCGACGTCCGCGCGCGCGCCGACGCGACCGCCGCGCGCCTCGCCGCGCTCGGCGTGAAGAAGGGCGATCGCGTCGTCCTCTCGGGCCACAACCACCCCGACTGGCCGATCGCGTTCTTCGGCGTCGTGCGCGCCGGCGCCACGGCCGTCCCGATCGATCCGGCGCTCGAGCCCGCTCAGCTCGCGAACGTCGTCCGCGAGAGCGACGCGCGCGTCGTGCTCTGGGACGAGAAGGTGGACGCGGCGTGCCGCGCCGAGGTCGACAAGCTCGGAGACCTGGAGAAGCACCTCCTCTCGGACTTCACGGCCGCCGATCCGGCGCTCGTCCGGCCCGAGGTCGAGGTCGAGGACGACGACGTCGCCAGCCTGATCTACACGAGCGGCACGACGGGCAAGCCGAAGGGCGTCATGCTCACGCACGCGAACTTCACGTCGCTCGTGGCCGCCCTCGCGCCGCTGTTCCCGCTCGGGACGGGCGACCGCGTGCTCTCCGTCCTGCCGATCCACCACACGTTCGAGTTCACGTGCGGGATGGTGCTGCCGTTCTCGCGCGGCGCGCGCGTCGTCTACCTCGACGAGCTCAAGGGCGACCGCGTCTCGACCGCGCTCAAGGAGGCGCGCGTCACCGCGATGGTCGGCGTCCCCGCGGTCTGGCAGCTCCTCGAGCGGCGCATCCTCTCGCAGGTCCAGGCGAAGGGGCCGATCGTCGAGAAGGCGTTCGAGCTCGCCGCGGACCTCAACCGCCAGCTCTCGAAGGGCACGGGGATCGACCTCGGGCGCGTCCTCTTCGGCCCCGTGCACCAGGGCCTCGGCGGGAACATCCGCTGGCTCATCTCGGGCGGCGCGGCGCTCCCGCCGGAGACGCAGAAGCTCTTCGCGGGCCTCGGCTTCAAGCTCACCGAGGGCTACGGCCTCACCGAGGCCGCGCCCGTGCTCACGGTCGCGAAGCCCGGGTCGCCCGCCGGCCAGGTCGGCAAGCCGATCCCGGGCGTGACGATCAAGATCGACTCGCCCGACGAGAGCGGCGTCGGCGAGGTGCTCGCGCGCGGCCCGAACGTGATGGCCGGCTACACCGACGCCGAGGCGACGAAGCTCGTGAAGCGCGACGACGGCTGGCTCCACACCGGCGACCTCGGCAAGCTCGATCGCGACGGGCGGCTCGTCCTCGTCGGACGCGTCAAGGACGTCATCGTCACGGCGACGGGCGAGAACGTCTACCCGGACGACATCGAGCGCACGCTCGGCAAGATCCCCCACGTCGAGGAGCTGGCGATCGTCGGGGTCACCGGCCGGAGCGGCGGCGAGCGCGTCGGCTGCATCGCGGTCCCCGAGGAGGACGCGAGCGTCGATCGCGCGACGCGCATCGAGCGCGCCCAGGCGGCCCTCCGCGCCGCGGTGTCGAAGCTTCCGTACGGGCGGCAGCCGACGATCGTCCACCTGTACGACGCGCCGCTCCCGAAGACGGCGACCCGCAAGGTGAAGCGCAACGAGGCGCGCAAGATCCTCGAGCGCCTCATCCAGGCGACGTCGCGGCAGGAAGAGGGCGAGGCGCCGTCGAGCCCGGTCCGCGTCGCCATCGCGGCGGTGAAGGGCAAGAAGGCGTCCGAGATCCACGGCGACATGACCGTCGGCGACGATCTCGGCTTCGACTCGCTCGCGCTCACGGAGCTGCTCGTCGCGCTCGAGGCGAAGTACGGCACCGTCGAGCCGAAGGCGCTCCAGGCGTGCCGCACGGTCGCCGACGTCGAGAACCTCGTCGGCACCGAGCGCGCGTCGCTCCGGCCGCAGGCGCTCGCGCGGTCCCGCTACGCGATCGAGGGCCGCGACGGCGGCCGCGGCGACGACGGCGCGCGGCGCGCGACGAAGCCGCTCGTCCTGCCGGAGCCGGTGCAGGAGCAAGGCAAGAAGCTGATCGGCAAGCTCCAGGACCTCTTCTACGGCGACGTGATGCGCTCGAAGGTCTTCGGGCGCGCGTTCATCCCGCACAACCGCAACACCATCGTCGTGGCGAACCACGTCAGCCACCTCGACATGGGCTTCGTGCGTCACGCGCTCGGCACCTACGGCGAGGACATCACGACGCTCGCGGCGCAGGACTACTTCTTCGAGAAGAACACGCTGCAGCGCGCGTTCTTCGAGAACCTCACCAACCTGAAGGCCGTCGACCGCAAGGGCGGCCTCCGCGCGAGCGAGCGGCAGGCCGGCGAGATCCTGACGCAGGGCAAGACGATGCTCATCTTCCCCGAGGGCACGCGCTCGATCGACGGGGAGCTCCACGAGTTCAAGCCGCTGCTCGGCCACCTCGCGCTCACCTACGGCGTCGACATCCTCCCGCTCTACCTCTCGGGGACGCGCGAGGCGATGCCGAAGGGCGGCAAGATCCCGCTGCGCCGCGACATCGAGGCGCGGATCGGTCCGCCGATCACCGTGACCGACATGAAGCGCCTGACGAAGGGCCTCTCCGCCGGGGACGCCGCGCGCGAGGTCGCCAAGCTCGCGCACCGCGCGGTCCTCGCGCTCCGCCAGCGGACGATCCTCGACGCCGCGCGCCTCGACACGCTCGAGGACGACGGCGCGCCGAAGGAGCACCCGCTGGTCACGTTGTTCGGCGAGCTCCAGAGCAAGTTCCAGAAGGACGCCGTCGACAAGCCCGTCTCCTTCTATTTCACGCTGGGGAGCGACGACAAGGCCAAGTGGACGGTCGTCGTCTCGAAGGAGTCGTGCGAGGTGAAGCCCGGCAAGCCGGCCGGCGGCACCGCGGACTGCGTCCTCAAGACGAGCGCGGAGATCTTCACCAAGATCGTCCGCGACGCTTACACCCCGGGGCCGAGCGAGTTTCTCTCGGGCGCGATCAAGTCGAACGACGTCTCGCTGCTCATGACGTTCCAGAAGGTCTTCGCGCTCTCGTGAGGCGCGGCCCGGCCGCGGCTCACGCGCGCCGGGCTGGCGATCGCGGCGGCGGCCGTGACCGCACGGCGCGTTCGTGACGCACGGCGCGTTCATGACGCACGGCGCGTTCGTGACGCACGGCGCGATGAATGACGGCGCGCGACGACGCATCGAACGGTGCCCGGTCACGCGCCATGAGGATCTTGTCCCCGCCCCGCGACACACGACGCACGGTGATCGCCGCGTGCCTCGCGGCGGCGGTCCACGCCCCGCTGCTGCTCGTCGGTGCGCGGGCGCTGTCGTCGAGCCCGACCGCCCGCGCGCCGGTCGGCGACGCGGACGGCGTGATCGAGCTCGCCGTGCTGGAGAGCCCCGTCGACGAGGCGCTCGCCGCGACGACCGGGGCGCTCGCCGCGGCCGCCGCCGAGCCCGCGC
>JAHBWF010000295.1 GCA_019637105.1 Labilithrix sp.
CGAACCGCGATCACGAGCGCGAGGTGAACAAGGGGAGCTTCCGCGGCGACCTCTACTTCCGCATCGCGGTCATCACCGTCCGCGTGCCTCCGCTCCGCGAGCGCACCGAGGACCTGCCGCACCTCATCCGCGCGTTCCTCGCGCAGCTCGACGCCTCGGCGAGCGAGCCGCTCTTCGGGGCCGAGGTGCTCGAGGAGCTCGCGAGGCACGAGTGGCCGGGCAACGTGCGCGAGCTGCGCAACTACGTCGAGCGGAGCATCGTCCTGCAGACGGCGCGGCTCTCCTTCGCGCCGCCGCAGGGGCTGGCGGGCGGCGTCGCGGCGCCGGCGAACGTCGACGTGAACATCCCGTACAAGGTCGCCAAGGAGGCGCTGATCGACGGCTTCGAGCGCGCCTACGTCCGCGCCGTGATCGCCGCCTGCAACGGCAACATGACGAAGGCGGCGCGCATGGCGGGGATCGATCGCATGTACCTCCACCGCCTGGTGCAGAAGCACGGCAGCCGCGACCAGCTCGCGTCGTCCTCCGACGCCGAGCCGACGTCGCAGCGCCGTCCGCCCGGCTGAAGGCGCCGTCCGCCCGGCTCCTTCGTCGCCGGAAGAAGCGGCTGGCTCGTCGTCGCTCGCCGTCTCGCCGTCGTCGGGAGCAGGTCGTTCGCGTCGCCTGTCGGCTTGCTGTCGTCGCCGGAAGGAGCGGCTGGCTCGCCGTCTCGCCGTCGTCGGAGGGAGCGCGTCGTTCGCGTCGCCTGGTCGCCTGTCGGCTTGCTGTCGTCGTCGGAGGGAGCGGCTGGCCGGTCGTCTCGCTGTCGTCGTCGGAGGGAGGGGCTGGCGCCGGTCGTCTCGCTGTCGTCGTCGGGAGGAGCGGGTCGTTCGCGGCGGCGGGTCACTCGGAGGCGTCGGCGCAGCAGCGGAAGCCGGTCGAGTAGTCGTAGTAGGCCGGCGCGTGCGCCGTCGTGCGGTAGTCGCAGCCCTCGCCGTTTTGCTTCGTGTCGAGGTAGTAGCCGCCGCGGAAGCTCCCGTCGGCGGTCCACTCGTGGACGTTGCCGACCATGTCGTGCACCCCGTACGCGTTGGTGCAGCTCGCCGCGTCGCCGGTCCTCTCGACCGTGTTGTCCGTCTGGTTGGCGCGCGGATCGTTCATCGTGCGCCCGGTGCGCTCGCCGTGGTGGAGGACGTTCATCGGCGACGTGCGGTTCGTGTCGACGCACGCGCCGGCGACGCGCGCGTCGCCGTACGGATAGCGGGTCGTCGACGGGCCCTTGCAGGCCGCCTTCCACTCGTCGGCGCGGCAGAGCCGCTTGTTCGAGGCCGCGCAGGCGCGCTTCGCCTCGATCATCGAGATGTGCGCTTGAGGGACGACGCCCGGACGCGAGACGGCGCGGACGCGGTGACCGTTCGGCGCCTGGTGCGGGCTGAAGTCGGTCTCGGTGCCGTCCTCGTGGATCTCGACGAGCGAGCCCTCGTACTTGTCGACGCAGGTCCGCCGAGCTCCGTCGGTCCCGACGAGCGCCATGTTCGGCGGGCACGGGCTCTTGTCGGTGATGCGCGCGATCATCTCGGGCACGTCCGCCGGCTCGGAGATCCGGAAGGCGTGCGACGCCGACGACGCGAGCGACGCGGCGCTGCCCGCGCTGATCACGGTGAGCGCGCCCACGAGGCCCGCGGCGACCCCCCAGCGAACGCGGCGCGTGGAAGCCTGGGGCGATGCCTGCGGGAAGGAGGTCGTCGTCATCGGCGGGGCCCCCATCCACGATGGGTGCCACCGCGTCTACGCATCTCGAACGAAGTAATTTCAATGAGTTGAGGCCTCCGCGCGGCGACCTCGGGAGGAGGGGAGTCCTCGAACGAGGACGTCGGTCTGCTGTGGGCCGAGGCCCGACGAGCGTGCCCCTCCACGCCCCGCAACGCGTCGACGCCCGGCAACCACCCGGTAACCGAGGTGCGCGGAGCACTGAACTTCTTCGCAGTGGAGCTGAGCGGATGTATCGTAGGGGCGATGGCCGCCGGCTCGCGCTTCGCATCACGGCTCGCCCGGCTCGCGCCGACGTTGAAGCCGCTCGCGCCGAACGACGCCGAGCGCGCGCGCGGCGGAGGAGGGACGGAGATCGATCGCGCGCCGCCGATGTTCGCGGCTCCGCTCTTCCCGCCGAAGGCTCCGGCGGCCGCCGTCCCGCCTTCGCCGCCGCCGAACGCGGCCGCCGCCGGCTCGTCGTTCGCGGCCGTCGAATCGTCGACTCCGCCGTCCGCTGTCGGCGCGTCGCTCGCCGTCGCTACGGCGTCGACTCCGTCGTCGGCCGGCTCGTCCGCCGCCGGCCCGTCGTTCGCGGCCGTCGAATCGTCGACTCCGTCGTCCGCTGTCGGCGCGTCGCTCGCCGTCGCTACGGCGTCGCCCCCCTCATCGGCCGTCGCCGGCGCGTCGCTCGCGGCCGTCGCGGCGTCACCCCCCTCGGCCGCCGGATCGTCGCTCGCCGATCTCCGCGCTCGGATGGAGGCGATCCTCGCGCGCACGCGCTCCGAGCCGAGGCGGGAGCCGCCGCGCGTCGACGTCGCGGAGCTGCCGTTCTGCGTCGAGGACACGCCGGCCGGGCCGCTCCACGTGCGCACCGTGCGTCACGGCGGCGAGCATCGGATCGGGCGCTTCCCCGTCGCGCCGGCCCGCCGCGCCGACGCGGACCTGCTCGCGCTCCTCGCGCTCGATCCGCGCCTCGCGACGTGCGATCCGGCGCGCGCGCTCTACCTCGACACGGAGACGACGGGCCTCGGCCCGGGCGCGGGGACGGTCGCGTTCCTCGTCGGCCTCGCGTGGTTCGATCCGGGCTCGTCCGGCGCGGCGCCCGGCCTCGTGGTCGAGCAGCTCCTCGTGCGGCGCCTCGGCGAGGAAGGCCCCGTCCTGGCGCGCATCGCCGAGCGGCTCGGCCGCGCGTCGATGCTCGTGACGTTCAACGGCAAGAGCTTCGACATGCCGGTCCTCCGCACGCGCTTCGTGATGGGCCGCATGGCGATCCCGATCGAGCCGCCGCACTTCGATCTCGTGCACGTGGCGCGCCGCCTCCACAAGGCGCGCGGCGTCGGCGCCTCGCTCGGCGCCGTCGAGCGCGAGGTGCTCGGCTTCGTCCGCGAGGACGACGTGCCGTCCGGCGAGGTCTCGGCGTGCTACCTCCATTTCCTCCGCACGGGCGATCCGCGCGCGCTCCTCGGCGTCGTCGATCACAACGCCTGGGACGTCGTCTCGATGGCGGCGCTCGTCGGCCTCTACGGCGAGCCGCTCGAGGGCACCCAGCTCGAGGCGGGCGATCTCGTCGGCGTCGCGCGGACGCTGAAGCGCGCCGGCTCGGCGGACCTGGCGTTCGAGGTGGCGGACGCCGCCGTCGCGCGCGGAGCCGGGAGCGACGCGACCCGCGCCCGCGCGGAGATCGCGAAGGCGCGCGGCGACAAGGCCCGGGCGCTCGCCGACTTCGAGGCGCTCGCCGAGTCGATCGACGACGCCGGCGTTCGCCTCGAGCTCGCCAAGCTCTACGAGCACCACGCGAAGGACGTCGCGCGCGCGCTCGCGCTCGTCGAGGCCGGCACCGGCGAGGCCGACGCGCCGCGCTCGCGCCGCGAGGCGCGCCTCCGGCGCAAGCTCGAGAAGCAGGCGACGCGCCGCCTTCTCTGAGCGTCGTCCGCGCTTCGAAGGAGCGCCGTCTTCTCTGAGTCGTCCGCGCTTCGAAGGAGCGCCGTCTCCTCCGAGCGTCGTCCGCGGCCTCGAACGGCCGCCGGAGGCGCGGGGATCGCGGCCTCAACGGCACGCGCCGAGGACGTAGACGTCCTCCGCGACGCGCGTGAGCGCCGTCGAGACGTAGGCGCTGTCGAAGCCGAGCGCCTGGCCCGAGCCCCTCGCGAACGCGAACCCCCACGCCGAGCGCGCGCGCCCCGCGGCGACGTGCGCGGCGTTGCTCGCGTAGACGCACGCCGGCGAGGCGGACGGCGCGCCGGCGTCGACGGGCGCGTCGGCGTCGGGCGCCGGCGCGGCTCCGGCGAGGCGATCGATCATCGCCTTCACCATCCGCATCTGCGGCGCGCTCTTCTTGGCGTAGTCGGGGCTGTCGTAGCCCCACCAGTCCCAGCAGCCGTTCGGGTTGGAGCCCGGGACGGCGATCGCCTGCGGGTAGAGGACGACGATGCGGTTGTCGTCCGCCCACTCGTTGTAGCCGGCGTGCCTGTAGAAGGCGTCGCCGACCTTGCTCGCCGACTGGAGGCACCCGTGGAACGCGACGTGGACGCGGCAGCGCGCGCCGCTCGCGCACGCCTTCGGCACGTACGCCCACGCCTCGTCGGCGAGGCTGTGAGCGCTCGGCGCCGCGATGAAGTCGCGCTGATCGAGGGCGACGAAGGCGCCCGCGGCGATCGCGGCGCGCGGCGCGAGCGGGCCGTAGATGTGCTCGAGCGCGCGGCCGGCGCCGTCGTAGCCGCAGCGGCCGACGAACGGCGCGCGCGAGGACGCGCAGTCGCCGCCGGAGTCGACCGTCGGCATCGTGTGCCCCGTGCCGGGCCGGCGCCGCTCGAAGGCGAGGTCCGCCGGCGCGACGCCGACGGCGGCGTAGTAGTCGCGGAGGCCGTCCATCACCGCGGGCTGGATCGTCGTGTCCCCCGCGCCGCCGAAGAGGAAGACGCGCTGCCCCGGCAGCCCCGCGACGGGATCGACGTCCCCCGCGGCCGCCAGGGCGTTCGTCGTCGCGACGAAGGGCGCCGGATCCAGCGCCCCGGCGGGGCGCATGCAGCGCGTGACGGCGTGGACCGCCTTGCCCTGGCTGCACGTGAACGGGCCGCCGGCGAAGGCGGCGACGCCGCGCATGATCGACGAGTAGGCGACGTGGAACTGCACCGCCATGAACGCGCCCGACGACAGGCCCGAGGCGGACGTCTGGGCGACGTCGATGTCGAGGTCGAGCGCCGGCGCCTCGACTTGCGGAGGAGCCCGGTCGAGGTGCTCGACGGCGCGGCCCTGCGGCTCGGCCTCGCCCGCGGAGCACGCCGCGGCGAGCGTCGCGGCGAGCGCGAGCGTCATGGAGGGCGAGGCGTTCGTTCGTCCAGCGAGGGACATCGTCGATCTCCGTCGGGGTGGGCGGTGCGGAGGGCGCGCGCGCGCGATCGCCTGCGCCGCGCGGCGAGGCACGACCGCTCCGGGCGAGGCCGGGAGCCGTCGACGCTCGTCCTCTAACGTCGACGCGAGGAGCCTCCCAGGTCCGTTCGCGTCGACGATCGGGCAAAGCGCGCCAGCCGCGCGCGCGTCGTCCCGGAACGAGCCGCGTGGAGCGAAACGCTCCAGCGGCCGTGCGACGAAGCGGCCGCGCCAGCGGATGCGACGGCGCCGCGCGAAACGGTCGCGCGGATGAAACGGCGTCGAAACATCGCGCATCTAGTGTCCTCCGCCGGACGTTTCTCCGGGCGCAGGCACGAAGACGGAAGCATCATGACGCGCGCCAGCG
>JAHBWF010000296.1 GCA_019637105.1 Labilithrix sp.
GGAGAGGCGGTTCCGGCGCCGGCGCGGGGGGCTCGGCGGTGACGGTGAGCGCCGGCGCCGAAGCGACGCCCGCGATCGCCGACGGCGTCTTCGAGCGAGCGACGAACACGATCAGCGCCGCCCCGGCGAGCGCCAGCGCGGCGAACCCCGCGAGCGCGCCCCAGAGCGCGCGGGGGCGCGCGGGCGTCGCCGACGACGAGGTCGTCGCGGCCATGGTCGACCGCGCCTCGTGCGCGCGGTTCGCGACGGTCCTCGCCGCGCCCAGGTCCGGCGACGAGTCGATCGTCCGCGACGAGCTCGGAGCCGGCGGCGCCACCACGCTCGCGCGCGCGTCTCGCCCTCCGCGGCGAGCGAGGTGCTCCGCCACCTCCGCGCCGACGCTGCCGGCGGGGGCGAACGGGGCGAGCGCGACGGCGACCTCCGCGATCGTCTGCGGGCGCCCCGCCGGATCCTTCTCGAGCATCGCGTGGATCACCCGGCCGAGCCCCGCCGGCAGCTGGCACCGCGCGCCGAGGTTCGGCGCGGCCTCCGAGACGATCGCGGCCGCCACGCGCGTGGCCGGCCCCGTCCAGGGCGCCTCCCCTCCGATCAGCTCGTAGAGGATCACGCCCAACGACCAGATGTCCGAGCGCGCGTCGATCGACGCGTCACCTCGGATCTGCTCGGGCGACATGTAGAGCGCCGTGCCCATGATCGCGCCCGCCGACGTGAGCTTCACGTCGTCGCCCTGCAGGAACTTGGAGATGCCGAAGTCGAGCACCTTCACGATGACGCGGTCCCTGTCCTCCTTCGCGAGGAACAGGTTGCCCGGCTTGAGGTCTCGATGGATGATCCCGGCGTCGTGCGCCTCGACGAGCGCGCCGCACGCCTGCAGCACGTAGTCGACCGCCTCCGCGTACGGCAGCTGGCCCCGTCGCTCGCGCTCGCTCTCGAGGTCCGCGCCCTCGAGCAGCTCCATGACCATGTACGGCACGCCCTCGGGCGTGTGCTCGACGTCGGTGACGCGGACGACGTGACGGCTGCGGAGCGTCGCCGCCGCGCGCGCCTCGCGATCGAAGCGCTCGACGATCTCCGCCACCCCGAGCATGTCGGGGTTCAAGAACTTGATGGCGATGGGCTGCCGGAGCCTTAGGTGCTCCGCGGCGAGGACCGTCCCCATGCCGCCCTCGCCGAGCAGTCGGAGCAAGCGGTATTTGCCGGCGATGATCTCGCCGGGTTGCGGAATCCGAGCAGCCTCAGCCACGGTTGTGTTGCTCCCGATCCAAGCCAGGAGCTCCATGGTAGCTCAAGGGCCGGCCGGGCTGCCCGTTTCGCTGCGTCCTTCCTCGGCTCAAAAGGTAGTGAGAGGTGCGCGGATCACCCCTGGCTCGATCGACCCGCGGCTCGACTCGCGCTCCGGCTGGACGATCAAGATCGCGGCGGCGGTGACGAGGCCTGCGGCGACGACGCCGGACCCGACCCAGAACCACCAGCGCTTGGTGATCGGCGGCGTCTTCTCGAGCGTGAGGCTCAGCTCCTTCTTGCCGCCCGCCTCGAGGACGAACGGCACGCGCACGCTCTCGTAGGCGTCGGCGTGCACGTCGACCACGTGCGAGCCCGCCGGGAGCGAGAGCTCCACGGGCGAGTTGCCCTTCGGCGCGCCGTCGACGGAGACGAGCGCCGCCGCGGGCGTCGCCGTGACCCGGAGGATGCCCGTGGTCGACGTCGCGCTCGCGACCAGCGCGACGTCGACGGGCGGCCCGCCGCCCTCGACGTTCACCGTCACGCTCGGCGCCTGGAACGCCCGCGACTCGAGGCGGACCTCGACGCTGGCGCTCTTCGACGCGAGGCTGACGCGGACGCGCTTCGGGGCGACCGTGCAGCCCTCGACCCGCGCGGGGCCGACGAGGATCGCGCCGGCCGCGACCTCGACGTTGCATCGAACGGAGAGCTCGCCGACGCGGCTCTTCACGTCCGCGATGAGCTGCTCCAGCGAGGGCACCTTCGCCTTCGTCTCCGGCGGCGCCGTCTTCTCGAACTCGAGGAGCGCGTCGAGCGCCGCCGGGTAGTCGCCGCGCGCCTGATGCGCGCGGCCGATGTTGTAGTGGAGGACGATGTCGCGCGGGTTCGCGGCGAGCGCGGCCTGGTACGACACGAGCGCCTCGGCGTAGTTCAGCTCCATCATCGCCTGGTTCCCGCGCGCTTTCAGCTCGTCGGCGGCCGGAGACTGCGCGGCCGCGGGCGACGACGCGGTCGCCAGCGCGACCGCGAGCGCCGTGGCCAGCCCGAGGCGTCGGAGCACGTGGATCACACGCCGACCGGGTGCCAGACGGTCTTCGTCTCGAGGAACCGCTCGATCCAGCCGAGGCCCTGGCCGCGCCGCTCGTCGAGCCACGCTTCGGGGTCCATCGGCACGTGCGTCTTCACGCGTTTGACGTTGTCGGCGCCCTCGCTCTCGATCGACCGGCGGACGTCCGCGTCGACGACCCACGCGTCGACGCCGATGACCTCGCGGTGCTTGGCCAGGTGCGGCGAGAGCTCCTTCGCGTGTCCGGTGAGGACGTTGACGACGCCGCCCGGCATGTCGCTCGTCGCCACGCACTCGCTCCAGACGATCGCCGTCCGCGGATCGGCCGCGCTCGCGAGCGCCACGCAGGTGTTCCCGCCGGTCACGACCGGGAGCACCGTCGAGACGAGCCCGAGCAGCGACGGCCGCTCCGGCGCGACGACGCCGACGACGCCCATCGACTCCGGCACGCTGAAGTTGAAATGCGGCCCGGCGACCGGGTTGGACGAGGCGAGGAGGGCGAAGTACTTGTCCGCGAAGCCGGCGTAGAACACAGCGCGGTCGATCGACGCCTCGACCTCCGCGGCCGCGGCGGCCTCGGCGACCCCCGAGCGGACGAGCGACTGCACGAGCTCCGGCCGCCGTGACTCCATCACCTCCGCCAGCCGGTAGAGGATCTGCCCGCGGTTGAACGCCGTCCGCTTCTCCCAGCCGCCGAGCGCGTTCTTCGCCGCGAGGACGGCGTCACGGACGTCCTTGCGCGAGCCGCGCGGGACGTTGACGATCTCCGGATCGCCGTCCGCGGCGCGCGCGTCGCTCGCGCCCTGCACCTGGAAGTAGCGCCCGGACTCGGAGCGCACGAACGCGCCGCCGACGAACATCTTGTACGCCTTCGCGACGGAGACGCGCGCCTTCTGCGTCGCCCACGGCTTGATCAGCGGCGCGTCGCCCGAGCTCCTGGCGGGCGCCTCGGCGGCGGCCGCCGCGGTCTCGGTCCGCTTCTTCTCGACCATCACTCCACCTCCAGGTACGCCGCGAGCCCCTGGCGCCCGCCTTCGCGTCCGAAGCCGCTCTCCTTGTAGCCGCCGAACGGCGAGCTGGGATCGAACTTGTTGAACGTGTTCCCCCAGATGACGCCGGCCTTGAGCTTCGTGGCGAGCATGAAGATCTTCGCGCCCTTGTCGGTCCAGATGCCGGCGGAGAGGCCGTACATCGTGTTGTTCGCCTTCTCGATCGCCTCCTCCGGCGTGCGGAAGGTCATCACCGTGAGGACCGGGCCGAAGATCTCCTCGCGCGCGATCCGGCACGACTGGCTCGCGCCCGTGAAGAACGTGGGCGGGAACCAATAGCCCTTCTCGGGGACCTTCACCGGCGCGCTGTAGCGCTCGGCGCCCTCCTCCTCGCCCGACGCGACGAGCTCGCGGATGCGCTCGAGCTGCATCTTGGAGTTGATCGCGCCGACGTCGGTGTTCTTGTCGAGCGGATCGCCCATCCGGAGCGTCTGCATCCGGTCCTTGAGCTTGCGCACGACGACGTCGTGCACGCTCTCCTCGACGAGGAGCCGCGAGCCGGCGCAGCAGACGTGGCCCTGGTTGAAGTAGATGCCGTTGATGATCCCTTCGACCGCCTGATCGAGCGGCGCGTCGGCGAAGACGATGTTCGCCGCCTTGCCGCCGAGCTCGAGGGTGAGGCGCTTCGTCGTCCCCGCGAGCGCGCGCTGGATGCGCTTGCCCACGTCGGTCGAGCCGGTGAAGGCCACCTTGTTCACGTCGGGGTGGCTCGCGACGGCGGCGCCGGTCTCGCCCGCGCCCGTGACGATGTTCACGACGCCGGGAGGCAGCTCGGCCTCCTCGATGATCTTCGCGAGGAGGAGCGCCGTGAGCGGCGTCGTCTCCGCCGGCTTGAGGACCACCGTGTTGCCGCACGCCAGCGCGGGCGCGAGCTTCCACGCGGCCATCAGCAGCGGGAAGTTCCACGGGATGATCTGCCCCGCGACGCCGAGCGGGCGCGCCTTCCGGCCCTGGAAGGCGTACTCGATCTTGTCGGCCCAGCCCGCGTGGTAGAAGAAGTGCGCCGCCGCGAGGGGGACGTCCACGTCGCGCGACTCCTTGATCGGCTTGCCGCCGTCCATCGACTCGACGATCGCGAGCTCGCGCGCCTTCTCCTGGATCGCCCGGGAGATGCGGAAGACGTACTTCGCGCGGTCGGCGGCGCGGAGCTTCGACCAGTACTTCTCGTACCCCTCGCGCGCCGCCTTCACCGCGTCGGCCACGTCCTCGGCGTTCGCCTCGGCGACCTCGGCGAGGACCTGCTCGGTGCTCGGGCTGATGGTCTGGAAGTACTTGCCGCTCCGGGGGCTGACCCACCGGCCGCCGATGAAGAGGCCGTACTTCGGGTCGATCTTGACGTGATCGGTGGCCTCGGGCGCCGGTGCGTACTCCCACGCTCGACCGAAATCGAGCGCCGCCGAGTCGGGCTTGCGTTCGATCTCGGTGCCGCCGGTCTTCGTCAACGATGTCGCCATGGCGGGCGATCCTAACACCAAACGGACGGACGCCGTGTGGTGCTCGTCAGAGCGAGATGACGTCGAACGCGAGCCAGAGACCGAAGCCGACCGCCGCGATGGCGAGGAAGAACGCCGAGGCGACCACGTACCCGACGGGCATCCCCCCGGCGCTCACCGCAGGGCCGGACGTGGACGACGCCCGCGCGCTCGCCGCCTCGCGCGGCCCGGAAGGAGACGACCCGGACGCGGCGCCCGCCGAGCGGTAGGACGGCGGCGCGGGCGGCGGCGGCGGCGCGGGGAGCTGGACCGGCAAGTGCGGGCCGGTCACGTTGGGAGCCGCGCCGCGCCACGGCGCGTCGTTCGCCTCGGG
>JAHBWF010000297.1 GCA_019637105.1 Labilithrix sp.
GCGCTCGGCCGGAGGCGCGGCGGAGATCAGGGCTCGGCGCGGTTGCGCAGGAAGTCGGCGACCTCGGCGAAGCGGCGGCGGAGGTAGGCGCGCACGTCGTCGTCGACCGACCCGTCGTCGAGCGCGGCGTTCATGCAGCGGAGCCACGCGTCGCGCATCTCGACGCCGATCGGGACGTGCGCGTGCCTCATCCGGAGCCGCGGGTGCCCGTGGACGCTGGAGTAGACGGCGGGCCCGCCGAGCCACTCGACGAGGAACGCGGCGAAGCGCTCGCGCACGACGGGCGCGACCTTCCCGGCGCCGTCGGTGCGATGGACGGCGACGAGGGCCGGCTCGTGCTCGTCCATGTGGTCGTAGAAGCGCTTCGCGAGCGCGACCGCCGCGTCGTGGCCGAGCACGTCGAACGGGGTGGTGTCGGGGCCGAGCGTACGCGGGGGCATCGAGGCGTCGCAGCCTAGTACCCGGACGCCGTGATTTCGACCGGTTCGTTCCGACCCCGCGACAAGCGAGGGGATCGGAACGAACCTCCCGTCACGGCACGGTGGGTAGACGTTCTCGTTCGTCGTACTCCGACGCATCGAAATCGATGCGTCGAAGCACGAGCCGTAGAGCGGCGGCGCGCGAATCCTCTCCGAAGTCGGCGCGGAGATCGCTACGCTCGCGCGCGATGATCCTCTGCAAGACCCCGGCGGAAGCGGTTAAGCACGTCAAGAGCGGACAGCGCGTCTTCATCCACGGGAGCGCCGCGACGCCGTCGTCGCTCCTCGCGGCCCTGCTCGATCGCGCCGGCGAGGTGACCGGCGTCGAGCTCGTCTCCATCAGCACGCTCGGCGCGGTCGACTGGAACCGGCCGTCGGTGCAGAAGCACATGTTCCTGAGCTCCCTGTTCGTCTCGGCGAACGTGCGCGAGTGGGTCGACGGGCACTCCGGCGACTACGTGCCGGTGTTCCTCAGCGAGATCCCCGCGCTGTTCCGCGAGCGCCGCCTCCCGCTCGACGTCGCCATCCTCCAGGTCTCGCCCCCGGACGTCCACGGCTACTGCTCGCTCGGGACGTCGATCGACGCCGCCCTCGCCGCGTCGCAGGAGGCCCCGACGATCATCGCGCAGATCAACCCGAAGATGCCGCGGACGCTCGGCGACAGCCACATCCACGTCTCGCGGATCACGGTCGCGGTCGAAGAGGAGCGCGAGCTGCCGGAGGTGCGCTACGCCGCGCAGGCGGACGCGGGTGCCGAGCGGATCGGGCGCTTCGTCGCCGAGCTGATCGAGGACGGCTCGACGCTGCAGATGGGCATCGGGGCCATCCCGGACGCGGTGCTGCGGTTCTTGGGCGACCACAAGGGCCTCGGCGTGCACACCGAGATGTTCAGCGACGGCGTCGTCCCGCTCGTCGAGAAGGGCGTCATCACGAACGAGCACAAGAAGGTCGAGCGAGGGAAGATCGTCACGACCTTCGTGCTCGGCACGCGCGCCGTCTACGACTTCGTGAACGACAACCCCTTCGTCGCCTTCCGCGACGTCGCGTGGGTGAACGACACGTCCGTCATTCGCAAGAACCAGAAGGTCGTGGCGATCAACAGCGCGATCCAGATCGACCTGACCGGTCAGGTCTGCGCCGACTCGATCGGAGTCCATCAGTACTCGGGCATCGGCGGCCAGATGGACTTCATGCGCGGCGCGTCCCTCTCGGTCGGCGGAAAGCCCATCATCGCGATGCCGTCGACGACCAAGAAGGGCATCTCGCGGATCGTCCCGATGCTCAACCCGGGAGCGGGCGTGGTGACGACGCGCGGGCACGTGCAGTACGTCGTGACCGAGCACGGCGTCGTGAACCTCTACGGCAAGGGGCTCCAGGAGCGCGCGCGGCTGCTCATCGGGATCGCGTCGCCGAACCATCGCGAGGAGCTCGAGCGGGCCTACCACGAGCGATTCGCGCGCGGCGGGTGATCGTTCGCGGCGCGCCGCGTCCCGGGGACGTAGACCGCCACGAGGCCGCGAGCCGCGTCGCCGCGGCGACCCGACGGCGGGCGGCGAGGCGCGATCAGCGCGCGGCGAGGCGCGCGCGGTTCTTGCTCCGGAGGTAGGCGAGCGCGGACGTGAAGTGGACGTGATCGAGGCCGTGCCCGACGCGCTGCTCGTTCACGGCGCGCGGGATCCCGGCCGCCGCGAGCGAGCCCGCGAACGCGCGCGAGTGCGCCGCGGTCGTGGCGTCGTCCGCGCACACGCCGACGAAGACCGGCGAGAACCGCGCGATCGGCGTGGCCCGCGCGCCCATCGGCTGCCCGCCGGCGAACACGGCGTAGCCGTCGACGTCGAGGCGTCCGCGCATCGCCAGCGAGCTCGCGAAGTAGGCGCCGCTCGAGAAGCCCATGACGAAGACGTCGTCGAACGGCCGCGCGTCGCGCCTCTCGACCTCGCGCTTCGCGGCCATCCAGCGGTCGATGAGCGCCGCCTCGACCGCCTCTTGTTTCTCGACGGAGCCCGGCCACACGTAGCCGACGGGCGTGAGCGGCGACTGCGGGAAGAGCACCTCGATCCCGGTGGCCTTCGCGAGCCGGAGGAGCATGCGCTCGTGGTTCTGCGACCAGCTCGTGTCCTTCGCGATCGCGCCGTGGAGGAAGATGACGAGCGTGCGCCGCGCCTGGGCCTTGCTGTTGCCGTCGAGGTAGCAGACGTCTCCCGGGAGCGCCTCGACCTCGGGCGCGCACCACGGCGTGGGCCCGGTCGTCTTCTTCGCCTTCGTCGCCTTGGGGCCCGCCGCGGCGCTCGTCGAGGGCGCCAGCGCGAGGGCGCCCGCGACGCCGGCGACGAAGACGAGACGAGCGAGGAGGTCGCGGACGGACGGCATGAGCTCCCCGTTCGCACGGCGGATGCCAGGTCGGAGGTGAGTCGTATCGCGTACTTCGCGCGACGGTGCGCCGCGCCGCCGTGGAGCGGAGTCCTCCCGGCGAGGACGCGCGTCCTCGCCCGCGCGACGGTCGCGAGGGCGCCGCCGACGCCGCGCGGGCGTCGGCGGTCGGCCCCGCAAGGAGCGTCGTCGCGAGCCGCGTCACGCGCGCGCGCAGAGCGGGCACGGGCTCCTCCGTTCGGCGACCGTCCGACACTGCTTGCATTCTGCACGGAAGGCGTGGAACCCCGGGTCCTCGGGGGCGGTCTGGGTCCGGGCCTTCGCGGCGCGCTTACCCTCGTAGACGACGGTCGCCGGGACGTAGGCGGTGACCGTGACCTGCTCGCTCCCGCAGCTCGCGCACGACACCGGCAGGGGGAACGCGTTCTCCGCCTCGAGCGCGCGCGCGACGCCGTCGGGCGCGTCGCAGCGAGGGCACGCCGTCGCCCTGAAGAGGTCCCGCGCGCAGCCCTCGCACCCGATCCGGAACGTGCCCGCGACGAGCTCCTCGCCGCGGTAGGCCCAGGACGGCGAGCCGTAGAGCTCGCCGCCGAGGAGCGGGAGCCTCTGGGCCACGTAGGTCTCGACCGTGAGCTTCTTGCTCGTGCAGCCGGCGCAGCCGGCGTCGACCAGGGCGGTGAAGGCTTCCTCCGTGAGCGGCATCCCCGCGACGATGCCACACCTCGGGCGCCGCCGCTGGCCCTCGATTTTCGAAGGCGCGTCGCGCCGGCGCCAGCGGGCCGGCGTCAGGCGTTCTTCACCGCCACGTAGGCGAGCACGTCGGTCACGACGCCGAGGCGCCGGAGGATCGCCTTGACGTCGTCGAGCATGAGGGACTCGCGCACGAGCGCCTGCGGCTCGCGCGTCCCGCGGAGCGTCGCCGCCAGCGCCTCGTCGCGCGCTCGGAGCGCGTCGCGCAGCGCGCCGCGAAGCTGCCTGCAGACGCCGGAGACGGCGCCGTAGTCGCCCTCGCCGAGGCTCCTCACGGCCCCGGCCGTCGCCTCCGTGCAGCCGACGACGGGCCCCGCGACGGCGAACGTCGCCGGGGCGCCGAGCAGCGCCGCGCTCCGCGCGCCGCGGAGCACGACCGACAGAGCGCCGCCGAGCTCCGAGGAGAGCCGATGCAGATCCTCGCGGTCGATCCGGAGCATGAACGAGCGCCGGAGGCGGATCTCGATCTCGGCCGCGACGCGCTCGCCCTCCGCCTCGACCGAGGCGGCGGCGCGGTCGACGACCGCCGACGCGGCCGGCTGCACGAGCAGCGCCGCCCCCTGGTGCACGACCGCGGCCTGGTGCTCGAGGTGGGCGAAGAGGCGACGGTGCTCGCTCCGGCGCCCGAGCCACCCGCGCGACGGCGCGGCCTCGACCCCGCTCCCGATCGGCGCTGCGTGCGGCATGGCTCAGCGACCGGCGCGCCGGAGCCGGGGCGCGGCGACGAGGTGGGCGAAGAGCGCGATGGTCCCGGCGATCCCGACGGCGATGGTCGCGTCGACGAAGCTCATGGGGCTCGAGCATGACGGGGCTCGCGGTCGGGGGTGTGGCGGCTGCGCGGCGGGCGTGTGACGTCGCGCGTCGGCCGTGTGAAAAAGGAGCGTCCGCCCGGCGCGGAGGCCGCGCGCGCGCCGGAGGGGATCGCCGCGGCCGGCCCGGCGCGTCGCTCACGGGGTCAGCTTCAGGCCTTGCTCCGCGGTGCCGCCGCCGGCCTCGACCGCCTGCGCGGGCACGGAGATCGACGAGACGAGCCGGCTCGCGCAGCGCTGAAACGGCGGGAGCTGCGGGGCGGAGACGACGCTCACGACGCGACCGGTCGCGTCGATGGACATGTGGATCTCCGCGCGGCCTCCCACGGGTCGACCCGCGATGAAGAGCGCGTCGCGGTAGCAATCGTTGAGGCGCGGCGCGAGCTCGGCCAGCTTGCGGTCGAGCACGTCGCGCTGGACGCGATCGGCGATCAGCGGCTCGCGCGCGACGAGCGCGTTCGTCGGCCGGTACTCGGGCGCGGCGGGAGGCGTCGCGTCGTTGCGGGCCGGCAGGGG
>JAHBWF010000298.1 GCA_019637105.1 Labilithrix sp.
GACGCTCATCGCGGGGCGCGCTCCGCCCGCCGCCCGGCGCGCGCCATCAGCCGGCGCCGCGATCGGTGACCAGGCCGATGGCCGGCAGGCGCTCGACCGCGGCCTCGATGCGATCGATCTCGGCGTCGACCTTCTCGAGCGCGCGGCGCTGCTCGGGGCTCCCGCGCTCCTTGTCGCCGGCGGCCTCGGACAGCGGCTTCTTCACGCTCTCCGCGAGCCACTTCTCGATGCGCGCCTGCTCGGCCGCCTGCATCGCGCGGATCTCGGCGGTCGTGCTCGGGACGAGCTCGGCGAGCGCCTGCTCGATCCGCTGCGCGCGCCAGGTGAGCGTCAAGGTCCGGCGCACGATCCAGGCCGGATCGTCGGTGCGCATCAGCGAGAACTCCTCCTGGTAGGCCGTCTCGCAGAGCGCCTGCACCTCGTTGTAGACGCGCCGCCACGTCGGACCGTCCGCCGCGGCGTGCGCCGCCATCGCCTTGTCGTAGAGCGCGTCGATGCGCTGCTCCCAGTCCGCGCGCTCCATCCCCATCAAGAGGCCGCTCGCGCGGTAGACGACGCGCCGGAGCGTGTCGAACGCGTCCTCCATCCGCGCCATCGGCGGGACGAGCCCCTCGCCGACGCCGCCGTGGAACTCCTCGACGAGGTGGCGCAGCCGCTCGCACAGCGCGGCGAGCTTGTCGGGGTCGGTGTGGATCACCTCTCGGATGCCGACGACGAGCAGGTCGGCCTCGCGCGCGAACTCGGAGCCGAGCCCGCCCCAGAGCGCGCGCTTCGCCTTCTCCGCCCGCTCGAGCAGCGCCTCGACGTCGCCCGCCTCGCCCGTCGGGCTCGGCGGCGGCTCGATGTGCGCCTGGATCTGCTGCGCGCCGACCGTCGCCTGGGCCTCGAGGCGCATCGACTCGTCGCAGCGGAGGACGACCTCGACCGGGCTGCCGACCGGGAGCTCCCGCGGGACGTCCACCGCGAGCGTCTTGATCGGCAGGCGGTTCTGCAAGATCCGGAGCACGACGGCGCCGCTCTGATCCGCGGTGAAGAAGAGGTGCGTGACCTGCGCGGGCAGGCCGGCGCCGCGCGCGAGCAGGACCTTGCGGTCCCGCTTGCCGCCGCGCACGACCTCGAGCGCGATGTCTTTGGCCACGACCGACGCCCGCGACAGCGCGGTCGGTCGCGGGCGGAGATCGCCGCGGTGGAGCGTGAGCGGCAGCTCGCCGACGGGAGCGCCGACCGAGGTCGAGAGCGCGAGCGTGGCGTGCGTCTCCTCGGCCTCGTCGAGCGGCAGCTCGAAGCGCGCGCTCTCCTTCCCGAGCGGGCCCTCGGCGAGCGCCTGCTCGCCGTGCCAGATCGCGATGCTCGTCGCGCCCTTCGGCGCCTCTTCGACCGTGAGGCCGAGCCGGAGCTTGGTCCCCTGCGCGACGAGCGGCGTCGTGACGCGGACGCGGAGCCCCGCGTCGCCGAGGATCGTCCCGCCGACGTGCGCCGCGTGCACGGCGGCGCCGAGCGCGACGCACGTGTCCACGTCGTCGCGGAGCGGCTCGGGCTCGCCCCTCGCGCGCTTGCCGTCCGGGTTGCAGAAGGCCTCCGTGACGCGCCGGACGACGAGCGGCACGCGCGTGGAGCCGCCGACGAGGATGACGTGATCGATGTCCTCGACGCCGACGTTCGCGACCTCGCGGCTCCGCGCGAGCGCGCGCTCGCAGGAGGCCATCGTCGTCTCGACGAGATCGCCGATGATCGCCTCGTAGTCCGCGCGGCCCACCTCGCCTTCGAACGAGACGCCCTCGCCCGCCTTGTCCTTGACGAAGTCGCTCTTGTTCACGTGGGCCACGTCGGTCGTCGAGAGCGACTCCTTGATCTCCTGCGCCAGGTGGACGAGCCGCGCGAAGATCCGGCGGTCCTCGGCGTCGTCCTTCACGTCGAGATCGAGCGCGTACCCCTTCTCGACGAGCTGCTTCCGGAGGTGCTCCGCGTAGCGCCGATCGAAATCGTCGCCGCCGAGGTAGTTCTCGCCGTCGATCGCGAGGACCTGGTACTCGCCGCCGATGCAGCGCAGGATCGAGACGTCGAACGTGCCGCCGCCGAGGTCGTAGACGAGGAAGTTCCCGTCCCCGAGGCGCCGCTTCCACGTGTGGTAGATCGCGGCCGCGGTCGGTTCCTGCAAGATCCCGATCACCTCGAGGCCCGCGAGCTCGCCTGCCCGCCGCGTCGCCTCCACCTGCGGCGCGTCGAAGTACGCCGGGACCGTGATGACCGCGCGGGTCACGGCGAGCTCGAGCGGCGCGCCGCCGGCCGCCGGCGGCTTGTCGGCGAGCATCGCCCTCATGCGATCGCGAAGCTCGACGAGGATCTTCGCGCTGACCTCCTCCGGCGTGAGCGCGTGCGGCCCGACGGAGACCGTCGTCCGCTGGCCCATCTTGCGCTTGATCGACTCGACGGGCGCGGCGCTCGTCCCGCGCTTGCTGCGGGCGGCGTGACCGACGACGAACGCGCCGGCCTTGTCGTCCCACGACACCGCCGACGGCACCGTCCGCCGGCCGAAGCGATCCGCGAAGATGACGATGTCGCGCTCCGAGGGCGGCAGCCACGCGACCTCGGAGTTCGTCGTCCCGAGGTCGATACCGACGGCGCGATCGAGGAAGGGCATACCGCCAAGGTTAGGTCAGGGCGGGCCTCGAAGCACAGGGTCGTCCTCGAGGGGCGGGACGTCGTCGTCGTCCGTCGGCGCGGCGACGCCGAGCGCCTCGAGCACGCTCGGCCGCGCCGCGAGATCGCGGAGCTCGAGCCCGATCGCCGGCGCGTCGAGCGGCGCCGGTCGGCGGCGCGGGAACGACGGCGGCGCCCCGAGCGGGCCGCGCGTCTCGGGGTGCGCGAAGAGCGCCGCCCGGAGCCGCCGCGCCGGATGCAACGTCAGCTCCTCCCACGCCTCGCGGATGCGCGCGCGCTCGGCCTCGTCGCGCGCCTCTTCCGCGAGCGCCTTCAGCCGCTCCGTGATGGCGGAGACGCCCTCGCGCGGGTCGAGGTCGTAGCGCTCGAACGGGTTGTCCACGCTCGAACGAATAGCGCCGTTCGAACGCCGCCGCGAGCGTCAGCCGAGCTTTCGCTCGAGCGTCCAGAGGATCCAGTTCGCCGCGGTGCTCGCCGTGGCGACGCGCCAGCCCTCCGCGCCGAGGGCGTTGAGCAGCGCGGTCAGCTCGGGGTTGCTCCCCTCTCGGCTCTCGACGCGTCCGTCCGAGTGAAAGACGCTGAAGCCCGGCTTGAAGCTCGCCGCGTCGGCGCCTCCCGGGTGCGTCCAGTAGAACTCGACCATGCAGTGCTCGTAGCGATCCATCCCATCTCCTGTGGCGCCGGAGGAGCGTAGCCGATCACGGCACGACCGGTTTCGTCCTCGAGGCGCGCCGCGCCGCGCCGCGCGGCGCCCTGGCTCAGACCGCGATGCGCCCGCGCCTCACGCGCGCGAGCATCTCCCTGGCCTCGGCGAGCTCGCTCGCGGCCGGATAGAGCGACTCGGCGCGATCGAGCAGCGCGCCGACGCGATCGAGCTCGTCGCGCCGCGCGAAGACGACCATCGCGCGCATCGAGGACATCGCCTCGTCGCACAGGACGGAGGCGAGGACCAGACGGCCGTTGCGATGCGTCGGGCAGATCTTCACGGCCCGCTCGGCCAGCGCGAGCTTCCGCGGGGTGTGGAGCTCGACCTCCGCGAGGAAGACGAACATCTGCGCGCAGCCCGCCGCGTACGAGATGTGGCTCGGATCGCGCTCGATCCGTGACGCGAGGCTGTCGAACATCGGGCGGAACGGCTCGAGGAGCTGGCGGAGCGCGTCCCAGCTCCGCGCCCGATACAGCTCCCAGCCGATCTTGTCGACGCGATCGACCACGAAGTGCTCGACCGCCTCGTCGTTCGACGTCCAGCGCCACACGGGGACCGCGCGGAGGAGGAGCGCGCGGCCGAGCGTCGCGAGCTCCCCGCGCACGTTCGCCTCGTCCAGCGCTTCGCCGATCACCGCGAGGGCCGACTCGATCGCGGCGTTTCGCCGCCGCTCCGCCTCCGCGCGGGCGCGGAGCGCCGCCGGCGGTGACGCGCCCGCGACGCGCGCGGCCTCGTCGATCCGCCCGAGCGCGAGCAAGGCCGCGCGCCCGCCCGCCGAGAGGTCGCGCGCGCCCGCGTCCGCCCGCTTCGCGAGCTCGGCGACGAGCTCGAGCGGCGCGCGCTCGGGCGGGATCGCAGAGTCCGCCGCGCGGCTCCGGCGCGCGCCGCCCGCCGCGCCTCCGCCGAGGACGAGCTCCTCCAGCCGCGCGAGGTAGGCGCGCTCCTCGGCCAGCGCGAACCACGCCGCCAGCGAGCGGACCCACGCGCTCGCGGCCGCTTCGGGCGACGCCTGCTCGAGCGCCACCGCGGCGGCCCCGTGAAAGAGCGCGAGGTGATGCACCAGCACGGGGGGCGCGTCGGCGAGGGCCAGCTCGCCGACGAGCCGCGCCAGCGGCTCCGCGTCGCCGGCGAGCGCCGCCGCGACGGCGGCGGCCCCGGACGGAAGCTTGCGGACCTCGGCGACGAGGCCGGCCGCGCGCGGGGGAAGGACCTTGCCCGCCGGCGCGCCGCCGGCGACGCGCGCGAACAGCGCCTCGACGAGGCTCTCGTCCTCGAGGCGCTGGAGCAAGGTCTCGTCGGCGGCTCGCCACGGCATCGCGGCTTCGAGTGTAAGGCGGCGCCTCCGCGCGTCGAACGCCGAATGCGTCGACGCGGGCGACACCCCCGGCGTCAGTCGATGCACTCCCGCTTGTACTTCCGGTGGCCCTGCTCGTCGACGACGTACGGCGGGTCGCAGTCCTTCTTCGCGGGCGTGCGGTGCGTCACCGGCGGTGACGGTCGCGGCGCGTGCGCGGTCGCCTTGCTCGACGGCGCGGCGCTCGGCTCCGGCGCG
>JAHBWF010000299.1 GCA_019637105.1 Labilithrix sp.
GTCTTGCTGCAAGCCCCGGTGGCGAGGGCGAGGACGATGATCATCGAGTGCGCGCGATCGAGCATGGCGGTGAGCTTACACAAAGTGTCGGCGCGGGTCTGTCTCGTCCCCACGGCGACCGGGGGGCCGGCTACCCTACGCGGAACATGGAACGTTCACTCGTGGAGCTCCTCGCGGCGAAGCGCGACGGGGCCGCGCTCGAAGAGGGAGAAATCCGCCGCCTCGTCTCGTCGTTCAACGCGAGCGAGCTCGCGGACTATCAGATGGCCGCGTTCCTGATGGCCGTCTTCTTCCGTGGCCTCGACGACGCGGAGACCGTCGCGCTGACGGAGGCCATGCTCCACTCGGGGAGCGTCCTCGACCTCTCCGGCGTTCCGGGCGTGAAGGTCGACAAGCACTCGACGGGCGGCGTCGGCGACAAGGTCTCGATCTGCCTCGCGCCGATGGTGGCCGCCTGCGGCGTGCCCGTGCCGATGGTGAGCGGGCGCGGCCTGGGGCACACGGGGGGCACGCTCGACAAGCTCGAGGCGATCCCCGGGTTTCGCACGGACCTCCCGGTCACGGACTTCGCGCGCATCGTCGGCGAGGTCGGCGCCTGCATGATCGGGCAGACGAAGGAGATCGCGCCCGCGGACAAGCGCATCTACGCGCTCCGCGACGTCACCGCGACGGTCGAGTCGATCCCGCTCATCGTCGCGTCGATCCTGTCGAAGAAGCTGGCCGAGGGCATCGACGGGCTCGTGCTCGACGTCAAGGTCGGCAAGGGCGCGTTCATGAAGAGCGAGGACAGCGCGCGCGCGCTCGCCGACAAGCTGGTGCGCGTCGGGACGCGCGCCGGCAAGAAGGTCGTCGCCGTGCTCACGCGGATGGACGCGCCGCTCGGTCGCGCCGTCGGCAACGCGAACGAGACGCGCGAGGCGCTCGACGTGCTCCACGGGCGCGGCCCGGAGGACCTCGTCGAGTGCACGCTCGTCCTCGGCGCCGAGATGCTCGTGCTGGGCGGCAAGGCGGCGAGCGTCGAGGAGGGGACGGCGAAGCTCCGCGCCGCCGTCGCCGACGGGAGCGCCGTCCGGGTGATGGAGAAGATGGTCGCGGCCCAGGGCGGCGACGCCGGCGTCGTGGCGGATCCGTCGAAGCTCGCGATCGCCTCCGAGGTGGTCGAGGTGAAGGCGTCTCGCTCCGGCTTCGTGACCGGGATCGACGCGCTCGCGATCGGCCTCACGGGCGTCGCGATGGGCGCCGGCCGCACGCGCGCCGATCAGGCCGTCGACCCGGCCGTGGGCGTCGAGATCGATCGCAAGCCCGGCGAGGCGGTGAAGAGCGGCGACGTCGTCGCGCGGCTCTTCGTCCACGATCGCGCGAGCGGCGAGAAGCTCCTCGCGCGCGTCGCGGGCGCGTTCGAGTACGGCGACGCCGCGCCCCCGGCGCGGCCGCTCGTCGCCGGCCGGATCACGGCGTAGCGGCGTCGAGCTCCCACGTCGAGCCGCCGCGCGCTCTCTCTCACTTCCCCGCGTCGTGCGGGCCAGCGCCGGCGTCGCTCGGCGAGACGGGGGCCGGACAGGGGCCGGACAGCGTGTAGCCGAACGTGGCGGCGCACCGGGCTGCGCTCTCGTCCGAGAACGACGGTACGGTGAGCGAGCTGCACCCCCAGGTCGGGTCGGTGTGGAAGACGCGATCGCCGGGCGCCTGCGGCGTGACGACCTTGAGGCCGTGGAACGTCACGCAGTCCTCCGCCTCTTTCCTCGAGTTCGCGAGCGGCGTGGCCGCCCCCGCGCACCCACGGATGTCCTCGTAGAACACCGTGTGGTGTTGCGCCTCCGCCGTCGCCTTGTTTCCGGAGCAGGTGAACACCTCGCACTCCCCGCAGTCTTGAGCGCAGCTCCCGCACGTCTCACCGGCGGAGCAGACGCCGTCACCGCACCAGGTGCCGCCGCAGTCCTTGGGACAGGAGTGCCGGCTCTCGCTGGGGTCGCACTTTCCGTCGCCGCACCAGCAGTCGAGGGCGCACTCCGAGGCCTTCTCCCCGGGGTCGCATCGGCCGTTCCCGCACCGGCAGTCCTCGCGGCAGGTCCAGGTGGTCTCGTTGCCCTCGCAGACGCCGTCGCCGCAGGTGCAGTCCTTCGGACAGGATCGAATGTTCTCCTTCGCGTCGAGATCGCAGACGCCGTCGCCGCAGCCGCTCACCTCGCAGCGACCGAACCACTTGCGGATGTCGTCAAAGAGGTTGCCGTTGCGGGCCCTGACCTTCTCGCGAGCGCCGTCCCTCATGCGGTCACGCAAGGGCGAGGGGTTCGCGTACGCGTCCTCGAACACACGGCAGCGCACCCGCTTGCCCGTGATCGTCCTCGCTCCGCCGAAGTCGGTGTTGCAGAAGCCGTAGGGGCCGCCGGGGACGCACATCGACGCCGTCTTGTACTTCGTGCCGGGGATGGGCTCGTGGCGGCTGAAGACCGCGTCCGACCAAGCGTACCAGTTCTGCGTGTCGCCGACGGCGAACTCCACCGGCGTGTGGCTCGGATCCTTCGTGCGGCAGCGCCCGAACCAGCGCCTGCAGAGGCCGCCGGGCTGGGGATCCGGGATGCAGGCCTCGCCGTTGTAGTTGAAGTAGATCGCGTCGGACGGCCCCGCCATGGCGGTGTAGGCGTCGTTGAAGACGAAGCACTCGACGCCCTGACCTTGCTCGAGCGGAGCGCACACGCCCGGGGTGCCGCCGCCGCCGCACACGGTGTCGTTCGCGCACGTGCCGGCCGTGCAGATCCCTCCGCAGCCGTCCGGCGCGCCGCACGCCTTCCCCGCGCAGTCGGTGGGGCACGCGCAGACGCCCCGCGTGCCGGCGCCACCGCAGACGGTCCCGGCCGGACAGGTGCCGGTCTCACAGATGCCGAAGCACCCGTCGCGCGCGCCGCACGCCTTCCCCGCGCAGTCCGCCCGGCAGTAGTCGGACGGATCGTAGGGGGCGGCGTCCGCCCTGGGGAGCGCCTGCGTGAGCGTGCCGACGGGCTCTTCGCCCTCGTCGTCCGTGGAGATCGCGCATCCGATGGCGATCGCGCCGAAGACGAGCGTGAAGGTGGTGACGTGCTTGACGATGCGCATGCGAGATCCTTTTGCCGCTCACGAGAGCGCGCGACGTCGCTGCGCGTGGCCTCGAGAGGCGAGGTCGTGCGCGCGGAGCGAGTGGGGGCGTGAGTGCACGGCGCGTGCCCTGGCTGCACATCGCCGTTTCGCCGGGGTCTTCCGTCCGTCACCGACGACGGGGCGCGATCGGTTGCGCAGAGCTTGCCCAGCGATGCGCCGGACGTGCTCATGCGCGCCGATCGTCGGCGCCGTCTCTCACGCCGCCGAAGTCGGCGGCATGATCGTGCTCACCACCGAGGCGTCGATCGAGCTCGGCCCCGAACGCAGGCCTCGAGGGGGCTGGGCGCGCGAGACCCCGCCGCGCGCTCGACGTCAGGGGAGGCGCGCCGCGAGCGAGCTCATCTCGATCGCCGCGAAGACGAGCGCGCCGCCGGCGATCGCCGCGAGCGCGCTCGCCACGCGCCGCGCGCCGCCGCGGAGGAAGAGCGACGGGCCGCGGCCCGCGACGCCGAGGCCGAGGCCGAGGACGGCGAACGGGAGCACGTACGGGATCAGGAGCGCGCCGTCGGGTGGAGACGGGTGCTCCTCGGTCGACACGAGCGTCACCGTCACCATCGCGAGCGACGCGAGGACGAGGCCGACCGCGGAGCCGAGCATCGCGTACGACCGCGGGGTCGCTTTGACGCCGATGAAGCCGACGGCGATCGCGAGGACGAGCGCGACGCCCGCGAACGCGCCGCTCTGGACGGTCGACGTCGCGTCGAACGCGTGCGGCATGAGCGCCATCGGGCTCCAGCCGCCGGCGCGGTGCGCGACCTTCACCAGGCCCGCCAGCGTCGCGCTCGCGAGCACGACGGGCAGCGCCCACGCGAGGACCTTGGCCGCGGGCGTCGGCCCCGCCGGCGTCACCGGCCTCGCGTCGAGGCGCCGGTAGGTGACGTCGAGCCCGGAGGAGCCAGGTCGGCCGGACGGGCTCGCCGGTCGACCGGACGGGCGTCCCGACGTCGCCGGCGGCAGCGAGATCATCGCGCCCCCGCGCTCGATCTCCATGTCGCCGAAGTCGTCGGCGTCGCCCTTGAAGTCGATCGCGACGTTCGGCGCGGCGGGCGCGCGCGACGTCATCGCAGCCGGCGGCGCCGAGACGGCTGGCCCTCGCTCGATCTCCATCCCGAAGTCGTCGTCGAGCGCGCTCGACGACGCGGGCGTCGCCGGCGCGGCGGGCGCCGCTGCCTTCGGACGCGCCGAGGGGACCTTCACGCTCGAGGAGGAGCCTCGCGGCGGAGGAAGATCGAGATCCGGAACGTCTCTCGGATCGTGGTCCGACACGCGTCGAGCATACCACTCGACTGCGGCAGGCAAGCTCGGTTCGGCAGCTCGAACGTGGTTTCCGTCGACGAGCCCGGGGTCGTCGTCCACGGGCGCGCCGACCACCTCACCGCGGCGGGCGACGTCGGGCGCGGGCCCGGCGCTCGGGGCGTCTGGCGCGAGCCCCGGCGCTCGGCGCTATTTCAGGCGCGAGCCGGGCGCGACGTCGTCGTCGATCGTGGCGAGGTGGAGCGCCTCGGACGGCCCGGTCGCCAGGAGCATACCGTGCGACACGAGCTTCCCACCGAAATCTCGTGGTGCGAGGTTCGCGACCACGACGACGCGGCGCCCGACGAGCGCCTCGGGCTGGAACGTGAGCGCCAGCCCGGCCACGATCGTGCGCGGCTCCGGCTCCCCGACGTCGACCGTGAGGCGCAGGAGCTTGTCCTTCTTCGGCACCTTCTCGCAGGTCCTGACGAGGCCGACGCGGAGATCGACCTTCGCGAAG
>JAHBWF010000003.1 GCA_019637105.1 Labilithrix sp.
GCCATCGACTTCGTCGGATCCTTCTTCGACGGCGCCTCGAGGTCGTCGTAGTCGAGCAGCGGCGGCGGGTCGTCGCTGCCGTGGCAGGCGATGCAGCGGTTCTCGAGGATCCCCTGCACGTCGCACGGGAGGCCGGTCGCGAGCCCGGTCCCCGCGGGCCCCGCGGGCTCGGGCTCCGAGCCCGGCGGGACGACGCTCGATCCGGCGTCGTCGCGCGTGACGTCCTCCGGGGCCGGCGAAGGATCGGCGCCGCAAGCGATCGCGACGACGGCCACGGCCAACGAGGAGGCGGTCAGCAGGAGGCAGGCTCGGCGCACGGGGCGGCTCCAGGCTTCGTCTCGGAGCCACCGGTCGGGAGCTCGAGCGATGGCTCCATGTTGCTCCGAGCTGAGCCGATCCGCCAAGGACATCGTGCAACCTACACGCAGCCCGCGCGCCGCTCCCGCGGCGGCGGCCGACGCCGCGCAGCACGATCGGAATCGTCCTCCGCGGCTGTCCGGAGCTGCGACCCGTCCGCCTATCGACGCCGAGCCAGGCGCGATCCACCGCGCCGGCGGATCACGCGGCGCGCCGCATCGGCGCGCTGCCCGGAGGCGGGACCGTCGGCGGGGTCGACCGCCGGACGATCCGAAGGAGCTTGCCGCTTCGATGCGCTGGCGCGCGGACGGTCGGTCGCTGCGAGTCGTGAGCGGCGTCCGTGACGAGCGAGAGCGAGCGGAGCCGCGGGAGCCAGGCCGGCACGCTGCGCCACCCGTCGAGCGCGGTCGGGAGCTTCGGCGGAGCCGGCAGCACCGTGGGGAGCGCGTGCGCGTCGACCTCGACGAGGACCGTCGGCACGGAGGTCGGCCCGTCGTCGACGCCGTCGACCGCCGGGAACCTCAGGGAAGCGACCACGGACTCGCGGTCACCGTCATCGTTCGCGGCGCTCTGGACTTCGACCATCGGGATCTCACTGGACCATCGAGAGGAATGCATCGCGTCTCCCACCGGCGCCTTCGGGAGCGCCTGGGACGAGGTAGTGCAGCAACCTTGCCATGACAAACATGTGCGATTATCGACGATTGCGAACGGTCATGGACATGGCAGGGTCGTCAGCACCTTGGCGTGGCCGTCAATTCGATGGGCTCCACGCCGCAGCGGCGGTGGCCGGACGCGTCGACGATCGCCCGACGACGAGAGCCGCCGGGGCTCACGCCCTCGGCGGCTCGATCGCCCCCACGCGCTCGGTCGGGCCCGCGCTCGGTCAGGCCGCGCTTCGAAGCGGGGGCGGAGACGCGGGCGGCGGCTTCGAATGACGAGGCGCGCGCGCGGGGTCGATCCGCTTCACGGACGCCACGCCGACGACGCGCCGCTCCGGCGACGCCGACACCCGCGCACCGGGCATCAACGACACCCGCGCGCCGGGCATCAACGACACCCGCGCGCCGGGCGCCACCGACACCCGCGCGCCGGGCATCAACGACACCCGCGCGCCGGGCGCCACCGACACCCGCGCGCCGGGCACCAACGACAGGCGCGCCTTCGTCGGCCCGGTCGCCCCGGCGAACGCGACCGCCGCCACGACGACGGGCGCGGGCGCGACCGCCGCGGGCGCGACCGCCGCCGCGGGCGCGACCTCACGCGGCTTCAGCACGCGACGCTTCCCGGTCGTCCAACCCTCGAAGCCGCTCGGCGTCCACTTCGTCTCGTGCCACCCGAGCCAGAACCACCCGAGCGGCACGTCGTTGTGAACGACGGCGCGGACGGCGAGCGCGAACGCCCGGCGGAGCCGGTACGCGATCGCCACGCGCCCGAGCCGGCTCTTGATGTGCGTCTGCTCGGGGGAGAACCCCGTGTTGACGCCGAACAGGAAGACGTCCTGCACGTACCCCCAGAACGTCGTCACCTTGTTGAAGAGGAAGTGGTACGGCACCGACAGCACGAGGCCGAGCAGCTTGTGCCCGTGCTTCTTGAAGCCGCCGTCGAGCGCGACGCCGAACGCGGTCGCCGCGACGCGCAGCCCGGAGTAGACGACGAACGCGCAGCAGAAGTGGACGAAGAACCCCTTCGACACCGACAGCGGCAACAGGAGGAGCGAGACCGCCTCCATCGAGTTGAAGTACACGATGAGGATCGTCGATACGACCGTCGGAAAGAGGAGCGTCCAGTGGAACGGGAGCGCGGGGCTCCATCGCTGCGAGAGCTCGACGCGCGAGGTGTTCCAGCGGACGCGCTGCTTGAAGAGCGCCTTGATGGTGGTGGGCGTCTTCGTCTCCACCACGGCGGCGGGCTCGTACTGCAGCGCGCGCAAGAACCACCCGCGGACGAGGTAGTAGAACGCGTGCGCCGGCGTCCGCGGCAGCTCGAGCGTGAGGTCCTCGCCCTCCCAGCGGGCGCAGTACGCCAGCCACGTCACCCAGGTGTCGTCGCCCGGCCCGGTCATCGCCTCGGGCAGCTCGCCCGCGCTCGAGCGGGCGAACGACGGCGGCGCCGCGCCGGCCCACCAGCGGAGCGCGTCGCGCAGGGTCAAGGTCTGCATGAACGCCGCCCAGCGCGGCGCCTGGAGATGGAGCTTCGACCACGTGCAGTAGAGCGCGCCCGACGCGCCCGGGACGAGATGGAGCTTGAGGTTGTGCTTGCCGAGCATCGCGACGACGAACTCGGCCGCGACGTGGACCGAGAGCTGTCCGCGCACGGTGAAGAACGCGCGCCAGCCGCGCCAGTACTCCGAGCGCGCGATCGACACGTTCGAGGTCACGATGTTCGGGTACTGGCTCGACCCCGCGTAGCGGGTCGTCAGGCGGTCGACCAGGCGAACGAGCGCGTGCTCGCCGAGCGCGCTGTCGGCGTCCATGTTGAAGAAGATCGGCGGGAACTCGGGCAGGTAGCCCTCGGCGATCTTGCGCCTCAAGAACGCGACGCCGTTGTCGATGGCGACCGCCTTGCCGGTGCGCTGCTCCGTGCAGGTGGCGAGCACCCGGACGCGCGGCGGGGCCGCGAAGCTCGCCGCCCACGCCTCGAGGTCGGCGAAGAGCGCGGGCTTCGAGCGCCCGTCGTCGATCGCCGCGACGATCGTGAGGTCGCCGGGGTAGCCGTTGGTCGCGGCGCTGGTGATCGCCTTCTTCAACCCGTCGAGCTCGTCGGCCGTCCGGAGGAGCGTCGGCATCACCAGCACGGCGGCCGGCCGCTCGCCCGGCCGCGGAGGCGGCGCGTTCACCCCGTGGCGGACGTAGCGCACGAGGCACTGCGCGAGGACGACGACGTAGTGGATCTGGTAGAGGCCGAACGCGATCAGCACCGGCAGCACGTAGGGCGAGACGAGCTCGAAGGACGAGTGGACGCGGAGGTACCAGATCAGCTCTTGCATGTGGGGTCTCGAGCGGGCGTGGAGAGACGGCGAGCGTGGTGCGGGGACGCGACGCGAGCGGAGCTCAACGCGCCTTGCGCGTGCGGAGGACCTTCTCCTTCACCGAGTCGTGCGAGCTCAGATCGAGGATCACGTACTGCCCGCGGGCGAGCTGCGACCAGGGGTCCTGCGCCGCGACCTCGCCCGGGAGGATCTCGGCGATCCGCCCGACGGTCCGGCAGCGGAACAGGAGCCACTTGCACGTCACGACCGGGGCGCCGACCTCGACGTCGTCGAGCTGCGAGTAGGGGACGAACGCGATGTCGGTGTTCGCTTCGACGGCGCGGTAGAGCGGCCGCGCCTTGAGCTGCTTCAGGATGTCGTCCATGCGCCCGAGGCTGTCGACAGAGATCGTGCGCTGCGCGACGAGGGCGCGCCTCTCGGACTCGAGCCGGATCAGCTCGAGCGCGAGCCGCGCGTCGCGCTCCTGCCCCATCGCCATCTCGGCGGGGAGCCCGTGCGCGCCGCGCGACGGCCCGCCGCCGAGCGCGGCGTTCATCGCGAGGAGCTGCGCGCGCTGCGCCTTCGACTCCATCAGCTCGCGGGTGTTCTGGACGCGCCCGAGCTCGAGCTGGTCGAGGATCTGCTGCTCCCGCTCCTGCTCCTGCTTCGACAGGAGCCCGGCCTCCGTGCTCTTGCGCGCGCTCGACGCGATCGTCTGCTGCCGCGCGAACATGCCGTCGAGCAGGCGCTGCTGGCCCTCGAGCGCGCGGACGCGATCCGAGACCGCCGACGACTGCGCCTTCGCCGTGAACGCCGTCCAGCGGAGCGACTCGTGCGCGCCGTCCTCGATCTCGCGCAGCCGCGCGACCGCCTGATCGATGCCGCGCACGTCCGCGTCGATGCGCTCGATGTCGATGCGCATCTTCTCGCGCTGGACGAGCTGCTCGTTCAGCTTGACGTTGATCTGGAGGACCTGGTCGTTGTCGGCCGACAGCGTGATCGGCGCCATCCACGCGTCGGTCGTGGCGAAGTAGACGCCGCGACCGAGCCACGACACGCCGAGCGCGAGCGCGGTCAGCGCGACGAGCGCGACGAGCCGGGCGCGGACGCCGCCCTTGGCCTCCTTGCCCGTCGCCTCGCTCGACGCCGGGTTCACGGCGGACATCTCCACGTTCGAGCTCACTGTCGACCTCCAATCGCGCTCTGCCGATCGGCGAGCGTGTTCAAGAACACTCGCTCCGCCTCCAGGTCGATGACCTGGAGCGAGAGCATCGCGAGCACGTGCGGCTTGTTCGGCGCGTCGGTCGGCTCGATGGCCGCGCGCGCGCTCGAGAGACGCGTCGTCTCCTCCTCGATCTTCTGCGCCTGCCGCCGGAGGATGCCCGCTTGCGTGCGCAGCTCGCGGCGCAGCGCCTCGACCTGCTGGCGCATCTCGTAGCGGGCGTTCTTCGTCTCCGCGCTCCGCGCCTCGACGGCGCGCGCCTCGGCGGAGCCCTGGAAGAGCCCGCCGATGTTGTAGGTGAGCTCGACGAAGCCGAAGTAGTCCACGTCGGGGTGCGCCGTCGCGCCGCCCGTGACGTTGAACTTCCAGGGCGAGAGGTTCCGGAGGTGCTCCACGCTCTTCTCGTAGGCGACGGAGCGCGACTCGTACTGCGCGAGGAGGTCTTCGATGGACTCGTCGGGCGCGACGAAGCCGCGCGTCGTCATCGCGGCCAGCGCCCGCTCCGACTCGGCGGCGCGCGTGCTGCTCTCGAGCACCCGGCGACGGATCTCGTTCACCTCGATGAGCGTGCCGGAGCCCGCGGCGAAGCGCGCCTCCGCCTGCTCGACCGCCGCCTGCAGCTCGGGCTCGTGAGCCTTGAGGTACTCGAGCTTCTTGGTCAGCGCCGCCCGCAGCCCCGCGTCGTTGCGCTGCGCGAGCATCTCGCGCAGCGTCGTGGTCGCCTCGTGACGAAGGCAGTCCTTCTTCGCGACGTCGCGGACCCCGAGGCCCTTGTAGATGTCGACGAGGCCGATGCTCATCGCGGCGCGCGGCTGCAAGCCGCGACCCGACTGCAGCCCGGTCGTGTCGGCGTAGCCGTTCGACGGGAACCGGACGACCTGCGCGTGGACGGTGGGCGCGAAGAGCAGCGCCGAGTCCGCCTCGGCGCGAGCGGTGATCGCGCGGCAGTAGTCGGAGCCGGGCTCCTCGGCGCGCGCCTCGGACGGCGCGAAGCCGAGGGCGCCGAGCGCGGCGAAGAGGGCGACGGAGCATGCACGCCGCCGGCGCACTGGACGGGACGCGAGAGTCGGCCGTTTGACGGTCATCATGCGAGTGTCGGTCGCTCATTCAGTTCTCGTGCCTGTCATGGCGATGACGGCGGCGCTGTTCGCTCCCGCTTGCCACGGCGCGCGGCCGGCGCGGGAGAGCGCCGGGCCGCGCGTGAGCGTCGCCGCCGCGGAGCCCGCGGAGCCCGCCGCGCCGGAGCGCGCCGCCGAGCGCGAGCTCCCGATCCCGACGGGCGCGCGAGGGATGTGGGTGTGGGCGACCAAGCGCAGGCTCGACGACCCGCGGGGCGCGAGCTCGCTCCTCGAGACGATCCGGATGGCCGGCCTCGACGAGGTGTACCTGTCGATGAGCGACGGCGTCCTCGACGATCCGCGCCTGCCCGCGCTCCTCGACGCGATCGCCGCGCGAGGCGTCCGGATCGAGGCGCTCGCGGGCGACGCGACGTGGAGCCGGCCCGACGCGCTCCCCACGGTCCTCGCCGTCGTGGACGCGGTCGCGACCTACAACGCCGGCCACGCCACCCGCTTCGCCGGGGTCCACTTCGACATCGAGCCCCACCAGCTCCCGGAGAACCGGGGCGACCACGCGTTCGTCCCCGCCCTCGCCGCCGCCCTGCGCGCCGCCCGGGAGCGCGCCGACGCCGCGGGCCTCGGCACCAGCGCGGACCTCCCGCGCTTCGCGCTCGAAGAGCACGGGCCGCTCTTCGCCCAGGCCGTCCAGCGTCCCTTCGTGATGCTCTACCAGCTCCGGGACCCGAGCCCGGCGTGGCTCGTCCAGCAGAGCCGGCGGGTCCTCGACGACACGTACCGCGCCGTCGACCCCACGCTCCGAGGGCGCCTCGTCGTGGGCGTTCGGATGGAAGATTACCCCACGACCGTCGAGACGATGGTCCGCGCCCTCGACGCCGCGCACGGCGCTGACGCCCGTTACGGGGGCTGGGCGGTGCACGACGAGGCGAAGTACCGCGCCTTCACGACGAGCCGCGCCGTCACGACGGATCGATGACGCGGGCGTCAGCGCCCTGACGCGCCGAGCCCCCTGCTCCTGTCGCACTTGTGCGCCGCTTCCCTACGCGACGCGCGTCCCGGCGACGTCCGCCGTGGCGTCCGACGGCCCGCGCGGCCCCGCCGAGGGCACCAGGCCGAGACGCCAGGGCTTGACGGCCCGCTGGGGTAGCGGCAAATGCCCTCCACACGCCATGCTCTCCGACACCGTCAAGACGCAGCTCGACGAGCTCATCAAGAAGAACAAGGTCCTCCTCTTCATGAAGGGCAACAAGCACTTCCCTCAGTGCGGGTTCTCCGCGCAGGTCGTGCAGATCCTGAAGGAGACCGGGGTGAAGTTCGAGACGGTGAACGTCCTTCAGGATCCCGCCGTCCGCGACGGCATCAAGGAGTACTCGAGCTGGCCGACCATCCCGCAGCTCTACGTCGACGGCGAGTTCATCGGCGGATGCGACATCGTGAAGGAGATGTACGCCGCGGGCGACCTCCAGAAGAAGCTCGGCGTGGAGGACAAGCCCGTCGCGCCGCCGAAGATCACGCTGGACGAGGGCGCGGTGAAGGCGATCAAGGGCGCGGACGAGGGCAGCGGCGACGTCCTCCGCCTCGAGATCGGACCGCAGTTCCAGTACGACCTCTACTTCGGGCCGAAGAAGCCGGGCGACGTCGAGGTCGTGGCCGGCGGCGTCACCGTCTGCTTCGACAAGCAGAGCGCGAAGAAGGCCGACGGCCTCTCCGTCTCGTGGGTCGAGACGCCGGACGGCGGCGCCTTCCGCATCGACAACCCGAACGAGCCCGCGCGGGTGAAGAGCCTCTCGGCGCCCGAGCTGAAGAAGTGGATGGACGAGGGCAAGGCGTTCGAGCTCTTCGACGTCCGCACCGACGAGGAGCGCGCCATCGCCAAGGTCGACCGCGCGCGCGCGCTCGACGGCGAGGGCGAGGAGGCCCTGCTCGCCCTCGCCAAAGACACGCCGCTCGTCTTCATGTGCCACCACGGCATGCGGAGCCGGAACGCGGCCGAGCGGATCCTCCGCGAGGGGTTCAAGCAGGTCTACAACCTCGAGGGCGGCATCGACGCCTGGTCCCAGAAGGTCGACGCGGCCGTGCCCCGCTACTGATCGGCGCGAGACACCATGAGCGACACCAAGGAATCCATCCGCGCCGCCATCCTCGAGAAGATCCCGGACGCGGACGTCGTCGTCGACGCCGGCAGCGGCGGCCACTTCACCATCCAGGTGGTCTCGCCCGTGTTCTCGGGCAAGAACATGGTCGAGAGCCAGCGCCTGGTCTACGGCGCCATCGCTCACCTGATGAAGGGCGACGGCGCGCCGGTCCACGCGGTCGACAAGCTGACGACCAAGACGCCCTAGAGCGCTCGGGGCGGCGCCCTCCCCGTCACTCGCCGTCTTCGACGGTCGGGCCGCCCACGCGCGCGGGCGGCGACGGCGAACGCGCGGGGATCCTCCCCATGACCCGCGACGGCCGATCGTCGCGATCGCCCTGGAGCCACTCACCCGCGGTCGGCGAGGGAGGCGGCGGAGCGGGCGGCTCGACGCTCGCCTCGCCCATCGTCACCTCCACCGGGGCGACGGCGCCCTGCGTCGCGGTGCACGTGCTGCGCGTGAGCATCGACGTCGCCGCGAACGCCATCGCGCCGGCGCCGGCGACGGCGAGCGCGATCTTCTTCCGGCGCTTCTTCTTCACGCCCACGGGGCAGTCCTCGGTGAGGATCGTGCCGTCCGCGCGCTGGTAGAAGCGGACGCAGAGCTCGGCGCCCGCGCGCTCGCGCAGGAGGCGCTCCGCGTCCTCGCGCGGCATCGCCGAGAGGTTGTAGACGTTCTTCGAGCAGCTCAGGCAGAACCGCACGCGCTCGTCGCCGAGCATCTCGTCCCAGCTCGCGGTGCACGGGCTCGCCACGCGGACCTGATCGAGCATCGGCAGCGAGCGCCGGGCGTCGCGCGCGCCGAGCCTCTGGGCGACCGCCTGAAGCTCGCGCTCGAGCTCCTGCTCCCGGGAGCGGAGGCTGTCGAGGTGGGAGGTCTCCGCCTTGAGCTGCGCGATCTCGCGCTCGAGGGCTTCCTTGCGTTCGCGCAGCGCGTCGGTCTCGTTCCGGTAGGGCGACGTCACGGTCCCAAGAGACGGATCCGCCCGCGAAACGATCTGCCCCGCCTCGACGATCCTCGACGTGCGCGCGATCCCGTTGAAAGCACGACGGATCCGGCGCAGCCTCGACGCCGCCGGCGGCCGAGATCGCCGACGCGGACGTCCCACCCGGGCTCCGAGCTCCGGTCATCATGTAGAGGACGCCGGCCCGGACCTCCGCGAGCACGGACCGGTGAACGGGGGCGGGATCGCGCCGATCGCGAGGAGCTCGCCGCGCCGACGCGCGGCGCGCGAGGTCGCGACGCCGTCGTCACGGCGAGGCGGAGAGCTCCGCGGTCACCTCCGCGTACATCGACTCGATCTCGACCTTGTACTTCTCGTTCACGACCTTGCGCTTCACCTTCATCGTGGGCGTGAGCTCACCGCCGTCGATCGAGAACTCGGTCGGCACGACGACGAACTTCTTGATCGTCTGGACGCGCGCCAGCTTCCCGTTGAGCTCGTCGATCTGCTTCTGCAGGTGCTTGCGGAACGTGTTGCACTTCGCGGCCTCGGCGATGGTCTTCGCCGGGCTGCCCGCCGCCTCGGCCTCCGTCCGAACGCGCTCGGGATCGAGCGAGACGAGCGCGGCGAGGTACTTCTTCCGATCGCCGACGACGACCGCCTGGCCGACGACCGGGATCGACTTGAGGTGCCCCTCGAGCACCTGCGGCGCGATGTTCTCTCCGCCCGCGGTGATGAGCAGGTCCTTCTTCCGATCGGTGATCTGGAGGAAGCCGTCCTCGTCGAGCGTCCCGATGTCGCCGGAGTGCAGCCACCCGTCGCCGTCGAGCGCGTTCTTCGTCGCCTCGGGATCCTTCAGGTACCCCTTGAAGACGTGCGCGCCGCGCATGCACACCTCGCCGTCCTCGGCGATCTTGAGCTCGGCGCCCGGGAGGACGACGCCGCACTTGCCGGTGCGGAAGTCGTCGGGGGGCGAGTAGGTCGCCGGCCCGGTGCACTCGCTCATCCCGTAGACCTCGAGGATCGGGATGCCGAGCGAGAGGAAGAACTCGAGCGTGTCCTTCGAGATCGGCGCGGCGCTCGTCACGCAGACCCGCGCGCGATCGAGGCCGAGGCGCTGCCGCACCTTGTCGAAGACGACCTTCTTCGCGACGGGGTAGAGGAGCGGACGCGCCTCGCCCCGCTGCTCGGCGTAACCGGCCTGGAGCCCCACCTTGCGCGCCCACGCGGCGATCTTCTTCCGGAGCGGCGGCGACGCCGCGCCGGCGGCGACCATCTTCGCCTGGATCTTCTCCCAGACGCGCGGGACGCCGAGGAACACGGTCGGACGGACCTCCTGCAGCGCCTCGCCGAGCTTCTCGAGGCTCTCGGCGAAGTAGAGGAGCGAGCCCATCGCCATCGGCCCGTGGATCGAGAGCATCTGCTCGGCGATGTGGCTGAGCGGCAGGTAGCTGATCGACACCTCGTTCGGCCCGAAGTCGAGGGCCTTCACGATCGCCTCGGCGGTCCACACCAGGTTCGTGTGCGAGATCATCACGGCCTTCGGATCGCCCGTGGTGCCCGACGTGTAGATGAGCGTGCAGACGTCGTCCGGCTTCTGCGCCGCGACGCGCGCGTCGAGCTCGCTCTCCGGCGTCGCGTCGCCGAGCTCGAGCAGCTCGTCCCACCCGAGCACGCGGAGCCGCCCGCGCTTGCCCTCGGCCGGGCGCCCGAGCATCTGCACGACGACCTCGAGGTGCGGCATGCGCTCTTGCTCGGCGACGAACTTGTCGACCTGCGCGGCGGTGTCCGCGAACGCGACCTTCGCCTCGCAGTGATCGGTGATGTACCGCACCTGCTCGGGCGTGTTCGTCGTGTAGATGCCCGCCGGGACGGCGCCCGCGAGGATCGCGCCGACGTCGGCGACGAGCCACTCGGGGCTGTTGTAGCCGATGATCGAGACGCCCTTGCCCGGCGCGGCGCCGAGCCCGACGAGCGCGCGGCCGACGCGCCGCGCGTCGCGCTGGTAGGCGCTCCAGGTCGTCGTGCGCCAACCGCCGTCGCGCTTCACGCGGAGCGCCGGCCGGTCTCCGTAGCGCTTCGCCGTCTCCCCCAGGACCTCGTGGACCATCGTCGCCATGGCGACGAAGTATAGGCGCCAGGATCGGGTCGAGCCCGCCCAAACGTCGCGCGGCGCGAGGGCGTGACGCCCCGCGTCGTCGGGCGGCTTCCACGCGTCCGTTCGGCGGGCGCCCGCACGTCCGTTCGGTGAGCGCCCTGAGCTCCGGCTCCTCGCGATCCGGCGCCGTGCCCTTCGTTCCCGGATCGGCGCGACCGAGGTGCGCCTCAGTCGGACGGGAGACGCGCGGCCTCGTCGGCGCCGAAGCGCGCGTCGAGCCGGACCTCGAGCGCGCGCGCGTCCTCGAGCACCAGCTCGACGGCGGCGGCGAGCTGCGTGACCGCCGCGTCGACCCCGCGGTCGCGCGACTCCAGCGCGGCCAGGCTGATCGCGATCTCCGCTTCGAGCTCGTCGAAGTGGAAGTTCTTCGCCTCCTCGACGCGCCACCGGTACGTGGCCCAGTCCGGCTCCTTCGCGCGGAGCCCGAGCGCGAGGTGCTCGAGGGCGCGCACCACGGCGAACAGCCACGCGTACGCGCCGCGGAGGTACTCCGCGAGCGGAGCGTCCGGCAAGAACGCGGGCTGGACGCTGCGAGACACCGCGGCGAGGTGCAGCACGGCGAGGGCTTCGCGGACGTCCCCGAGCTCGCGGACGCGGGCCTCGAGGCTCCGGATCACGCCGACGGCGCGCGCGGAGTGGGGCGGCGCCCCGGCGCGCGCGCCTTCACGCGCCAGGTCGAACGTCGTGCGCTCGAGGCACGCCAGCTTCATCGTGAGCGTCGCCTGGTCTTCGCACAGCTCGTCGAGGAGGTCCTGCGCCTCGAGCCACTCGACGTTCCCCGCGAGCTTCGACGGCGCGACGTCGACGGCGCGGAGGCGGACGTGCGAGTCGCTCCTTCGGCGCGTCGCGTCATCCGGCCGAGCTTTCGCGTCCCGTGTCCCGGGCGCGAAGGAGAGCGTCTTCGGGCTCGCGAAGAGCAAGGGCTGAAACCCGTGACGTTTCGCCGATCCTTGCGTTGCGCGCTCGTCTTGCATCGAACCTCCGGCCCCTCTCTCGCTCTCGGGTGTCCGCGGTTCCTACGCGCCGGGGTACGACCTTCTCCCCTCGATTCGCCCGGGCGAGGTGGCCGTTTCCCGGCGCGGCTGCACAATGTGATGTGGAGGGTGAAGTCTTGGACCTCCAGCATTCGATCACCAAAGCATTTTCAGTCGCAGCGTTCTTTGGTCTGACCCTCGCCCCACAGAACGGATCGCGCGGAGCGGGGGCGGCGGCCGGCGCGCTGCCCGCCGCGGCGTCGCAGGCGCGGACCGCGTCGGTCAGCGCCGCCCAACCGAAGGTCGCCCCGCCCGCCGGGCCGTGCGGAGAGGGCATGATCCTCGTCGAGGGCGACTACTGCCCCTCCGCCGAGCAGGTCTGCTTGAAATGGCTCGATCCGCCGCCGTACCAGAACCTCCGCTGCGGTGAGTACGCCAAGCCCGCCAAGTGCAAGGTGCCGCGCGTCCACCGGCGCTTCTGCGTCGATCGCGAGGAGTTCGCCGAGCCGGCGTCGACCGGCAGCGACGAGGTGATGCCGCTCGTGAACAAGAGCTGGGGCGAGGCGAAGGCGCTCTGCGAAGCGCGCGGCGCGCGCCTCTGCAAAGAAGCCGAGTGGGAGTTCGCGTGCGAGGGCCCCGAGATGAGCCCGTACCCGTACGGCTGGAAGCGCGACTCCGAGATCTGCAACTTCGACAAGAAGAGCCTCGGCGGTCCGATGTCGAAGCTGAAGGACCTCCGCGCGCCCGAGAGCGCGTACCCCGACTGCCTCAGCCCGTTCGGCGTCCACAACATGGTCGGCAACGTCGACGAGTGGGTCGAGCGCGAGGGGATGTCGCCTCCGAACCGCTCGGCGCTCCGCGGCGGCTGGTGGCTGCCGGGCCGCAACCGCTGCCGCGCCGCGACGCTCGCGCACGGCGAGGACTACTCCGCCAAGCAGGTCGGCTTCCGCTGCTGCAAGGACGCGCCGGCGGCGCGCTGACGCTCCGCCACGGCACGAACGGCGACACGAACGAACCGCGCCGTCCGACGACGCGCGGAAGACTACGCGCGGAACTCGCTGAGCGGCGCCGGGGCCTTCACGAGCGCGTCGATGCGCTCGGCCTCCGCGTCGCGCCCCAGCTCGCGCATCGTCTGCGAATAGCGACTCAGGTCCTCGGAGCCGATCACGCGCCGCTCGCGCTCCACGACGTCCATGACCTCGGACCACGCGCCTTCCCGGAGGAGGGCGACCACGTAGATGCGCAGCCCGACCTGCCGCAGCTCGGGAGAAGCCGACGTCGCGAGCGCCGGCTTGAGGAGCCGGACCGCCTCCTTGGGCTCGCGCCGATCGAGCGCGGCGTACCCCTTCTCGATCGCGTCGGCGAGCGTCTGGTCGACGCGGAGCTGCCCCGCCTGGCGGAACGCCTGCACGTTCTGGAAGCCGTAGAGGACGCCGAGGTAGAGCACCCACCACTGCTTGTACTGCACCGCGAGGAGCGCGATGCCGGCCGCGACGGCGATCGAGAGCCCCCGCGCGATCTTCTCGCCGTGACGCGGGGTGACGGCGCGGATGATCGAGCGGAGGACGTTTCCGCCGTCGAGCGGGAGCATCGGGAGCAGGTTGAAGACGCCCCAGCCGACGTTCACCCAGAGCAGCAGCCGCACCGCCTCGCGAGCGAGCGGGTGGATCGGCTGCAAGCCCGCGAGCTGCGCCGCGACGACGGCGAACGCGAACGCGAAGCCCGCGAACGGACCGGCGAGGCTGATCGCGACGCTCTTGCCCGTGGAGATCTCGGCGCGGCCGCCGTTGAAGAACGTCAGCCCGCCCATGCCGTGCAGCTCGATGCGCGGCGAGAGCCCGAACGCCTTGCCCGTCAGCGCGTGCCCGAGCTCGTGGATGACCACCGAGACGAGGACGATCGCCACCCAGAGCGCGAGCTTCGCGGGCTCCCGCTCGTTGAGCCCGAGCAGGAGCGCCATGAGGAAGAAGCTCCCCTGGATCCGGAGCGGAATGGATCCGAGCTTCAGCTCCATCGCGGCCACGACGTGCGCCTAGTGTCCTGAGTCCATGGTCCGTCGGGGAATCGCGAGGCCCGCTTCGCCCGTGAGGGCCTCGCGATTCCCCGACAAAGCCGAACGTCTGACTCGGGACACGTCACTTTTTCTCATTTCCCGTGCCCGAGTCCTCGCGGACTCGGGACACTAAAGGACAATCTTCCTGATCTTATCGACGATTTGCGCGACCGGCGTGGTCTTCGGCAAGAACTGGCTGACGCCGATGACGAGCGCCTGCGTGACGTGCTGCGGGCTGTGCTGCGCCGACACGAACATGATCGGCACGCGCCTCATCACGGGGTTGTTGCGGAGGATCTTCGCGAGCGTGAAGCCGTCGACGCGCGGCATCACCGTGTCGCAGACGATCATCGCGGGGGCCTGGATGCTGCTGGTCATCTCGACCGCCTCCATGCCGTCCTTGGCTTCGATGACGTCGTAGTGGAGCTCGAGCAGCGCGCGGAGGCGGGCGCGGAGGCTCGCGTCCGGGTCGACGAGCAGGATCGTCTTTTTGCCCGCGTTCCGCGCCGCCGTCGCCGACGGACGGGCTACGGCGCCGCCGCCGAGGGCGTGAGCCTCCGCCGCGGCCTCGCGGATGTTCGCGGGGCGCGCCGAGGGTGTCCCGGCCGGCGCGGTCGAAGGTCGCGTCGCGGGGTATCCGGCGCCCGAGGGGCGTTTGGGCTGAAAAGTCATGGTGTACGAACGCGAAGCGATCGCCGATAAGGACCCCTCCGACCTCTTCGTTATAGCACCGCCGACCGTGAAGGAAACGGCCGCGGGCGGCGCGCGCCGCGAGGCGACCTCGGACGCGCCGGGCGCGAAGGCGCGACCGTCCGACGCAGGACAACTGAGTCGTTCGGGCATCACCCGACGGCCCGAGCGGACGGCGCGGCGCTACCGCTTGCGCTTGTCGCGCTTGCGCCGGTTGCGGTCCTTGCGCCGCGCCTCCGGATCGAGCCGGCGCGCGATCCCCTCGGCGACGTCGAGGCGGCCACCGCGGAGATCAGCGACGAGCTCGGCGAGGACGGCGTCGTAGCCGACCGCGGCCTCTTCGCTGAGCCGCGTGTGCGGGAGGACCTTGTCTCCCGCGAGCCACCGCTCGTCCAGCTCGGCGTCGAGGACGGCCGGGAGCGCCGCGGCGAGGTCGTAGGGGCCGACGTCGAGGCCCTCGCTCGCGCACGCCGTCATCATCCCGAAGGCGTGCGCGTGCGCGATCTTGAAGCGCGGCGGATCGATCGGCAACACGGGGTTCGCCTCTCCGGCGTCGTGCGCCTGCTTGCACGCGTCGGCGCTCCCGGAGTGGTACGCGCGGCACGAGATCGGCCGGACGTCGTAGACCGTGCACCGGCCCGTCTCGACGTCGAGGAGCGGGCACGGGATCTTCGCGCGCGCGCGACCCGTGAGGTCGAGCGAGGCGATCTCCTCGGCGACCGCGCCCGCGCGCTCCTTCAGCGCGGCGAGCTCCTCCGTCGACCGGTTCTCCTTCAGCCAGGAGCCGATGCGAAGGATCTCCGGGGCCGACGCGTGGACGGTCGACGAGTAGCAGCAGTAGGAGCAGCCCGCCGAGCAGGCGAGCGGCAGACGCCGTCCGCCCGAGAGCCGCTCGGACATCGTCTCCGCGGCGCGCTCGGCGTCCTCCTGCACGAGCGCGGCGACCTCGGCGGCGACGGCGCGCGCCCTCTCGCCCGCGGCCTTCGCGTCGGCGACCACCTCGCGGATGATCTTGGCCTCGACCTCGATGAACGGCCGGAGCATCGGATCCCGATGGTCGAGGCCGACCCTGCGCTCGGTCATCGCTTCCTCTCGTTCATCGTCGCTCCTCGTTGGCCGCCCGCGCGCGCGGCCTGCTTCACGCTCGCCTTCTTCCTGGCCCGCGGCTTCGCGCGCGGCGCGGCGACGAACGCGGCGATCGCGGCGGCCGCGGCGTCGAGCGCGCGCTCCTGGCGCTCGGCGCCCTCTCGCTTCAGGAGCGAGAGCGAGTGATCGCCCCCCTCGACCGCGTGGACGCGCGCGCGCGGCGAGCCCGCGAGGAGCTTCTTCAGCTCGGCGGCGGCGCCGAGCTCGTCGCGCGTTCCCTGGACGACGAGCATCGGCACGCGCACCGCCAGGATCTCGTCGCGCACGACGCGCGGTTTGCCGATCGGGTGCAGCGGATACCCGAGGAGGACGACCCCCGCCAGCACGATGCCCTCGTTCGCCGCGGCGATGTGGGTCGCGATCCGGCCGCCCATCGACTTGCCGCCGATGAAGAGGCGCTCCTTCGACAGCCCGCCGCGCGCGCGCACCGTCGCGATGGCCGCGCGCCACGTCGCCTCGAGGAGCTCCACCCGATCGGGCATCCTCCGGCCCGCCTCGGCGTAGAGGAAATTGAACGTGACGACGTCGACGCCCTTCTTCGCGATCCGCCCCGCCATCGACGTCATGAACGGGTGCGTCCGCGGCGCGCCCGCGCCGTGCGCGAGGACGAGGGTGGCCTGCGCGATCGGATCGGCGGCGCGGAAGAGCGCTCCGGTCACCTTCCCGTGCGTGCCTACGTCGAAGGAGAACGCTGACGCCACGCGACCAGGATAGCGCGTTCCCCTCGCGCCGAGCTCACGACCGCGCCCCGCCGGGACGCGGGGCCCCGCGACGGCGTCAGAGCGCGAGCGCCCACTTCGACCACGCCGCGTGCGCCTCGGCCGGCGTGAGGCCGACGACCTCCGTGAAGGACCTCTCGCCGGTCGGATCGTCCGCGACGTTGTCGCGCCACCGCTGGTAGAAGGGCCAGAGCTTGCCGCGCGCGTCGAGCCACTGGCACACGTAGCGCGCCATCGCGTAGTGGAGGTCCTCGCCGTCGCCGCGGAACGTCTCGTCGGACATCCCGAAGAGCCGGTCGAGCCGCGCCTTGTCGCGCTCGGCGGTCGTGAGCGCGCGCTTGAGGCGCGGGTGGCGCCAGTTCTTGCCGCCGTGGATCTCGCCCGGCCTCGGGATCTGCGGCTGCTCGAAGACGGACGCGATGCCCTCGTTGAGCCACGTCGGCGCTCGCGGGAAGTCGGCCTCCACGAGCGGGTGGACGATCTCGTGGGTGAGCGTCCCGAGCCCGAGCCCGATGTTCATCACCATGTAGCGATCGCTCGGCTGGTAGAAGCCGAAGTGCGCGATGCACGGCGCCGCGTACTTCTGCGTGCAGAAGGCCTCGTAGGTCGCGGCGTTCGGGAAGAGGTAGACGCTGATCGCCTCGCTCGGCTTCTTGCCGAAGCGGCCGTTCATGAACCCGGCCATCGCGCTCTTCATCAAGGCGACGCTCTGGTCGTATTGCCCGCCCTGCCACCCCGGCGGGCCGATGACGACGAACACGCCCGACACCACCGTCGACATCGCCTTCGGGCCGAGCTCCTCCCGCGCCGCCCGCGCGCGGCGCTCGCGGTCGGCCGCGATGTCGTAGGGAGGATCGCTCGGCGCGCCCTCCGGCGCCGACTCGACGGCGTCGCTCGCCCCCGACGGCGCGGGCGCCGCCTCCGCCGGGGCGCTCGGCCGCGCGGTCCCTACCGCGCCGACGGCGGGCGACCGCGGCGGCGGCGGCGCCGACTCACGGCCCTCGCCCGCGCACGCGGCGAGGGCGAGGACGAGCGCTGTGGAGAGCTGACGGGAGAGGCGCATGACCGGACGTCTCCGCTCGGACGGAGATTGTGACACGAGCCTTGGGTTTCCTCTCACGCCGCGAGGTTCGCCAGGCTCCTCGGCAGCGGAAACTCGTAGGTCGCCCCCTGGAGCCCGATCTCGACGACCCGGTCCCAGTAGTGCGTCCCCACGGCGATCGCGCTCCGCTCGCCGAACGGGACGGCGCGGGTGACGCGCGAGGCCGCCGTGATGAGGCGCTTCATCATCGGCATCGCGTAGCGGATCGGCTGGCGCGGGACGTCGAGCTTGTCGGCGAGCTCGTCGCCGATGAGCTCGCGGCAGACGAGCCGCCCGAACATGACGTTGCGCTCTGCCTCGCGGATCTTCCGCTTCGTGTCGCAGCCGTCGAAGGCGGCTTCGAAGAGGGCGCGCGTGAGGTCGCGCGAGTCCTGGTCGGGCTCGCCCATCGTGAGCTCGATCAGATCGGCGAGGCGCATCGCCTCGGGCTCGGACGCAGGGAGGATGTCCGAGTGGACGCCGATGGTCCTCCCGACCCAGCGCCAGAGGTGGATGTAGCTGTCGGCGTCCTCCGAGGGGATCGGCATCCCGAGCTTCCGGAGGCCGTCGATGATCGCCGCCGAGAAGAGCAGCGTCGTCCCCGCGAGATCGTGCTGGTTCGCCGGCAGCCCCCACGCCTCGGTGTTCCAGCGGCCGCTCGCGAGGATCATCTTGCGGACCTGCGCGTGGATGAGGCGCACCTTCAGCGTGATCTGCCAGCCCTCGGCGAACGGGCGCATCCCCGCCGGGCGGCAGACCGCCTGGACGAAGCGCGCGGTCTCGTTGAGCCGGCGCGCGGCCTGCTCCTTCAAGCGGCCGGAGAAGACGAGCGGCTTGTTGCCGCCGGGCGACGCGTAGCCGAGCACGAGCGACCGCGCGCCGAGCACGGCGCCCCCCAACGCGCCTGCGCGCATGAGGAGCGCGCCGCCGCGATCGGCCACGCCCCAGTCGACCCACGCGGGCACGTACGCCGCCTCCTCGAGGAGCTCGCGCATCGCGGGAGGAGACTCGGGGATCGGCTCGCCGCGGAGGCCGCGCTCGAAGACACGCCAGCCCTCGCCCTTCTCCATGTCGTCCATCGCGGCGATGACGCGGTCCGCCTGGACGTCGCTGTCCCAGAGGTGGCGGCCGAGCCGATCGACGCGATCTCCGAAGCGCCGGCGCGCGGGCTCGAGGTTGACGTAGCGCGCCGGGAACATCGGCCGCGGGGCGACGGTGGCGGTCACGCTCGAAGGATAAGCCTCTCAGAAGCCGAGCGCGAGGATCGGCCCGACGCCGAAGCCTTTGAATCGTGTCCCTGTGATCACCTGGTACGAGGCCTCGACGCCGATCGCGATTGGGCGGAAATGGATCATGAAGCCGCCGCCGCCCATCAGCGCCGCGCCGGTCGCGGAGCCTGCGGCGGCGTCGCCCTCGACGTGGCCGGCGCCCACGCCGCCCTCGACGAAGGGCGCGAAGCGATCGATCGGGAGCACGATCTTGAACGTCGGCATGCCGAGGTAGACGTTCGGGTCGACGAAGTAGCCCGCGAGGCGCACGCCGGGGACGAGGATCACCGAGTCGAGATCGAAGCCGTATCCGAAGCGGAGCCCGAGCGCGAAGCCCGCCTTGCCGCGCGAGAAGACGACGCCGGGCGCGATGCCCCACTGGAAGCCCGAGTTGTAGAGCGACACGAGCGTACGCCCCTCGGACATCGGCTCGGGGATGTCCTCCGGCCGGAGCGTCACCGGCGCGACCTCGGGCGGCGGCGGCTCGACCGCGACCGGCGGCGGGGGCGGAGGCGCCTCGGGCTCGGGGGTCGGCTCGGGCGGCGCTTCGGCGGGCGGTTCGGGCGGGGCCTCCGGCGCGGAAGGCTCGGGCTCGGGCTGAGCGCGCGCGACGAGCGGCGCGGTGAAGACGAGAGCAGCGACGAGCGACGAGACGAGCGACGGCGACCTCACGGTCGGTATCCTAACCCGCGTTCCGGCCGGAGCGGATCTCTACCTCGCCGCGCGGCGACGCTTCTCCTCGTACATGGCGCGATCGGCGCGCTCGATCAGGTCGTCGGCGGTGGACGCGTCGTCCGCGACCGCGATGCCCGCGGAGAACGACGTGGCCAGCGGCGCCGTGAGCTCCTCGAAGCGCGCGCGCAGGCGCGTGACGGCGGCGCGCGACTCCTCGATCGACGCGTCGACGAGCATCAGGGCGAACTCGTCGCCGCCGAGGCGCGCCACGACGTCGCCGCGACGGAGCACCGAGCGCGCCGCCTCCGCCATCGTGCGCAGGACCTCGTCGCCGCGCGCGTGCCCGTGGACGTCGTTGACGAGCTTGAAGCCGTCGAGGTCGACGTACACGACCGTCACGCGACGCCGGCGCTGCCGCAGCTCGTGCTGGAGCAGGTTCATGAAGTGACCGGCGCGCGGGAGACCGGTGACGGCGTCGGCGCTGGCCTCCTCGAGCGCGCGCTCGAGCAGCGCGGGCGCGACCATGATCGGGCGGCTCTCGCGCGGGTTCCGCCGGGTCGCCGGGCGGCTCGTGAGCAGGTCGAGGGCGGCCACCCGCACGTGGACGGGGCGGCCGAGGACGCGCGCCATCTCCCGGCGGTGCGCGACGACGCGCGCGTAGAGGGCCCGCGCCTCGACCTCGCAGAGGCTCATCCCGAGCATCAACCGGACGAGCTCGGCGTGCGGCTCCTCGCTCGTGAGCGCGCGCTCCGCGAGCAGACGCTCGAGCTCCGCGTCGTCGCAGAGGCGCTCGAAGATGTCCTCGCGGATGAGCTGCCAGGCGGCCTCACTCTCCGTGCGCCCGCTGCTGCTCGGTGGAGCGGTGGTCGTCATCGACATCGGACGACGAGGAACATGCTCACGACGCGTCGCCTGCGCCAGAGCAGGAGCGCGTTGAGAGGAGGGACCCGAGCGTGAGGAAGCAGCGGCGCGATAGACCAAGGTATGACGGCACAACCCCCACACCGCCGTCGCGCTTCCCGGTCGCGCTTCGAATCGATGTGTGCATGTCACACATCGACCTCGCGGCGCTCTCGAGCGGAGCCCGCGGCGACCGGCGAGAGGCCGGAGCGCGCGCGAGACGTCGTCGCGGGCGCTCGGGGCTCAGGACGCGCGGGCGACCAGCTCGATCTCGGTGATCTCCGCCGGAGCGCCGACGCGCATCGGCGGGCCCCAGTAGCCGGTGCCCCGGCTCACGTAGATCTGCGCGCGCGCGAGCTTGTGGAGCCCCGCGACGAACGGCTGCTGCAGCCGCACGGCGAGGTTCCACGGGAACATCTGCCCGCCGTGCGTGTGCCCCGAGAGCTGGAGATCGACGCCGAGCCGGTCGGCGAGCTCGACGCCGCGCGGCTGGTGCGCGAGCAGGACGCACGCGCGCGCGTCGTCGCGCCCCGCGAGCGCCTTCTCGAGGTCCGAGCCGTGACCGTTGCCGTAGCCGCCGGAGGAGTGATCGTCGATGCCCGCGAGGTCGAAGCCGTGCTCGCCGCCGATGCGCACGCGCTCGTTGCGGAGCACCTTCACGCCCAGCTTGCCCAGGTGCGCGATCCACTCGTCGACGCCGGAGTAGTACTCGTGGTTGCCGGTCACGAAGAAGACGCCGTGCTTGGCTTGGAGCTTCGCCAGCGGCGCGACGTGCTCGGCGAGCTCCGCGACCGAGCCGTCGACGAGGTCGCCCGTGATCGCGATCACGTCGGGCTCGAGCGCGTTCACGCGAGCGACGACGTCCTCGATGAAGCCCTTGCCGATCGTCGGGCCGACGTGGACGTCGGTGAGCTGCACGATCCGCGTCCCCGACGCCGATTTCGACAGCCGATCGAGCGCCACGCGGACGCGCTTCACCGACACCGCGGAGAGCGCGCTCACCAACCCGGCCGAGCTCGCGCCGAGGCCGAGCAGCGCGGCGCCGCCGGCGAAGAGGCGCGAGATCGCGCGGCGGCGCTCGGGATCGTCGAGCACGCCGGCGCCGCCCGCCTGGAGGCGGAGGGTGACCACGCGCGCGAGATCGCTCACGGCGAGCGCCATGACGAGGAAGAAGACGACGCCGAGCCAGGTGTAGCCGAGCCACATGTACGGCGACGCCACCGAGCGCGGCAAGAACCGGAACGCGACGAACCCGGTCATCAGGATGACGAAGAGGACGACGATCACCACGGTCGCCGCCCGCGCCCACGGCGACGGGAGCGCCGCGTCCCGGACGAGCCGAGCCCAGATGTAACGGTGCGCGCTGCCCATCACGAGCGACGCGAGGACGAAGAACACGACGTAGCGCGCCGCCATGAGGATCCATCGTACGATGATTCCGAACCGGCCGTCGTTGCGGGCCGCGCCCCCCGCCGCCGCCCGCACGAAGCGGGTCGCCGCGCGCACGGGAGCGTCCGCGCCGTCGTCCCGACGATCCACGAGCGAGCGCCGCCGTCGCTCGCCCGGCGCGCGGGGCGGCTCCCGGCGGCTCCGGCGCGCGCCTCCCGGCGCCTCACGGAGCGGCCTCCGGCGCGTCGCGTTTCGCGGCGGCGCCGTCGCGTTCTCCTGCGGGGCACTTTCGTCGGCCCTGTGGCGCAAACGTCGCGACGGCGCGCGCGATCGTTCGCGAGCGAGAACAATCCGGACGCCCGATCGGCACTAGTCTTCGCCGCGTGGGGCCCTACGTCTCGATGAGGCGGAGCAAGCCGTGCGGCCGAAAGGACGAGCTCACCGAACCATCCGAGCGTACGACGCGGGGACGAACCGCGACGTGAAGCGACCACACGACACGTTCGACGGGGGCGATCCCTCCTCGGCGGCACGCCGCTGGCAAGGCCGACGCCGCTCGCGTCTCGCGACCACCTCACGTCGGGCCAGGCGGGGCGCCGGCCCAGCGCTCGCGGAGACGCCGGCGCGTCGCGTTGGTGAGGAGAAAGGATGACCGAGCTCAACGTCTTGATGACCTTCACGGGCGGCCTGGCCGCGGCCCTCGTCCTGGGCTTCCTCGCGAAGCGCCTGCGCCTCTCGCCCATCGTCGGCTACCTGATCGCGGGGATCGCCGTCGGCCCGTTCACCCCGGGCTACGTCGCGGACCATCACGTCGCCGAGCAGTTCGCCGAGATCGGCGTCATCCTGCTGCTCTTCGGCATCGGGCTGCGGTTCCACCTGCGGGAGCTGCTCGCGGTGTGGCGCGTCGCCCTCCCAGGGGCGCTCTTCCAGAGCGCCATCTCCACGATGGCGCTCGCCGCGCTCCTCCGCCTGATCGGCTACGACTGGCAATCCGGCATCGTCCTCGGGATCGCGATCTCCGTGGCGAGCACCGTGGTGATGGCGCTCGTCCTCGCCGAGCGGCGCGACCTGCACGCCCCGATCGGGCACATCGCGATCGGCTGGACCGTCGTCGAGGATCTCCTCACGGTGACCGCGCTGCTGCTGCTCCCGATGTTCCTCGGCGAGGGCGCGAGCGGCGCGGACGGGGTCGGGGCCGCGCTCGGAGAGGCGGCGCTCAAGATCGGCGCGCTCGTGGCGCTCGTCGTCGTGCTGGGCAAGTGGGTGATCCCCTGGTCGCTCGAGCACGTCGCGGCCGCTCGTTCGCGCGAGCTGTTCACGCTCTCGGTGCTGGTGATCGCCCTCGGCATCGCCGTCGGCTCGGCCAAGCTCTTCGGGGTGTCGATGGCGCTCGGGGCCTTCCTCGCCGGGCTGGCGGTCGGTCGCTCGGAGTTCGCGGCGCGCGCGGCCAACGACGCGCTGCCGATGCAGGACGCGTTCGCCGTCCTCTTCTTCGTCTCCGTCGGCATGCTGTGCGATCCGCGCAGCCTCGTGAGCTCGCCGCTCCTCATCGCCCTGGTGCTGGTCGTGGTCCTCCTGGGCAAGCCGCTCGCCGCGATGCTCGTCGTCCGCGTGCTGGGCAAGCCGATGCCCACGGCGGTCGCGGTCGGGGCCGCGCTCTCCCAGGTGGGCGAGTTCAGCTTCATCCTCGGCTCCACGGCCAAGGGGCTGGGCGTGATCGACGACAACGGCTGGAACGCGCTCATCGGCGCCTCGATCCTGTCGATCGCGCTCAACCCGACGATCTACCGGCTCGCCCGCAGGGCGTTCGGCGGCGCCGCCGCGCTCGCTCCGCCGACCGGCGAGCGGCCGCCGGTCGACCCGCGACGCTGCGTGCTCGTCGGCCACGGGCCGGTCGGCAGCACGGTGCGCCGGATCCTCGCCGAGCACGACACGGACGTCACGGTGGTCGAGCTCAACCTCGACACCGTCCGGAGCCTCCGCGCCCAGGGTCAGCGGGCGCTCTACGGAGACGTGCTCCGCCCCGGCACGCTCGAGGAGGCCGGCATCGCCACGGCAGGAAGCTTGATCCTCAGCGTGGAGATCGAGGACGCCGCCGAGCTGATCCGCCAGGCGCGCGCCGCGAACCCCTCGCTCCGCGTCCTCGCGCGCTGTGCGCACCTCCGGGAGGCCGCCGCGCTCCGCGACGCGGGCGCGACGGTCGTCGCCGGGGAGGCCGAGGTCGCGATCGCGCTCGCCGAGGTGCTGAGGCCCGACGAGGGCGACGACGACGCGGGCGCGACCCGCGACCGGCGCATCGAAGCCACGCGCAGGCGCCTCTACGAACGCCACGCGAGCGGCTGACGGCGGCCGCCGGCGCGCCCGCGAGCCGAGCGCGGACGCGCTCAGACTCAGAAGAAGTCGCGCGTCGTCGGGTAGGCGCCCGCGAACCAGGCGTCGAGGAGCGCGCGCGCGTCGTCGTCGGCCTCGAGCCAACCCGCGTCGGCGAGGACGTGACTCGCCGCGTGGCCGGTGTAGAGCGCGGCGAGGCCCCGCTCGCCGATCGTCGCGCGCGGCGCGCCGGCGAGCGCCCGACCGGCGACGACCTTCGCCGCGCCGTCCTCGAGGGAGATCGCGTAGCGGCCGCTGTTCTCGGGCATCGACGCGTCGTCCACCTCGAGCGTGAGCGCTCCGCCCGCGCCGCGCGGCCAGCCGCGCGACGAGAGGGCGCGCGCGACGTCGACGACCCGCACCATGAACCAATCGGTGAGCGTGACGGTGTGGTGCCGCTCCGGCAGGAGGTTCGTGAAGAGGTCCGACGCGCCGCCGTGCCACTTCACCGAGCTCGCCAGCGAGCGGTACTCCACCAGCAGCCGAAGGATCGCGCGGGCGGCGCGGGACGTCGTCGCCGCGAGGTCCGTGACGAGGACGCTCGAGTCCGCGGCCCCCATCGCGTGCGAGAGCACCACGTAGCCCTCGAGCGCGCCGGCGTGCGAGACGGTGAACGTCTTCGTCGAGCGGCCGCGCGGCCTCGACACGCGGGCCCAGACGTAGGGTCCGCGATCGACGTACCCCGGGCACCTTCGGGCCGTCGCGTCGTACAGCGCGACGACGTCCTCGGGCGTGCCGCTCACCTCGGCCAGGGTCGCCTCGGGGACGCGGGGGACCTCGCAGGTGCGCGGATCGAGCTCGATCGCGAAGCGAGCTCCCGCGCGCTCGTAGCCCGCGCTGCGGTAGAGGGTGACCGACGCCGGATAGAGCGTCGACAGCGCGAACCCACGCGCGCGCGCCTCGCGCAGCATCGACAGCATCAGGTGCTTGGCGACGCCGCGCCCGCGCTCCTCCGGGACGACGCCGACTCCGGCGACGCCCATGGTCGAGACCGAGCGGCCGCCGAACCACTGCCCCATCGGGATCTCGACGAGCCCCCCGCGGACGTCTCCTCCTCGCTTGAGGACGCGGAGGTTCTCGATCCCCGCCCGCTCGAACCAGATCTTCGCCTCGTCCGGGGGGAAGCCGAACGCGTGGGAGAGGACGTCGCCGAGTCGAGCGACGTCGGGTTCGAGGACCGAGGACAGCTCGAGGTCGCGATGAGGAGCCATGGGACGCCGGACCATAACCACCGCGGGCGGAGCGCGCCACGCCCACGCGCGACGCTCCCGCCTCCGCGCGCCGTTTTCGCGCGTCCGCGGCGGCGGCCCCTCCCCCGCGCTCCCCGCCGGGTGCTAGCGTCCGATCTCGATGGGTCGCGAGGTCCTCCCTCGGCTCTGCGCCCGCGCGCGCAAGGAGAGGCCCGAGCTCGGGAGCGTGAGCGAGGCCGAGCTCGAGGCCTTCATCGTGGCGCGCGTGCCCGACGAGCGGCTCGACGACGCCGTCCGCGTCGAGGACCTCTTGCTCGCCTGCGCCTGCGCGAAGGGAGCCCGCGCCGCGCACGACGCCCTGCAGGCGCTGTCGCAGCCGGACATCGACCGAGCCCACGCGCGCATCCATCCCCCGGTCACCTTGCCTCAGGCCCGCGAGCTCGTCTGGCGCCACCTGCTGCACGTGCCCGACGGCGGCGCCGCGCGCGTCGCGCTCTACAAGGGCGAGACGGAGCTGCTCGGCTGGGTGCGGGCGCTCGCGAACCGCCTGCTCCTCGCCCTTGTCAGCGGCGCGAAGCCCGCCCCCGCGTCGCTCGAGGACGCCATCCTGCAGCACTCGGCGGGCAACGCGGCGCTCGCCCTCGAGCCCGAGCTCGAACGCGTCAAGCAGGCGTACCTCCCGGGCCTCCGCGCGACGCTCGGCTACACGCTGACGTCGCTCGACGCGCGCGAGCGCGCGCTGCTCAAGGACGCGATCGTCGAGCGCCACGATCTCGACGCGCTCGCGCTGATGTACGCGGGCCCGCGCGGCGCGATCGCCGCGGCGATCGCGGCGGCGCGCGACAAGCTCCAGTACCGCCTGAAGAACCGCCTCGCGGAGCGGATGAAGGTCTCCGACCGCGACCACGCGAGCCTCGTGAGCTGCGTCGCCGTCCAGCTCGACGCCGCGCTGTCGCGGACCCTGGACAGCTGACCGCCCGGAGGTCCGGCGCCCGCGCCTCGCTCAGAGCGTCGTCTCGGCGAGCTTCAAGACGGCCGCGAGCTCGGCGTCGGTCACCGGCGTCACGGAGATGCGGCCTCGCTTCACGAGCGCCATCTTCGCGAGGAGCGGGTGCGCCTTGAGCGCGGCCAGCGTGACCGGCCTCCGGAGCCGCTTCACGGGCGCGACCTCGACCGAGCTCCAGTCGCCGTCGGTCGTCGGGTCCTGGTAGGCCTCCTTGGTGACGCGGGCGACGCCGACGATCTCCTTGCCCTCGTTCGAGTGGTAGAAGAGGAGCGTGTCGCCCTTCTTCATCGCGCGCAGCGTGTTGCGCGCCTCGAAGTTGCGCACGCCGTCCCACGACGTCTTCTTGTCTTCGAGGAGCTGATCGAACGAGTAGACGAACGGCTCGCTCTTCACGACGTAGCAGCGGCCCGGACGTTTCGAGGGAGAAGTCTTCGCGGAGGGCATCCGGCCGGCAGTGTAGAGTCGGTGGTGCGTGAAGCGCTACGTCGCCGTCGCAGGCACCATCGGATCCGGAAAGACGTCCCTCGTGACGTGGCTCGTCAAGCGGTACGGCCTCGTGCCGTACTACGAGCCGAACGACGCGAACCCGTACCTCGCGGACTTCTACCGCGACATGAAGAGCTGGGCGTTCCACTCGCAGCTCTTCTTCCTGTCGCACAAGCTCGAGCTGCACCAGTCGCTGCTCGCCTCGAAGGCGCCGGCCGTGATCGACCGGACGATCTACGAGGACGCCGAGATCTTCGCGCGGAACGCGAAGAGCCAGCGCTTCATCTCGGCGCGCGACTGGGCCGTCTACCAGCGGCTCTACGAGGGCATCAAGCGCACCCTGCCTCCCCCGGACGTGCTGGTCGCGGTCACCTGCAGCCTCGCCGCGACCAAGAAGCGGATCGCGCGGCGCGGCCGCGAGATGGAGCAGGCGATCCCCGACGCCTACCTGCGCAGGCTGCATCGGCTCTACGCGTCGTGGTTCGAGCGCTACGACCTCGGGCCGATCGTGCGCATCGACACGACGAACCTCGACTACGTCGAGAACCTCGTCGACCTCATCGAGCTCCAGGAGAAGCTCGACGAGGTGCTGCGCTGAGGGCCGGAGGGGCGCCGCGGCGCCTTCAGCGGATCTCCTTGCAGACGAACGACGTCGCCCCTCCGGAGGTCGCGAGCGCGATCGTCATGCCCCATTGCGGTTCGCCGACGACGACGTACGTGACCTCGGCCTCGCCCTCGGCGCGCAGCGTCACCTCCGCTCCGCTCGAGTAGCTCGCCGTCCAGCTCCGGAACGCGTACTCGATCGAGGCGCCCGCCGCGAGGCCGGCCGTCGACGCGTACTCGCCGAGCGCGGCGTCGACCGCGGGCGAGACGCTGCTCGGCGCTCCCGCGGCGTGCGTCCCGCTGCCCTCGCGGACGTCGGCGGCCCGGTAGCTCCGGTTGCCGAGCATCGCGCTCACGCAGTCCTCGTCGGGATCGACCGCGGCCACCGGTCCCTCGCCGCAGAACCACGCGAAGTCGGGGCTCTGGTTGTGCTGGTAGTAGAGGATGAGGCGCTGCTCTTCGTCGAAGACGTAGTCCATCCCGTCCTCGTCGCCTCCGATGTCGACGGTGACGACCGTGCCCTTGCCGGGGTGGTGCTCGACGTTCACGTTGAAATCGTCCTCGCCGACGTCGTCGAGCACGCCCATCCCGCCGAAGTAGTCCGCGTAGTACGCCTTGGCGGCCTCGGCGAGCGCGCCGCACGACGCCGGCGCCGTGCCGACCGGAGAGGTGAGGATCGCCGCGAGCTTGCCCGCGCACGACGCCGTGGCGTCGGAGGCCGCGGGCAGGTCGGGAGCCGGCGCGACGCACTCGCCCGACGACGTCGGGCAGCCTTGGCCGGTGCACTGACCGAGCACGGCGAAATCGCCGCGGAGCGAGATGTGCCGCGCCTTCACGCGGAGCTGGTACTCCCCCGCGTCGAAGCGCCCCGCGATCCGCGAAGCGAGGGTGCCCCCGAAGTTGTCGTTGCTCGCGATGTTCTGCCCCCAGCCGCCGTCGCCCTTCTTGTAGAGGTAAGCGACGGTGTCGAGGTTCTGCGTACGCAGCTCGGTCGTGAGCGCGAGCTCGGCGGGCCCGGTGAGCTTGAACGTCCAGGCGTGAAAGCGCTGGGCGTCGGTGAACGAGGCCCCGTTGGGCACGCCGAAGACGAGCTCGCCGTGGTTCGAGGGGTTGGCGAACGCGTCGACGTTCGACTCGTCGGCGCCGACGGGGGCGCCGTCGTCGGACGAGCAGCCCGCGGCGCCCGCGGCGGCGAGCGCTGCGGCGGAGACGAGGAGGAACGGGCGAACGAGGGCGAGTGCGTTGCGTGACATCGGCGTGGCTCCTGGTGGGGTGGCGCGGCCGACAGCGCCGCGGATGAGTCGGACAATGTGCGATAGTCGTGCCGCGGCCGCGGGCGGGCCGGAGGCCTCGATATCTCCGGGAGGTCGATCTCGGGGTCGACGCGCGCGACGTGGATCAGGCTCCGACGCTGGGGGACGGATGGCCCACCCGCGTCGTGGACGATTGCGGCGCGCAGGTGACGACCGAGCGACGCTTGGCCGGCGCCGCTTCGAGCGGCCTACTTGACGTTGCCCGGCGGCGCGACGGTCGTGGAGCCCGCGCCGCGGAAGGCGAGGCCGGGCGGCGCGTTCGGCACCGAGAGGAGCGAGGTCTCGAGCTCGTCGCCGGCGAGCTTCACGAGCACCACCTCCCCGCCCTCGGTGAAGGCGTAGAGCTCGCCGCCCCAGAACGCGAGGCCGTAGGCGTCGGCGTAGCCGAGCGGGCCCCAGTTCTTCACGAGCGCCCCCGTCTTCGGATCGAACTCGACGAGACAGTCGGCGCAGCCGGGGCCCTTCACCGTGAGGAACGACTTGCCGTCCTTGACCGAGACGAGGTCGCCGCTCGACTCGAGCCCGCCGCCGAGCTCGCCGACCTGGCTCACCGCGCCCGTCTCGGGATCGATGCGCAGGTACGCGCCGCCCTGGTAGCCGACGAGCACCTCCTTGCCCGGCTCGAGCGTCCCCGCCGGGACGAACGAGAGCGAGTTCGGGAACGAGCCCACCGCGATGCGCGTGCATCGACCGGTGGCGTTCTCGACGAGGTAGAGCTCGGCGCCGGTCGACGCGTAGATCGTCGACGACTCGTCGAGCGCGATGTCGACGACGTGCGTGCAGCCGCGGAACGCGCCGACCTCGCGGACCGCGTGCGTCCCCGTGTCGACCACGTACAGGTACGTGTCGCTGTGCCCGTAGACCTCGCCCGACGGCTCGGAGGTCGCCGGACCGGCGTCCGCGACGAAGCTGGGCTCGGGCTCCTTCTCGGGCTCGGTGAACCCGTCACGCGACGACGACGTCGCGCACGCGACGAGGCCGAGACACACCGCCGAGAGTCCGAGAGCTGCCCGCTTCACGTCGTCACCTCGAGCGGCCATCTACCATGGTGGCCGACTTTGCCCAACGGCGCCGCCGGTCCATAATGCCCGCGGATGATCGATCCCTCCGCGAGCGCGACGCCCGAGGATCCCGAGATCGAGCGGTTGGCGCGCGCGCGCCGCCAGGCCCGCGGCCTCCGCACCGCCGCGCGACGCGCCCTCGTCCTCGCCCGCCGCTACCGCCGCGAAGAGGGGGCCCCGCGGCGCGCGCGGGGCCGCGTGCGTGAATCAGGCGCTCGCCTGGCGGAGCGCCGCCCGCGAGCTCGGCGCGACCGCCGCGTCAGGCGGCCCCGGCCTCGCGCGCGCGTCCGCTCCGCCGAGCGCCGCGGGGCGCCGCGCCGGATAGACGCGGGCCGACGGGACGGACGCGGGGCGGCGCTCAGCCGCTCTTCTTCTTCCGCGCCTTCGCCGGCGCCGGCTCCGCGCGCGGCTCGGCCTTCTTCGGCCCCTTCTTGATCGACGGCGGCGGCGCCTCGGCGTTGGCGGCGGTGGCCTCGGTGGCCGCGACCGAACGCTTGAGCGCCTCGAGCAGATCGATGATCTGCGCCTTCGGCGCCTCGGGCGCCGTCGTGATCTCCTCGCCAGCGACCTTCTTCTCGACCGCCTCCTTCACGCGCTCGGCCCACTCGTCGCGGAAGCGCCCCGGCTCGAAGCTCTCCTTCTCGAGCTGCCCGATCAGCTTGTCCGCGAGATCGAGCTCGATCGGCTTGAACTCGAACGAGCCACCGGTGTCGACCTCGTCGAACGAGCGGACCTCGTCGGCGTAGTAGCACTCGTGCAAGATGAGCCCCTTCTTGTAAGGGCGCACGAGCACGAGGTTGTCCTTCCCTCGCTGCGAGAAGCGCCCGACGGCGAGCTTGTCGTTCCGCTCGAGCGCCTGCGACAAGAGCGAGTACGCGCGGTCGCCGCCCTTGTCGGGCCCGAGGAAGTACGTCTTCTCGATGTAGAGGAAGTCCACCGTGTCCGCCGGGACGAACTCGTGGAGCTCGAGCACGCCCGTGCGCGCGGCCTCCAGCGCCTTGAGCTCCTCGTCGGTGAACTTCACGTACTGATCGCGCGCGTACTCGAAGCCGCGGATCGTGTCGGCGCGCTCGACGACGACGTTTTCGACCGGGCAGAGGAGCTGCTGCTTCAGCCGGCTGCCGCACGCCTTGTGCAGCATGTTGAAGCTCACCGCCTTGGCCGACGTGGCCGTGAAGAGCTTGAAGGGGATCGAGACGAGCCCGAAGGAGAGGGTGCCGGAACCAATCGAACGAGCGGCCATGGGGATGGGCCGATCGTAGTGAATCCGCCGCTGGGCTGTCTAAAAACGCAGCCCAAGGAGGCATTTTTACGCATTGTTTTCGCCACTTGGAGCTGTCCCCGTGTCCCCCGAAAAAAATCCGCCTTGACGATAATGTGATCCGAGGTAGGAGAACGGCGCCCACGATCTGAAAGGCTCAGGTTGGGGCGCGACGAGGGAGAACGGACATGAAGCTGGGGGTCGTGGCAGTGGCGGGCGCGGCGGTTCTGGTCCTGGCGGCGGGCTGCGCCGCGCCGACGCAGAAGGAAGCGCGCTCGACGGCGCTGCTCTCCGCCGCCATCTCCGCCCCGGTCGCCGCGTCCGCGGACGGCGCCCCGGCGCCGTCGCCCCTCGAGTCGCCGGTGAAGTCCGAGCCCGAGACGATCCCGACGGCGTGCGTCGGCGAGCAGTCGATCAAGAACGCGAAGGCGTGCCTCCCTCCCGGCGTCTTCGCGAAGAAGCTTTGCGGCGGCATCTACCCGGAGGTCGCGCTCGCGATGTTCGCGAAGGGCACCCCGTGGACGCGCGTCTGGCTCGCCGGCGACGTCGAGGCCTGGAACGCGTCGGGCGGCCTCACGCACCGCGCGAAGCTCGCGTTCGACGAGGAGGTCATCGTCCTCTCGCGCCACTCGGCGGGCGGAGGCGGCGGCATCGTCATGACCGGCGCGATGGCGAGCTTCGACGTCCTCCGCTGGGACGGCACGTGCGTCTCGGTGATGGAGGGTGAGCTCACGACGCGACGACCGCCGGCGCCGAAGCCCGCGGCCGTGCCGTGGAGCCGCCTCGAAGAGACGACGCGGCGCGCGCTCCTGACGTCGCCGAAGGTCAAGGCGACGCACGACTCGCTCGACAAGGCGTGCAGCTCGGTGTCGTCGCCGGCCGAGAAGAAGTCGTGCGACAAGGCGGACAAGGCGTTCACGAACGCCGTCGCCGACTTCGTCCGCGGCGGCGGCGCGCTGCCGACGCCCGCGCGCCGCCCCTGAGCGCCTGGCTCCAGGGCCGGACGGATCGGGCGACGGAGACGACGCCCGCGGGCGCGCCCGCCGAACGCGAGCGCGGGCTGGCATCCGCCGTGCAGTCGAGCTCGAGCGCGCGTGAATTCCTTGTCGAGGGACACGCTCCCCTCGCGACATCGCGCGCGATCGGTCCTATGAACACGCAGCCATGCTGACGGGCGCCACCACCCGGACGCAGTCGTTCCTCCGCGCTCCCATCACGAGCGAGAGCGAACGCGCACACTTCCAGCGGCGCCTGGCGTTCACACTCCTGCTCGTCTTCGTCCTGGCGTTCGGCTTCTGGCTCGTCAGCGTCGGCGTGCACCCGTTCATCCGGAACGGATCGATCCGCGTCTACTTCACGAGCGCCGTGGCCGTCGCGCAGCTCGCGACCACGTTCACCGGGCTCGCCGGCTGGGCGATCGTGCGGGCGCGCAAGTGGAGCGCGGACTTCCTCGACGCCGCCGACGTCGTCGGCACGCTGATGATCTGCTGGGGCTGGGAGTTCATGGCGACGTGCCAGGGCCCGCTCTGGCGCCCCGAGCTCGTCGGCGTGCTCGCCGTCTCGTACACGCTCGTCACGCGCACGGCGATCGTCCCCTCGACGACGCTGCGCACCGCGGCGATCGGCACCGCCAGCTTCCTCCCCCTCGCCCCCGCGACCTACGCGATGTACGCCGGCGCGGGGACGACGACGACGCCGCTCGAGCCCGCGGCGTACGTCGCGATCTGGTCGATGCTCGGCGTGGCCTGCACCAGCACCATCTCGTACGTCATGTACGGCCTCCGCCTCGAGGTGAGCAAGGCGATGCGCCTCGGGCAGTACCTCCTCGAGCACAAGATCGGCGAGGGCGGCATGGGCGCGGTCTACCGGGCGAGCCACGCGATGTTGCGGCGCCCGACGGCGATCAAGCTGCTCACGGGGACGACCGACCGCGCGGCGCAGCGCTTCGAGCGCGAGGTGCAGCTGACGGCGAGGCTCACCCACCCGAACACCATCGCCGTCTTCGACTACGGGCGCACGCCGGACGGGGTCTTCTACTACGCGATGGAGTACCTCGAGGGGATCACGCTCGACGAGCTCGTCGAGGCGCACGGTCCGCAGCCCGCGGCGCGGGTCGTCCACCTCCTCGTCCAGATCTGCGGAGCGCTCGAGGAGGCCCACGCCGCCGGGCTCGTGCACCGCGACATCAAGCCGGCGAACGTCATGCTGACCGAGCGCGGCGGTCAGTTCGACGTGGTGAAGGTGCTCGACTTCGGGCTCGTCAAGGAGTCCGAGGCGTCGAGCGCGCTCTCGACCTCGAGCCTGAGCGCCGTGATGGGCACGCCGCACTTCATGGCGCCCGAGGCGATCCTCGATCCGCAGAACGTCGACGGTCGCACGGACCTCTACGCGCTGGGGGCGACGGCGTATTTCCTCCTGACCGGCGAGCGCGTCTTCGACGGCGCGAACCTCGTCGAGATCTGCAGCGCGCACCTGCACCAGACGCCGATCGATCCCTCCGAGAGGCGGCCCGACGTGCCCAAGGAGCTCTCGGACGTGGTGGTGGCGTGCCTCGCGAAGAAGCCGGAGGACCGGCCGAAGTCCGCGGGCGAGCTCGCCGACCGGCTCGTCGCGTGCGGCCTGCCCCCGTGGTCGCGCTTCGACGCGCGCGCCTTCTGGGAGCGCGCCCGCGAGGCGCCCCCCAAGAAGCCGGAGCCCGCGAAGCGCAAGCGGCGGACCTCGGCGGGCATGCGCGGCGCCACGGTCACCGTCGCGCTCGACGACCGCGCGCCCGGCTGACTCGGCGCGCGCGGGACGTCAGTCGCACGGCTTCTGCGCGTAGCCCGGCGACGCGGGCATCGAGCAGAAGTCGGCGCGGTTGTCGTCGGTGTCCGGGGCGTCGGCCCTGCGCCCGAACGAGCGCGCGGGCTGCCCCGTGGTCTTGCGGATCGTCGGGACGGCCGCGACGGCGCCCTCGACGGTCGCCGTCGGCGGGGACGCGGGCGCCGGAGCCGCGCCGGCGTCGGGATCGGTCGACCATCCGACGACGTCGAGCAGCTCCGCGCCGCGGACGAGCTGCACCGCGCCGCGGCTCGTCTCGAGCCCCCAGTCGTTCAAGCCGATGACCTGATCGACGCGATCGACGACGCCGAGCCGGAAGGTCTGGTTGCCGCCCACGACCCAGAAGCCGGTGGCGCCGACCACGTCGCCGGGATCGCCGACGCTCACGACGTACCTGACGGTGCCGGCCGCGTTGATCAGGCGAAGCTTCAGATCGTGGACGGGCGTCCCGGGCTCGGCGCGCAGCTCGACGAACTCGGCGCCGTCGCCGAAGCCGTCGATGTCGACGTAGATCTCGTTGATCGCGACGGGCGCGGGCGCGGAGGCCTCGACGTCGACGCGCGCGTCCTTTCCCGCGTCGGTCACCGGATCGGGCTCATCGTCGTCGTCGTCGTCGCTCGACGCGTCGCCGCCGCCGGCGCTCGCCTCGAGCGTCCCGGCCTCGCGGAGCTCGGGCGGGACCGCGGCGCCGTTGCCCGCGGAGCACGCGACGTGCGCCGCGAGCGGAGCGAGGGCGATCGCCAGGACGAGGAGATTGCGCGCCATGGATGCAGCCGTCCTTCGGGGGCTCTCAGGACGTCATACGTGACGCCGCTTTGCAACCCCCCTCCTCAGTATCGGTAGCTGAACTCGTACGGCAGGCACTTGTCGCCGTTGATCTGACGCACGCGGATGAAGAAATCGGCCGAGTCGTTGTCGGTGAAGCCGTCGCAGTCCCACTGCGGGACGGCGCGCCCCGGCGCGGCCGCGCAGCACCCGCGCATGCCGATGTCGTTGGGCGGCATGAAGACGCCCTGCGCGCAGCCGGTGACCGCGTTGCTCGTGGCGTTCTTGCAGCGCGCGTACACGCAGAGCTCGGTGCCGGCGGTCTTGCCCTCGAAGTCCGTGTCGAGCGAGCAGCCGAACTTGTCGGTCGCCGAGAGCTTGTAGAAATCGACGTCGACCGCGCCCTTCGCGACGCCCTTCACGGTCTTGTAGGAGTTGTCGCAGTCGTCCGTGTCGGGGAGGACCTTCGCGACGTTCTCGGAGGCGCCGGGATCGTCGTTGTCGATGCACTGATCGCCGTCGGGCGGCGTCGGATCTTCGTCCTCGTCCGGCGCGGGCGGATCGAACTCGGGCTCGAACGGCGGCTTGTCGTCGGTCGCCGGCTTCTTCGTGTTCGAGGGGGACTCCGTCGCGGGAACCTCTTCGGGATCGTCGACGTCACCGTTGTCGGTCGCGCAGCCGACGAGCACGAAGCCAACGACGGTCGCCGCGCACGCGAAGCGCCGCGATCCAAGCGAGAAGCGCATGCGCAAATGCTGACTGAACGCGTGCGTGATGCAAGACGCAACCTACGAATTTGAATGGGCTATTCAGGATCCATCACGCGTCAAAGATGACGCGCCGCGTTCACGCGCGCGCGCGAATTCGTGAGCGACGGCGCGGGCTCGGCCGTCGCCGCGCAGGCTTCACCCGCCGAACGGCAGGAGGCGCTCGGCGACCCACGCCCTCACGTCGTCGTACGACGCCTCGCGCAACGCGACGCGATGGAGGACCGCCCCGAGCTCGGACGGTGTCGCGTCGAGCCGGAAGCCGAGCGTCTTGGTGTGCCAGTCGACGACGAGGACGCTCATCGCGCGGAACGCGCCGAAGCAACGCGGGGTGCGGCCGAGCGCGAAGAGGAGCGCGCCGGGGACGTCGTAGACGTCGTCGGCGAGGTGATCGGCCTCGCGGAGCGCGATGCGGAGGGCGATCTCACTCGCGCGCGGATCGGTGCCGAGCTCGGGCGCGATGCGCGCGTAGGCCCGCACGAGGACGTCGGCGTCGACCACCCACGTCACGAGCCGCTCCCGGAGCGCTCCGGCGAGGGCGCGGGCGATCGCTGCTCGCGGAGCTCGGCCTCGACGTCTTCGCCGAAGCGCCGGTCGAGCGCCGCGAGCGCGTCGTAGTCGCGCCGCCGGGCCTTCGGCAGCGAGAGGAAGAATGCGACCACGTCTTCGTCCTGGCTCACGGGCTCCGTTCTCTCGTCGACCTCGGGCGGATCGCGCCGACCTCGTGCCACCAAGGTAGCGAAGATCGCGCGCGACGACGCAAGGGAGTCGACGAGAGGCGACGGAGGCCGCGCCGATCCGGCTGGGGTCTCTCCGTGCGGCGGCGTAACACGTCCCGTAACGACGTTACGGGACATCGAGAACGCCGCGTTACGCGCGTTACGGAACGCACCGCGAACGGCGGGATCCGGCGTGCCACTGGCACAGCGGCCGCGGCGCGACGATCAGGTACGATCTCGCGCCTCTTCGTGGCGATCCGGACCGCGCTCGCGCGCGCGGCGGAGCGGGCACCTCGCTTGCACACGGGCGCCGCATGCACGCTCTTGAGGTCGAGGGGGAGCTGCTGAACGCGTGTCTCGGTCCGAACGATCGACCGACGATCCCGGTGCCGCGCGAGTCCGGCGTCCGCCTCGGCGTCACGCGCGTCGTGCTCGCGGCCGCGACGGTCGACGTCGTGACGTGCGATCTCTCCGGCGATCCGCGGAGCGAGGACTTCGCCGTCGAGCGGACGGCGGACGCGGACGAGTGACGTCGCGCCCGTCCGTCGCGGCGCGCGCGCGCGAGGCCCCCGTGCCCGGAGACCTCGCGCGCGGCGATCGCTGCGCTCCGTGACGTCCCGCGCCGCCGATCCGTCGTGCGGAGACCTCGCGCGCGACGCGCTGCGCCGCGTGAGGTCTCGGCTCGGAGATCGACCCGGCGCGGGCGTCTCGAAGATCAGAACGAGAGGCCGCCGTCGACGTCGACGGTGCGGGCGTTGAAGTAGTCGCACTCGAGCGCGAAGCGGACGGCAACCCAGAGGTCCTCTGGCGTGCCGATGCGGCCGACGGGGATCGCCGCGACGACCGCGTCGCGCGCCTTCTGGTTCATGCCCTTGGTCATCGGGGTCTCGACCATCCCCGGCGCGATCGCCGCGACGCGGATCCCGTACGGAGCGAGCTCGCGCGCCCACGTCAGCGTGTTCGCCGCGAGCGCCGCCTTGGCGGCGACGTAGTTCGATTGGCCGCGGTTGCCGTGGCGCGAGATCGACGACATGTTCACGAACACGCCGGGCTTCACGCCGGTCTCGATCATCTTCGCCGCCACCTCGCGGACCATGAGCGTGGCGCCGGTGAGGTTGACGCCGATGACCGCGTTCCAGTCCTCGATCGAGAGGCGCTTGACGGCCTTGGTCTCACGATCCTGCTTCACGAGCAGGCCGTCGCGGAGGATGCCGGCGTTGTTGACGAGGGCGTTGAGCCCGCCGAGCTCCTCGTGCGCCCACGCGACGAACGAGGCGACGTCCTCCTCCTTCGAGACGTCGAGCTTGCGGCGCGCGATGCCCGCCGGCAGCTCCGAGAGCAGGGACTCGTTGACGTCGCCCGCGGCGACCTTCGCTCCGCTCTCGTGGAGGCGGCGCGCGAAGTGAGCGCCCATGCCGGACGCGGCTCCCGTAACGATGATCTTCAGTTCGTCGAGCTTCATGGGTGTTCTCCTGGGCCGCTCGCCGCGCGCCGCCGGCGCTCCGAGGCGTTCGGACGCGGCGCTTCGCGACGGTCGTGGATGGTCTTCTCCGCCTCGGGGGCGGCGGCTCGGTCAGATGCCGAGCTTCATCTGGGTGGTCATAGGCGACTCTCCGGCGCTCGGGCGTTCGACAGGGTGCCGTGCGCCTCGAGCCACGATCGGATCCTCGGATAGAGCTCCTCGGCGGCGCGGCTCCCGACGACCGCGCTGATGTGTCCGCCCGGCACGGTGAGCACCTCCTTCACGCGGCTCGACGTGTGATCGTTGAGCGCGATCGCCGCCTTCGGCGGGCAGATGTTGTCGCGGTCGGCGACGACGGTCATCACCGGGCACGTGATCCGCGCGAGATCGACGCGCTCGCCTCGCACGTAGTGCTGACCGCGGACCAGGCGGTTCTCCTGGTAGAGCTCCTTGATGTACGTGACGAACGCCGCCGCCGGGAACGTGACCTTGTCGCTCACCCAGGTCTCGAGCGCCGCGAACGCGGCGCGAGCGCCGGGGTCGTGGATCTCGTCGGCGAGGCCGACGAGGCGCGAGAGCGCTCCCGTCGGCGCGAGGGCCTGGAAGCCGCTCTGCAAGAGCGCGGGATCGAGGTTGCCCGCCGCGGTCAACGCCACGGGATCGAACCAGCGCGCGTCGGCCATGATCCCGAGACGCCCGGCCTCGGAGAAGTCGAAGGGCCCCGCCAGGTTCACGAGCGCGGCCACCTGCTCCGGGTGCAGCGCCGTGTGGATGCCGCTCAGCGTCGCGCCGAGCGAGTAGCCGACGAGCGCGACCTTCGGTGAGCCCGTGATGCGGAGGACGCGGCGCACGACGCGGTCGAGCCGTACGACGACGTCGTCCCAGGTCACGAAGCGGTCCTCGTCCTCGGGGACACCCCAGTCGAAGCAGAAGGTGTCCCACGGCGCCCCGGCGCTGAGGGCGGTCGCGAAGCTCGCGCCCTCCCGGAGATCGAGGACGTACCATCGATTGATCATCGACGGTACGAGCAGCACGGGGACGTGCGAGCCCGCACGAGCGGAGCCTCGGAAGCGATACACGCTCCCTTTGCCGTCACGATGGACGGTGTCCTTCGGCGCCTGTGCGATGCGGGCTTCGAACATGGATGGTCTCAGGCGGCGTTGGAAGACGCGAGGGCCGTGACCTTCTGAACCGCCTCGAGCGACATCTTGCGGAAGTCGGCGCCGAGCTGGACGCCGTAGGCGAGGGTCTCGCGCTGGAGCTTCGCCATCTCCTCGATCGCGCTCTCGGCGCGCTCGACGCGCTTCGCCTCGGCCTTCTCGATCTCGGCGTAGAACGCGCTCGTCCGGGCGACCGCGTCGTCCGTCACCTTCTGCCACGTCTCGAAGACCTTGCCCCACTGCGCGAACGGATCGAACTTCATCGGAAACCTCCTATGGATGGCGTCGATCGCGTCCGACGCATGTTGCGTCGCAGCATCGACAGCTCGGACCTTAAGGGCCGGCGGTGAGGTCGTCAAGGAGCATTTTGTTGCAATGCAACATCATGTCATCACGAACGGACTCAACATCAAGTCACCACTTCATTTTTCGTCATGACGCGCTGCAACGATTCTGGCTCGTCGGACGCCCCTCGGGACCGCCCGGGGCCCGTGACCGTGACCGTGCTCCGCGTCGTTCATCGTCGACCGTCGCCCCGATGCGGCCGCTCGACGGGCGTAATCTGGGGCCGGCGAGCGCCCGGGCGTTCCTGACGACGTCGGGCGGGGCGCTTCGCCTCTTCTTCCGATCAGGACGCGCTCGCGTCACGGGCTCGGGCGGCGAGCGCGCGGGCGCTTCTGGCGCGCCGTTGGGCGGGGCGCTTCGCTTCTTCTGATCAGGATGCGCTCGCGTCACGGGCTCGGGCGGCAAGCGCTTCTGGCGCGCCGTCGGGCGGGGCGCTTCGCTTCTTCTTTCTGATCAAGGATGCGCTCGCGTCACGGGCTCGGGCGGCGAGCGCGCGGCGCGGGACCGTGGAGCGTCAGGCGCGCCGGGCGGGGCGCTTCGTCTTCTTCTTCGGCCTCGCGCGCGCGGGCGTGGTCGCGGCGCGCGGGCGCGACGCGCCCATCGACTCCTTCAGCGCTTCGATCTCGCGACGCAGGCGGAGCATCTCGTCGGCGACGTCCGCCGACGACGCCCGCGCGCCGGCGGCGCCCGCCGCGTCGCCTCCGAACGGCGGCGCGTCGACGACGTCGACGGGCGGCGGGGAAGGCTCGACAGGCAGCGGAGGCATCCCTTCGAGCGGCATCCCCTCGACCGGGGCCGCCGCCGCCGGGCTGCCGCCGCGGCCCCACTGCGCGGCGCCCAGGACGAGCCTCGCGAGCGCGTCCGTGGCGGCGAACGGCGCCGTGGCGAGCGGGTTGAGCGGGAGCAGAGCGCGCGCGCGATCCTTCGCCTGCACGTACATGTCGAGCGCCCAGCTCACGTAGCGCGTGAGGAACTCCCCGAGCGCGGCGTCGTCGAGGCGTATGAGCCGGAGCAGGAGCGTCGCCGGGAGAATGCGGCCGCCGCCGCGGTCGAGGATGATCTGCGTCAGCGTCTCCTGCGTGAGGTCGCGGCCGTCCTGCGCGTCCTGCACGGTGACGTCCTCGCCGCCGCGGATCGTCTTCTCGAGGTCGTCGAGCGTGATGTAGCGGCTGTGCCTCGTGTCGTAGAGGCGGCGGTTCGGATACTTCTTCACGAGCAGCATCGGCCCGCCAGTCTAGAACACCCAACGGTTCGCTCTCGTCGTCTTTCCGTCGATTTCGATGGGTCGAGGTACGACCACGACGAGATCGTCCCCCGACGCGAGGCCGCGCGAACGACGGACGCTCGTCCCGCCCCACGCGCGTCGTGGGTCGAACGAACCGATCGAGCACGTCGTGTCCGGGGATCGTGGGGCCCGCGCGCGATTCGAACTCCGGCCCGGGCGCTTTGTTGCATCGCAACATTCGACTTGACGAGCTCGAGCTCGCGGCGTACCTATCGCCCGTTGCAATTGTGCGGCGCAACACGTGCCGCGGACGGAGGGCGTCATGACCGTCGCGGTGGCACGCGCACCCCAGATCGAGCGGGAGAACGCAGAGGCAGCTCCCTCCGCCGCGAGGTCCGGCGCGGCGGAGCCCCTCCTCCCGTCCGGGCGCGGCCCGGCGCGCGCCGCCTCGAGCGGAAGCGCCTCCCACGGCGGAGGCTCCTCCCACGGCGGAGGCTCCTCCTACGGCGGAGGCTCCTCCTACGGAGGCCTCTCCTCGACCGGAGGCCTCTCCGCGAGGCGCGCGGCGCGACGCCGTCCCTGCGAACGACGCAACCATTCGGATTCAAAAGATATCTTGGCCCACGCCGCGCGCCTTGGCGCGCCGACGAGCTCACGCTCCGCCGGGGCGGGCTCCGAGCACGACGCGCGACGCCGGGCCGGCGCGCGAGCCGCCGGCGCCGCCCGCCCCCGCGGAGGTCGGACGCGCCTTGCTCGCGGTCGTTTCCGGTGCCATGGCAAAGCCCGCCCGCGCTGCGCTCCGCCGCTTCGTCTCCTCGTCGCCGTCCCCTCCTCGGGCCCGAACACTCGCTGAACGCTGAGGTACCCCGTGCGCAACGCTTCATCACGCTCCCGAGCGGTCTCTGCCGCCTCCGCCTCCGACGTGGTCCGCTCGAGGGTCGCCCTCCCGGCCGGCAGCCTCTTCGCGGTCGGGCTCGCCGCGAGCACCGTCCTGACCGCCATCGCCTGCGGCGACAGCGAGCCGCGGGCCTGCCGCGTGGGAGCGGACTGCACGTCGGGCGTCTGCGGCGAGGACGGGCGCTGCGTCGACGGGCCGGCGGCGTCGTCCGGCTCGAGCGGATCGGGCGACGCCGACGCCGCGAGCGACGCGGGCGACGGCGGCGCGCTCCCCCCCGACGACGGCGGCAACCTCGCGCTCCCCGGCTGCACGCCGAACAACGACGGCGTCATCACGCGCGAGGAGGTCCCGATCCAGGCCGGCCTCCGCGCGACCTTCCGCGTCGCCGAGAACGTCGACGTCTCGACGTCCGGCTCGCCGCTCCCGAACGGCCGCCGGCGCTGGGACCTCTCGGGCCCGCTCACCAACGACGCCAGCATCCTCGTCGAGACGCTCCCGCTCACCGACAAGTGGTACGCGCCGAAGTACACCAGCGCGACGTACGCGACGCAGCTGCGCAAGGCGTCGGACCTCCTGGGCGTCTTCGAGACCAACGCCGACGCGCTGCGCCTGAACGGCGTCGTCTCCCCGAGCGACGGCCTCACCAAGACGCAGCTCACCAACGATCCGCCCGTGACGATGCTCCAGTTCCCGCTCTCCGTCGGCGTGAAGTGGACCAGCGACACGAGCGTGAGCGGCACCGCGCAGGGCTTCATCGTGGCCTACAGCGAGAAGTACGACGCGGAGGTCGACCTCGCCGGCGAGCTGGTCACGCCGCTCGGCACGTTCGAGGTGCTCCGCGTGCGCATCGATCTCACCCGCACCGTCGGCTTCTCCACGACGACCGCGAAGAGCTACGCGTTCATCACCGAGTGCTACGGCAACGTGGCCAGCATCGCCTCGCGAGACAACGAGAATGACGCCGACTTCTCGCGCGCCGTCGAGGTGCGGAGGATCGCGCCTTGAGCGCGCGGCGCGACGCACGCTCAGGCGCCCGCGCGGGAGCGAGCCGCGGCGACAGCGAAGGCCGGCACCTGAGCGGCGACAGCGAAGGCCGGCACCTGAGCCGGGAGCGCGCCGCACGGCACCTGAGCGGCAACAGCGAAGGCCGGCACCTGAGCCGGGAGCGCGCCGCACGGCACCCGAGCGTCGTCGATGCTACGTGACCTCTGGACGCTGGTCGTCCTCCTCCCGATGCTGGTCGGCTGCCTCTCGTTCCACAAGGGGCCGATGCCCGGCGAGCCGCGGGACGCGCGCTTCGCCGACGTCGACGGCGTGCGCGTCCGCTACCTCGACACCGAAGGCGGCGAGCCCGGCGCCCGGCCGGCCGCCGCGCCGAGGAGCGAAGGCGAGGAGCCCGCGCCCGCGCCGGAGAAGCCCACGGTCGTCCTCGTCCACGGCTTCGCGTCCGCCATCGAGGCGTGGGCGCCCGTCATCCCGGCGCTGTCGAGGACGCACAGGGTCGTGGCCCTCGACCTCAAGGGCTTCGGCTGGACCGATCGTCCGGAGGGCGACTACTCGCCCGAGGCGCAAGCGCGGATCGTCCTCAAGCTCCTCGAGCTCCGCGGCGTCCAGAAGACCGCGCTGGTCGCCCACTCGTGGGGCAGCTCGGTCGCGCTCGCGGCGACCCTCGCCGCGCCGGAGCGCTTCACGAAGCTCGCGCTCTACGACGCGTGGGTCTACGAGGACCAGCTCCCGACGTTCTTCCACTGGTCGCGCGCCGACGGCGTCGGAGAGGTGCTCTTCGGCCTGTACTACAAGGAGCGCGCGGACGAGCGCATGGCGCTCGCCTTCTTCGACAAGCGCTTCGTCACCGAGCGCCTGGTCGAGGAGGTCGACGACGCCCTCGACCGCCCCGGGACGCTCGCCGCGGCCCTGGCGGCCGTGCGCGGGCAGCGCTACGCCGACGTCGAGGCGAAGTACCGGACGATCGACAAGCCGACCTTGCTGCTCTGGGGCCGCGAGGACCTCGTCACGCCGCTCAAGTACGGCGAGCGCCTCGCGCGCGAGCTCCCGAACTCGAAGCTCGTCGTCTACCCGCGCTGCGGCCACTTCCCGATGATCGAGGCGCTCGACGCCTCGACGCGCGATCTCGTCGCGTTCCTCGACGCCAAGGACGGGGCGCCGTGACGCGAGCCCGCCGCGCATGGTGCGCCGCAGCATTCGCCGCGGCGCTGCTCGCCGCGCCGCGCGCGAGCGCGACCGGCTTCCACGAGATCGGCCAGGACTACCGCCCGCGCGACAAGACCGACGTCGAGCTCTCCGGCTACTTCCGGACGCGCGGCGAGGCCCTCTACAACCTCGACCTGGACCGCGGCCTCACGCCGTCCGGTCAGCCGCTCTTCCCGGTCTCGCAGGTCGATCCGCGCGCGCAGACGCTGACCCACTGGGACATGCGGCTCCGCACCGACGTCGCGCTCTACGCGCCCGGCTCGATGGTCGGCGTGAAGGCGCGCTTCGACGTGCTCGACAACCTCGCGCTCGGCAGCCTGCCCGACGGCGTGCCCTCCGCGGTCGCGACGCAGCGCTCGCCGGCCGACGTCCTCCGCGTCCGCCGCGCGTGGGGCGAGCTGCTCCTGCCCTTCGGGTTCCTCACCGCCGGCCGCATGGGCACGCACTGGGGGCTCGGCATGGTCGCGAACGGCGGCGACTGCCTCGACTGCGACAGCGCCGACGCCTCCGACCGCGTCGCGCTCATCACGCCGCTCGCCGGCCACATCTGGGCGCTCGCCTACGACTTCAGCGCCACCGGCCCCGTCGGCCAGCGCGCGCTCCAGAACCGCACGATCGATCTCGAGCGCACCACCAACGTGCGCACCGTGACGTTCGCCTGGCTCAACTGGAAGAGCGACGAGGTCCGCGCCCGCCGGATGAAGGCCGACAAGGCGACGGTCGAGTACGGCAGCTACATCACGCACCGCTGGCAGACGGACGACGTGCCGGGGACCTACCTACCGGCGGCGCAGCCGCTCGATCCCTTCGCGAACGGCGGCGCCGGCGTCATGACGCGCGGCTTCCGCGCGAGCGCGCTCGACGGCTGGCTCAAGCTCACCTTCCCGTGGGCGCGGATCGAGGCCGAGGCCGCGCTCCTCACCGCGAGCATCGATCAGGGATCGCTCGTCCCCGGCGTCCTCCTGCGCGATCCGATCAAGAGCCGGCAGATCGGCGCGGTGCTCCAGAGCGACTTCGGCGCGCCCGAGGGCCGCTTCTCCGCCGGCCTCGACGCCGGCTACGCGAGCGGCGATCCGGCGCCCGGCTTCGGCGTCGTCCAGCGCCCCGGCGCCGCGGCCACGCAGCCGGGCGATCTCGACGGGCCGCAGGCGAACCCACGGCGCGACAACCGCATCGACAACTTCCGCTTCCACTCCGACTACCGCATCGACCGCATCCTCTTCCGCGAGATCCTCGGCGCGGTGACCGACGCGGTCTACGCGCGACCGCACGCCCGAGTGACGATCGCCTCGGCGAAGAGCGCGCAGCTCTCCGCCCACACCGCCGTCATCGCGTCGACCGCCGTGGAGAGCGCGTCCACGCCGTCCGGAAAGGCCCCGCTCGGCGTCGAGATCGACCCCTCGCTCGTCTTCCAGACCAAGGCGTTTCTCGCCGCGCTCGACTACGCCGTACTCTTCCCCCTCGCGGGCTTCGACAACGCCGTCTCCAACCTCTCGGCCAAGCCGGCGCAGCTCGTCCGTCTCCGGCTCAACTACCTCTTCTGACCCCCATGCGCCTCCTCTCCCTCACCCTGATCGGCTCCGGCCTCGTCGTCGCGGCCTGCGGCGAAAACGAGACGCCCCTCCCCGCGAAGAGCCCGTACGTGTCGGCGGAGCCCGAGGCGCTGCCCTGCGTTCCCAACCTCGACGGGAAGATCGAGGCGAGCGAGCTCTCGCCGCAGCTCGGCGTCGCCGCGACCTACCTCGTCTCGCCCGCCGGCGCGGAGCGCGCGGTCGATCTCGTCGGGACCGAGCGCGACGGCAAGCGCTCGTGGAGCCTCGGCCTCGACTTCGCGGACGATCAGGTCGCGCGGATCTCCGCGCAGAAGCTCGAGGGCAAGTGGTACGCCGCGGAGTTCGCGGGGCTCACGGACGCGATCGTCACGCCGATCGACGCCGGCGGCCTCACCGAGGGCATCTACACCCACGACGAGACCGCGTTCTCGCTCCACGGCGTCGCGTCCGCCTCGCCGGACGGCCCGAACAAGACGCTGCTCCGGTACGACCAGCCGATCGCCCTCTATCGCTTCCCGCTCGCGCCGGGCGTCGAATACTCGACGACGGGCGAGGTGAAGAACGGCACGTTCCGCGGGCTGCCGTACGCCGGTCGAGACACCTACGAGGTGAAGGTCGACGCCGCGGGCGAGCTCACGCTGCCCGACTTCACGGTCACGCAGGCGCTGCGCGTGAGGACGAAGGTGACCGTCTCGCCGGCCGCGGGTCAGGTGACGACGCAGCGTCAGACGAGCTTCCTGTTCGAGTGCCTGGGGGAGCTCGCGCGCGCGACGAGCAAGCTCGACGAACCCGACGAAGATTTCACCACGGCGACCGAGCTCCGGAGGCTCGGCCTCGCCCCCTGACCCCGAGCCGCCGCCCGCCGAGCGCGGGCCGCCCGGACCGCTCCGGGCACGTACGAAGAGGCCCTGACGGCCGCACCGAAAGCGAGGAGACCCGATGATCTGGGACCTGTGGAAGAAGGCCTTTTACGCGTGGGAAGACACGACCGCCAAGTACCTCGAGACCTGGATGAAGAGCCCGCTCTTGCTCGGACCGAGCGGCCTGATGCTCGGCGGCGCGATGAAGGCGAAGGCGGCCTACGACAAGGCCGCGTCGAACTGGGTCGGCAACCTCGGCCTCGCGACGAAGCGCGACCAGGAGCGCGCCCTCCACGTCCTCAACCAGCTCGAGAGCCGCATGATCGACCTCGAGGAGCGGCTCGCCGAGCTGAAGAGGAAGGACGACGGACGGACCTGAACGAAGACGACAGGCACGACGACGCGCCGGCGGCGGCGCGCGAGCGGCCCCGCGCGCGGGGTCGTCGATCGGGGGCCCTCATGGCTCGCAACCACGACCACGAAGGATTACGCAGGAGCATCACATGGACGTCACGCCTTACCTGGAGCTGAAGATCGCACCGCGCGCCGTGTTCGACGCGCTCGCCGAACGCAAGACGCGCGTTCGCTTCATGGTGCCGGTCCCCGGGACGAACGACTGGCGCGGCGTCACCTGGGGCGCGTTCGCGGACGAGATCCGCGAGCTCGCGCTGTTCTTGACGACCGTGACGAAGAGCGGCGACCGCGCCGCGGTCTACGCGCCGAACCGCGTCGAGTGGGCGAGCGCCTCGCTCGCGATCCAGGCGGCCGGCGGCGTGATGGTGCCGATCTATCCGGCGTCGACGGCCGAGCAGCTCGCGTACGTCGCGTCGCACTCGGACGCGAAGGTGATCTTCGTCGACACGCCGGCGCTCCTCGGGCGCGTGCTCGAGGCGTGGTCGGCGCTCGGCGCGGTCCAGCGCGTCGTCCTCCTCGACGACGGGCTCGACGCCGCGCGCGTCCACGAGTCGCTCCGCAAGAAGGGCGTCGCCGTGCCCTCCTTCGAGGAGGTCGCGAAGAAGGTCGTCACGATCGCCGCCGCCCGCGAGATCGGCGCCGCCAAGGACCGCGAGGATCCGAAGGCGTTCGAGCGCACGATGAGCGCGGTGTCGATGGACCAGTTCGGCGTCATGCTCTACACGAGCGGCACCTCGGGCAACCCGAAGGGCGTCCCGCTGACGCACAAGAACGTCGCCTCGAACGGGAGCGACTGGCTCAAGTGCCTCGCGCCGCTGCTCGACGAGGGCGCGGTCGACATCCTGTGGCTCCCGATGAGCCACATCTTCGGCTTCGGCGAGATGTGCATCGGCAACGCCCTCGGCTGGACGACCTACCTCTCCGATCCGGCGACCTGCCTCAGCCGCCTGCCCGAGGTGAAGCCGACGGTCTTCTTCAGCGTGCCGTCGCACTGGGAGAAGCTCGCGATCCAGTCGATGCACGAGCCCTCGCCCGAGGCGAGGCTCGAGAAATACAAGGCCACCACGGGCGGGCGCCTCCGCTTCTGCCTCTCGGGCGGCGCGGGCCTGAAGCGCGAGGTGAAGGACTTCTTCTACGCGTGCGGCCTCCTCCTGGTCGAGGGCTACGGGCTGACCGAGACCTCGCCCACGCTGACGATGAACCGACCGGAAGCCTTCCGCTTCGACTCGGTCGGCAAGCCGTTCCCCTCGGTCGAGCTCCGCCTCGCCGAGGACGGCGAGATCCTCGCGCGGGGTCCGAACGTCTTCTCCGGCTACCACAAGGATCCGGACGCGACGCGCGAGGCCTTCACCGACGACGGCTGGTTCAAGACCGGCGACGTCGGCCGCTTCACCGAGGACGGCTTCCTCCAGATCATCGACCGCAAGAAGGACATCCTCGTCACCGCCGGCGGCAAGAACGTCCCGCCGGCGAACATCGAGCTCCGCTTCCGGGACGACCCGTTCATCTCGAACGTCGTCGTCTACGGCGAGGCGAAGAAGTTCCTCGTCGCCGGCGTGTGGCTCAACGAGGAGGCCGTCGCCGCGCAGGTCGCCGACGTCGCCGCGGAGGGCCGCGACGCCGCGAAGCGTGCGCTCGTCCAGAAGCGCATCGATCAGGTGAACACCCAGCTCGCGAGCTACGAGACGATCAAGAAATTCGCGATCATCGGCGACCCGCTCACGGTCGAGGCCGAGCTCCTCACGCCGTCGCTCAAGATCCGGCGGAAGAAGGTCTACGATCGCTTCCACGACCTCTTCGAGGCCCTCTACGAGGACACGCGCGGAGCGGCGGCCGAAGGCGGGAGAGGCGGGGCGCCGGCGGCGGGGGCCTGAGGCGCCCCGCTGGGCTATCCTCACCTCCGCTCCACCTCGAGACCGGTCGACCCATGAAGCGTCTCAAGAACCTCGCATCCCTCCTCACGCGGCCGCGCCCGCCCGTCGGCACCACGCCGGCGGACGTCGTGCACCGCGAGAACAAGTGGCGCCTGCTTCGCTACCGGCCGGACCCCGGCCGGGCGCAGAAGCTCCAGACGCCCGTCTTGCTCGTCCCGTCGCTGATCAACCGGCACTACGTGATGGACCTGCTCCCCGGGAAGAGCATGGCCCAGGATCTCGTCGCCGCGGGCCACGACGTCTATTGCATCGACTGGGGCACGCCGGGAGACGAGGACCGCTTCGTCGACTTCGACGAGGTCTGCGACAGGTACCTCGGCCGCGCGATCCGCCACGTGGCGCGGACCTCACCGAGGAACAAGACCCACGTCCTCGGCTACTGCCTCGGCGGGACGCTCGCGACGATCCACACGGCCGCCCGGCCGGAGCACGTCGCGTCGCTCTTCCTCCTCGCGGCGCCGGTGTCCTTCACGGACGAGGGGGCGCTCGCCGCCTGGACGCGGAGCCCGCAGTTCAACGTCGGCTCGATCGTCCAGGGCTTCGGCAACGTCCCGTGGCAGCTCATGCAGAGCGCGTTTCACATGCTCCGCCCCACGCTCACGATGGCGAAGGCCGTCGGCGTGATCGATCGCGCCGCCAACGACGAGTTCCTCGACGGCTTCCTCGCGCTCGAGACGTGGGGCAACGACAACGTCGCGTTCCCCGGCGAGTGCTACCGGCAGTACATCGAGCAGCTCTACCGCGGCGACGCGCTCATGCAGGGGACGTTCTCGCTCTCCGGGATCCCGGCGCGGCTCGAGAACATCGAGTGCCCCGTCACGTCGGTCGTCTTCGAGCACGACAACATCGTGCCCTGGCAGAGCGCCGCGGCGCTCGTCGACCGCGTCTCCTCGAAGGACAAGGTGCTGCTCAAGCTGCCGGGCGGGCACGTCGGCGCGGTGGTCTCGAAGGCGGCGCAGAAGAACCTGTGGCCGAAGATGAGCGCGTTCTGGGCCGAGCGCGACGACGCCGCGCCCGAGCCGAAGCGCGCTCCTCCGCCGGCTCCGTCGGCGCCGCGCCAGAAGCGGCCCGCGCGCGCGGCCAAGCCGTCGCGCCCGAAGTCGAAGGCCTCGGCCACCGGCTGACGCCCCGCCGCGCGAGCCGCGCTCACTGAGCGCAGGCGCGCAAGGGCTCGCACTCCGGCGCGCTCAAGATCGCGAGCGCGCACGGGTCCTTGGCGTCGAGCTTGAGGCAGGCCTCGACCTCGGCGATCGTCGCCGCGCACGAAGGCAGGTTCATGCGCTGAACGCAGGCGGCCTGGTCCTTCGGCGTCGACACGCTGACGCCGTCGTCGCACTTCGTCGTCTTGCCGTAGCCGCCGCTGACGTCGGCCTGCCAGTCGCAGAGCTGCTTCTTCTCGGAGGCCGAGAGCTCGCCGACGGTCTTGTCGGGATCGACGCCCGACGTCGCGGCGGGCGTCGACGGCGTCTTGTCGTCCTCGTCCGCGTCCGCGTCGCCGTCCGACGGATCGTCCGGCGACGACGACGGCGGGGGCAGCGACGGATTGCCCGTCTTTTCCGCGTCTTCCGTGCCGTCCCGCGTCGCGGGCGGGTTCGGGTATTCCTCCGTGGTGCAGGCCGCGAGGACGCAGGCGAACGACAAGCAAGACAGGCAGGCGAGGACGGACAGGCGCATCGAAGACCTCTCGGGCGAAGCGGCGCGCCACGTGCGCGCGAGCAAGGCCTTGGACGACGCGGCTCCGGAGAGATTCACGATCGCGCGCGATCGTCGTGTTCGTTTTCCGGGCGTCCCCCCCCGCGGCTGCGCGATCGCAGGCGATCGCTCCGCACGATCCGAGCCGCGGCCCGCGAGCGCCGCGGTCGCACGCGACCGCCGAGGCCACATACATGCATTGCGCATTCATTTCGACGCTGGCGAGCGATCGCGCATCGCGCGGCTTCGAGGTTCGGGCTGCAGGAACGCCTCAACCCCTCCTCGATCGTGGCGAGATCGAGCGTCGGAGCGCCCTCCGTCGTCCTGTCGTCGATGACTTGGACGGGGCGCGCCGGGTGCAGGGGCGCGCCCCGCGAAACCTGTCACTCACGTGGCAGGAACTCCTCGGAGGACACGATGAACTGGGAACGCGTCGAAGGTCAGTGGCATCAGCTGAAGGGCGAGCTCAAGTCGAAGTGGGCGAAGCTCACGGACGACGATCTCAAACACGTGGGCGGCAAGAAGGAGCAGCTGATCGGCAAGCTTCAGGAGCGCTACGGCGTCATGAAGGAGGAGGCCGAGCGGCAGGTCAACGAGTGGGTCGCCAAGCTCGACGCCCGCAACCCGAACCGCTCTCACTGACGCAGGTGTGATTGACGAGGCCGGCGGCTCATCGAACCGCCGCGCCTCGACAGTCTTTCACGTCGCGCAGCGCGCAGGCGCGCAGCGCGAACGTCGCGAACGCGCACGACGCGCGCGAGCGAGGGCGACGGCTCGAGGGCGCGGCGCCGCGACGAGGCGAGCGCGCGACGATCGCTGGAGCATCGGAGCGCTGCGATCGCCTCGCGCGATGCGTGAGCGGATCACGGCCGCGATCGCGCCGTCGTCCTCCGTTTCGGGTGAGCGCGCGAAGCTCCGGTGCACGCGCCGCTCGTCGAGCGGCGTGGGCGGGGACGCGCTCCGATCCGGCTCATCGCGCCGCTCGTCGAGCGGCGTGGGCGGGGACGCGCCCGATCCGGCGCATCGCACCGCAGCCGAGGCTCGTGAACGATCCGCGCTAAGATGCGCGGTCGATGGCCCCCTCGCGACTCGCGGTCCTCCCGCTCCTCGTCCTGTTCTCCCTCGCCGCGCTCGACGGCTGCTCGGACGATCCCACGTCGGCGGACGGCGCGGACGCCGGCGCGGGCGACGCCGCGTCCACGAGGGACGGCGGCGGGGGCACGGACACCGATCCGCCCGACGAGGACTCCGGCGACGGCCGGGACCGCCGCGACGGCGGCGAGGAGGGAGGCGTGGAGGACAGCGGGGCGTGCACCGGCCCGATCGTCACCACGCCGGGCGAGACGTGCGTAGGCTTCGGCGCCAAGGCCCAGACCTGCGATCCGGCCTGCGGTCAGCCGTACGGCTACGTCTGCTTCGAGGGCGCGCCGCCGGGCTTCGCGGGCTGCCGCCGCGTGAGCGACTCGGCCCTCGGCCAGACCTACTGCTGCCCGAACAACGCGTGCGTCGCCCAGCCGGACCAGGACGCGATGTGCAACGGAACGGCCGGCAAGCCGCATCGCTTCCAGTGCCCGCCGAACGGCAGCGGCGGCAACGTCGCTCCGCCCGCGGGCTGCGCCGAGGTGGGCTCGGGCGAATCCGAGGTCGAGAAGTTCTACTGCTGCCCCTGAGGCCGCGCGCCCACGCGCGACGAGCCGCTCACGCTTCGCCCACGCGCGGGCGATCGCGCTCCACCCGACGGGCTACTTCGGGCCGACGCCCTTGCAGCCGACGAGCGCTTCGATCTTCGTCCCCTGCGCCGCGTTCGCGGTGTCGCAGACCGCCTTGCAGAGGATGATCTTCGCCGGCTTGGCCGGGTCGTCGTAGTACCAACCCGTCGGGTTCGCCGCGCACTTCGACTCGTCGGTCACCTGGACGAGCGTCTCCGCCGCCTTGCCCGCGGGCGTCATGCGGACCTGGACCTTCGTCGGATCGGCGGCTTCGGCCGTGGGGTAGCCGAGCTCGCAGGCGAGGCGGTCGACGATGCCCTTGCCGATGTTGTCGAGCACGCTCGAATAGTCCGGCTTGCAGACCGACTCGATGAGGCCGCCGGTGAGGAGCGCGAGCTTCTGGTACCCGACCCCGGGCCCGTCCGCCGTGTTGCACCGGGTCGTCGACGGCGCCGTCGTCCCCTCCGTCCAGCCGCAGATCCCGTGGAAGACGTAGTTGCGCTTCGCCGCCGTCCCGAACTGCCCGGCGCCCTTGGCGATGAGGCTCGCGTCGAACGCCACGTCGTTGGTCTCGCTGCGCCCGTCGTCGGACAGGCCGATCACGACCTTGAAGGCGTCGTCACGGAGGTCGTCGCCCCACGCGAGGCTCGCGTTGTTGCTGTCGTACGTGGAGAGGATCGAATTGAAGATGTCGCTGCTCCCGACGCTCCGATCGATGTGACGGAAGATCGGGGGGTTGTCGGCGCAGCCCGGCTTGGCGAGCGGCTCCGGCACGCAGATCTTGTTGCCGCCGCCGGTCTTCCTGACGATGAGGATGACGTGGTAGTCGAGCCCGCTGCCGCCGAGCTTCGCGACGAAGTTGTTGATGTTCGTCTGAACGCCGGCCATCTCCTGGTTCATGCTGCCGGAGTTGTCGATGGCGAAGATGATGTCGACCTTCGGCTTCGTCGTCTGAGCGACGCTGCCGGCGCAGGTCGCGCCGTCACCGTCGCCGTCGCCGTCTCCGTCGTTGCCGCTGGAGCCGAAGCCGCTCGACGAGCCCTTCCCTTCGCCGTCGTCACCTCCGGTGACGTCGTCCGGAAACGTCGTCGACGAGTCGCTGCCGCAGGCGGCGAGGAGGAGACAACCCGAGACGGTGAGCGAGGCGAGGACACGTGCGACGATCATCGTCGACATGATGACAAGACCTCGACCGTGAGACCGGAGAAAATTGCGTCTCAACTCAAACAGCTGCGCGCTCCTGCGCACAAAACCGACACGGCCCCTGAGCCGCGAAGACCTCGGTCTCCGGAGCACCACCCAGGTCGCCCGACGAGGAGGCGAAGAGCGCGCCGCGGTCCTGCTCAGACGTCCATGTTCTTCCACCGCTTGCTCACCTGGGAAAACACGATCATCCCGACGAGCGAGCAGAGGCCGACGAGCGCGAACGGGTACCAGACCTGGTACGGCCGGTACGTGTTCCAGAGCAGCTCGTTCACGACGTTCGGGTCCTGCCCGAGCTCCTTCACGAGCGTCGCGAAGGCGGCCTTGCGCTCGACGCCGGCGACCGCCTCGAGCGACGCGACGTCGCCGTCCCACGCGCGGCCCTGGACGAAGCTCGTCTTCTCGACGAGGTAGCGGAGCGAGAGCGTCGCCTTCTCGCCGTACGTCCCGTAGAGCGCGCCGACGATCTTCGCGCCGAGCGCCGGGCCGATGGCGACCGGGATGTTCACGTACCCCAGGTAGAGCGCCTTCTTCCCCGGCGGCGCGATCAGCGCGAAGTACTCCGTCTTCTTCGGCCCCGTGAGCATCTCGCCGAGCGAGAAGAGGAGGATGCCGAGGAACACGGTGTAGACGCTCGGAGAGGTGCCGTAGACGAGCGTGCCGATCGTCGCGATGAGGATGCCGATCGTCATCGAGCGGAGCACGGGCAGCTTGCGGACGAGGAACGACATCGGGACGACGAAGAGGACGATCAGGACGGCGTTCAGGTTGAGCGCGTTCTCCTGCTTGAGCTGCACCCCGCGCGCGGTCTCTTGCACCCACGCCGCGGGCAGCCAGCCGTTCGACGCGACGAAGCGGCTCGAGTCGACCCAGTCGGCGTAGAAGTTCGGCATGAAGTCCCACAGCTGGTAGAGCATCATCCAGAAGCCGCTGAAGATCGCGATCACCGCGAAGAGCTTCGGGTCGAAGAAGTTGACCAGCGTGTCCTTCGCCACCTTCAGGGCGTTCGACGTCTTGTCCGCGCCCGACTCGACGCTCGGGTACGTCAGGAGCATCAGGTAGTTCAGCGACGTGATGGCCGCCGAGCCGTAGAAGACGTACTTCCACCCCATCATGTGCATGAAGCCCGCGAACGGCGGGCCGATCGCCGCGCCGACGTTCACGAGCCAGTAGAAGAGCCCCCAGCCCACGCTCGAGTTCTTCTTCGACATCGACTGCGCGAGCGTGCCCTGCAGCCCCGGCTTGAAGAGCGCGGTCCCGAGCGCGAGGAGCATGACGGCGAAGAAGAAGCCCCAGAAGCTCCTCATGTTCGCCATCAGCGTGAACGCGAGGATGTTGATCGTCACCGACAGCGCGATCGTCTTCTTGTAGCCGTAGCGATCGGCGAAGCCGCCGCTGAGCACCGGGACGCCGGATCCGACGATGAACCACCACGCGTAGATCGTCCCCTTGTCGGCCTGGCTGAAGTGCAGGCCGCCGGGCTCGTCCGCCTGCGCGATGTAGATCGGCATCACGACGCGGACGCCGTAGTACGCGAGGCGCTCCCACATCTCGATGACGCAGCCCATCCAGAAGGAGCGGGGGAACGTCTTCACCGTCTGGAGGAACCCGAGCTTCGGCTCCGTGCCCTCGGGCGGCGGCGTGTTGCCGGACGAGCTCTTCGACGCGGGGTCCGAGGTGGCGACGGCGGTCATGGGGGCTCGCGGTCTAGCATCGCGGTCGGCGGGCGACGAGCGCGACGCGCCCCCCGCTTTGTTGGCCCTTTTCTCTCGGTCGTGCACGTTCCGGCCATGCGGCCCACCCATCTCTGCCTCCTCGTGGCTCTCGGCGCGCTCACGGGGAGCGCCGGGTGCAAGAAGGGCGAGGATCCGCCCGCCGCGGCGAGGATCGCGTCGGCGACCCTCGCGAACGAGGCGCCCGCGGTCACGATCTCGAAGACGGCGAAGATCGCCGCCATCGGCATGCACACGGGCGTCTACGCCCAGCCGAACACGACGAAGAAGATCGGCTACCTCCGGCTCGGCGCGATCGTGCCCCGCTCGGACGCCCCGGTCGGCACCGACGGCTGCCCCGGCGGCTGGTACGGGGTGGCGCCGCAGGGCTTCGTCTGCAACGGCAAGTACGCGACGCTCGAGCTCGACGCCCCCATCGTCCGCGCGGCGAACGTGCGCCCCGACACGAACAAGCCGCTCCCCTACGCGTACGGCTTCATGCGCTCGGTCTCTCCGCTCTACCTGCGCGTCCCGTCGCGCGCGGAGCAGGAGCGCCAGGAGTACAAGCTCGCGAACCACTTCCGCTGGTTCGAAAACCACATCGACGAGCAGAAGGTCGACAAGGGCGCCAACGACTTCGCGCGGGAGCTCGTCCCCGACGCCGCGGCGGTGCCGCCCTCGGACCAGACGCCCGACGGCGTCCTCCTCGGCGGCAAGACGAACAACGACCCGCCGCCGTTCTGGATCGAGAACGGCAACCGCTCGATCCCGAACGTCACCGGCTTCGAGATCCAGCCGCAGTCGTTCTTCGCCAACCGCATCAAGCGCCACACCGGCGTCGCCTTCATCGGCGCGTTCGACGCGGGGCCGAGCCTCGACAACCGGCGCTTCGCCGTGACCGTCGACATGCGTCTCTTGCCGATCGACAAGGTGAAGCCGGAGGTCGCCTCGCCCTTCCACGGGGTCGAGCTCACGGAGGACATGAAGCTCCCCGTCGCCTTCGCGCGGCCGTGCGACCCGAAGAAGCGCGGCGCCCCGCTCAAGGACTGCCGCCCCGTCTTCCACCTGGAGGACGGGCGGATGCGGCGCGACGAGAACGTGCTGCCGTCGCGCGCGTTCCTCCAGCTGACGGGCGTGCGCAAGGTCGTGAACGAGATCCCTTACCTCGAGACGAAGCCCGGCTACTGGGTCCGCGCGAAGGACGTCGGCGTCGCCATCACCCCGCACCGCTGGCCGGGCGCCGCCGAGCGCGGCGAGAGGTGGATCGACGTGGCGATCGAGGACGAGACGCTCACGCTCTGGGAAGGAAAGAAGCCGGTCTTCGTCACGCTCGTCTCCGCCGGGCAGGACGGGCTCAAGGACCCGAAGACGACGAAGGCGACCGTCCGCGGGTTCTTCCGCCTGAAGAGCAAGCACATCACCGCGACGATGGACTCGAGCGAGCGCTCGAGCCAGTCGGGGGGCGCCGCGCCCAACCCGTCGGCGGGCGAGTCGCAGGACCCCGACGACAAGCACGACACGTCGTTCGAGCTCCGCGACGTCCCCTACGTGCAGTATTTCCACGAGGGCTACGCCATCCACGCCGCCTACTGGCACGATCGCTTCGGCATCCAGCGGAGCCACGGCTGCATCAACCTCGCGCCGATCGACGCGATGCGCGTCTTCCGCTTCACCGATCCGCCCGTGCCGGAGGGCTGGCACGGGATCCAGATCGAGCCCAACAAGGGCACCGTCGTCGTCGTGCACCCGTAGCGCGGGCGGCCGCGCGGGCGGCGCGATGGCCCGGGCCTTCACTTCGGCGCCGTGAAGTGCAGCGCGCGGTGCGCTCGAAGTGCATCGCGTTGCACTCGTGCGCCGAAGCCCGCCACAAATCGTCGTGATCTTCAGCCGCCGGTCGTTGGCCCGCGCGCTGCAATACCGGTCGTCCACGAGGCCGCGAGTCGCTCTCTCCAGTCCCACCGACACGGGACCGAGAGCGAGGCCTCGAAAAGCTTGGCGCGATCGGTTTCTTGCAGGCGCCCGATCGCGTCAGGGGACCGCGACGAATGGTTCGTCGCGGTCACGATCTTCCGAGTGCCCTGGCGCAGCGCGCCGGGCGCTCCAGGCTTGGCGCGATCGGTTTCTTGCAGGCGCCCGATCGCGTCAGGGGGACCGCGACGAATGGTTCGTCGCGGTCACGATCTTCCGAGCGCCCTGGCGCGACGCGCCGGGCGCTCCCGTCTTGTCGCGATCGGTTTCTTGCAGGCGCCCGATCGCGCCGAGGGGCTGCGGCGAATCGGTTCGTCGCGGCCCTACTTTTTTTGTCCACGCGGGTCGGCCGGGTGGCGCCCGCCTGCCAGGGGTTGCGTTGCGCGCAACCGGATCCTCGGAGCCCCAACCCCTCGCTCCGATCGCGCCGGCTCGCCGGACGACCAGCGAGGTTTTCACGGCGAATTTCGGACCGAGAGGCCACCCGGCGGGATCCCCGCCGATCCAGGGAGAGAACGGCGCGCCGCTTGCACCATGACTCCGTCGTCATGAGCTTCACGAGCGACTACAGCCGTGACCGGACCTCGGAAGCCCCGCTCTCGATGGACCTGTCCGACCCGATGGGCCTCCCGCCCCCGCCGCGCGGCGGGCTCGCCGGCCTCGCGGACCTCGCCCAGAAGCTCGGGATCCCGCGGTCGTGGGTCGGGATGAGCGGATACCTCGTCCCCGGCATCTTCCTCGGGCTCGTCCTCATCCTCGCGCTCAGCATCGGACGGAGCAGTGAAGCCGCGGCCGCGACCGGCCCGAACGCCGTGACCGACAACGTGGTGCGCCTGCACGCGCAGGAGATCGGCGAGTCCTGCTGGCAGGGCTACGACAAGCTCGGTCCGGCGCGGCTCACGGTCGCTCTCGAGGTCGGCATCGACGGGAAGATCCGCTACGCGGCGGCGTCCGGAGAGACCGCCGCGATGCGCAGCTGCGTCGAGCAGCACGTCAACGCGTGGGAGTTCCTCCCGCAGCAGCAGGCGCAGACGATGGCGCTCCCGTTCGAGGTCGACCGGCGCTGAGCGAGCGCGAGCGTCAGCCGAAGGTCACGCTCGACGACGCGCCGTGAGCCGGCCGGCGCCGTCCGTGGCCCTTCCCATCGCCCGGCGCGTTGGGTAGCTTCCCCGGCCATGCCGAACCCCACTGCGCTCCTCGAGACGTCGCTCGGTAACATCACCATCGAGCTCTTCGCCGACAAGATGCCCATCACCGCGGGCAACTTCGTGAAGCTCGCGAAGAGCGGCTTCTACGACGGACTCCACTTCCACCGCGTCATCAACGGCTTCATGCTCCAGTTCGGCTGTCCTCACAGCAAGGACCCGAACAGCCGCCGCGCCGGCACGGGCGACGGCCCCGACGGACCGATCAAGGACGAGCACCCGCCGGACGCGAAGCTCTCGAACGAGCCCGGGACCCTCTCGATGGCGAACACCGGTCAGCCGAACAGCGGCTCGTGCCAGTTCTTCATCAACACGGTGCACAACTCCTACCTCGACTGGTTCACCCCCGGGAACTCGAAGCACCCGGTCTTCGGGAAGGTCATCGACGGCATGGACGTCGTGCACAAGATCGAGAAGACGAAGACCGATCCGAACGACCGCCCGGTCACGCCCGTCCGGATGAACAAGGTCACCGTCACCGAGACCTGAGCGACGGGCGCCTCCGCGAACGACGAGGCCGACATCGATCACGCCGCCCCGACGCGGCGCGTTCGGCGTCGGCCTCTCGCCGTTTGTCGTCGCGCGCGCGACGGGAAGCCTGGACAACGTGAATCGGGCGCCTCATCTTGCCGTCCATCTCGCGTTCGTGACCGGGTCGGGAGCCTGCGGAACGAATCGTCGTGAACACGGCGCCCCGGCGCCGCGGACGGCCGGAGGCCGGCGCCGCGGGACCAACCGGAGGCCGGCGCCGTGGGACACCTCGACGAGGGACACCCCATGACCAACACCACGACCCCGCATCCCTCCCTCCTCGCCGAGGCGCAGAAGGGGCCGGCCGAGAAGCTGCTCGACCTGGTCCTCGGCTCGTCGGCGCACCTCTGGCACAACCGGCCCGGGCTCGACGTCGGCGGCATCTGGCACGCGAAGCGCGGCGCCAAGAAGGACGTCGCCGCGCGCGCGACGCCGGTGAAGCCCGGGCTCTTCGTCCCGGCCGCCGAGCGGCTGTACGCGCAGCTGCTCGACATCTACGAGCTGAACGCCGAGCTCATGGCGCGCTTCGCGAGCTACGCGCTGACGCAGACCGAGTGGCGCGACCTCAAGGTCGCGTGCGCGGCGCTGATGCTCGTGCAGCCGCACGCCGGACAGCCGATCAAGGACGAGGGCGGCTCCGTCGCCTTCCACGACGACGACTACCGCGCCGTCGGCGAGGCGATGGCGCTCTTCTACGAGAAGAAGAGCACCAAGATGCTCACGCCGAAGGCGGTCCTCCGCATCGCGGAGCTCCTCGAGGCCCCGGCGATCGCCGAGCTGAACCGCGTCGCCGGCTTCTCGGACCCCGGCTCGAAGAAGCCGCAGCTCGGCCGCTGGAAGCGCGCCGCGACGCGGTGGCTCGCGCTGCGCGAGGAGAACCTGCCGATGCTCCAGGGCCTCGTGAAGGCGGGGTACAAGGAGACCATCAAGAACATCGCGCGCAAGGCCGGCTACAAGCCGGAGAGCCCGGCGTTCTTCGAGATCCTCGGCTGGAAGCAGAAGCAGGCCGCCGGCGGCCACCGGCAGGTCGGTCTGTCCAACCTCACGCTGCAGAAGCGCGAGCGCTTCGACGGCCTGTCCGAGGCGGAGATCTGCGAGGCGATCGTCACGCAGAAGCTCTCGCACAAGGACGTCGTCGGCCGGCTGCCGAAGGACGTGGGGCTCACGCCGGCCATCATGGTGGCGCTGCTCCCCTCGCTCTCCGACCGTGACCTCCGCATGCTGACGCCCACGCTCGAGGAGCTGGGGCTCATGACCGAGCCCGAGATCCGCCGGCGCTGGGAGAAGGCGATCGCCGAGGCCACCGACCAGCGCGCGCTCAACATCGCGAAGAACGTCCGGAGCAAGGAGCTCCGGACGAAGCTCGAAGAGGCGAGCGACAACGCCGCGAAGAAGGCCGTGGCGGAGGCGGCGGCCGAGCGGCCCGTCGACGTCATGTTCCTCATCGACAAGTCCGGCTCGATGGAAGGCGCGATCGACAAGTCGAAGGAGGCGCTGTCGCGCATCCTCGCGGGCTTCCCCGCGGAGCACGTGCACATCGCGAGCTTCGACACGACCGGGACGGTCCTCAAGCCCAAGGCGCCCACCCGCGCGGCCGTGCAGCACATGCTCGGCGGCATCAAGGCGGGAGGCGGCACCGTCCACGCCGCGGCGCTCCGCGCCCTCCACCAGGCGGGCGTGCGCGTCGCGGCGACGCACGCGCTGATCGTCATCGTCGTCGGCGACGAAGCCGGCGAGGACGGCGGACAGCTCGCGCGCGCGTTCAAGGACTACGGCTACGACGTCGCGGCGATCGCGATGCTCGTGAACGTCTCGACCACGCGCGGAACGACCGTCCAGTCGTGCGCGCGCGCGCTCGGCGTGCCGTACAGCGAAGTGCAGATCGACCAGTTCGAGGACCCCTACCAGGTGCCTCGCGTTCTCCGCGCGCTGCTCGAAGCCCCGAAGCTGGGGCCCGGCGTCGCCGCGCAGAGCGGCTGGCTCGAGCGCGTCCTCGCGACGCCGATCCTCACGCTGCCTTCGTAGACCACCACCCCAACCCCGAGGGCTCCGGTTCATGGACTACACGAAGTTCCTCGGGAAGAAGGAAGAGGCCGTCCTCGCGTACCTCGGGGGTCCCTTCGCCTACGGCAGGGACCGCCGGCTCCGCGTGGGCGAGCCTCGGCCTTCGCTCGGCTTCCATCGGTTCGAGATCGAAGGCCGCGCGGCCCGCGCGATCGGCCCCGCGGAGTCGCCCGACACGGGCGGCCTCCCGCGCGTGCGCGGGCATCACGTGCGCGGTTGGATCACGTGCGCGAGCGGCGCGAGCCCGGGACGCGCCGCGAGCCCGCGTCACGGCCGCCGCGAGGGCGACCCCGCGGCGCGGTCGCGCGTCGAGATCGTCCGGCTCCTGCCGGACGAGCAGCCGGCGCCGTTTTCGATCGTCCGCGCGCGTCGCTGGCACTCGGGCGATCTCGTCTTCGAGTCGCTCGACTTCGACGGCGAGGTCGAGGAGGCCGCGCGCCTCCGGCTCGAGAAGCTCGAGCCCCTCGGCGAGATGAAGGGCGTCCCCGCCTCGCTCCGCCTGGCGTACGGCGTGGCGCTCACGACGGCGATCGCCGCTCGGATGGGCGTCGCGCTCTCCGTTCGTGAAGCGGCCGCGGCCGGGCCGCGCGTCGCCGACGAGGGCGAGGACGCGGCGCGCGCGTTCGTCGGCGCCCTCGCCGCCCGGCGCGCCGAGGACGCGGAGCAGGCGCGCTCGCGCGCCCTCGCCCTCGATCGGGGCGCGCGCGAGCCCGTCGCCGCGCGCCGCCGCGGCGCCCCGACGCTCGACGACGCGCACCTCCGCGCCGCGCTCGCGCTCGACGGCGTCGACGCCCGGCTGCTCTCGTCGCGCCAGCTCGGCGGCGGCAACCTCGAGGTCGCGTGGGAGTTCATGGGAGAGCGCTTCATCAGCGTGATCGACGCCCTCACGCTCCAGGTCTTCGACTCGGGCGTCTGCCTCGCCGGCGCCGACGAGCTCGTCACGCTCGACAGCCTGCCCGGCGTCATCCGCGAGGCGATCCAGACCGACGCGCTCGTCATCACGCGTCGCTGAGGGCCGACCCCGGGGAGCGCCGCGTCGGGACGGCCGGCGCGACGATCGCGCGCGGTCCCCCTGGACAGCGCGCGTCCCGATGACGAGGTTCTCGCGACTGCGCGCTCGAGCGCGTCGCGCGGAGGCGACCATGGGATCTCACCTGCGCGAAGTCTTCTTCCTCGTCGGCGAAGGCGACGTCGTCCTCTGGTCGGACGCGTCGGAGAGCCCGGTGCGCCTGCCCGACACGCGAGCGCGCTGGGAGGCGATCTGGTCGCGCCGCGAGCGGATCGTCGAGATCGCGCACTCGCATCCGATCGGCCCGATCGCGTTCTCGCGCGAGGACGAGACGACGATGCGCGCGCTCGTGACGGCGCTCGGTCGGCCGGTGCTCTTCTCGGTGGTCGCGCCGGACGGGATGATCCGCCGCGTCGAGCCGGTCGACGAGCCCGGCGCCGGTGAAGATCGGCGCGCTCGGCTCGTCGAAGACGAGCCCTGGTGGACGCGCCTCCTCCGGCTCGCGTCGGGGATGCAGGAGACGTCACGGACCACGGACCTCGCTCGCGCGGTGGCGGCGCCGAGCGAGATCGCAACGAAGGAGCAATGAACATGGCAGTCCTCAACATCACCTACAACGGTCTGTCCGCCGACTACCCGCTGGACGTCGACCGCGCGCTGAGCGACCGCGACGTCCGTCGCATCGCCGTCGAGGTCGTCCGCTCGGGCGGCCTGCGCGGCCTGGCCGCGGCGAACCTCGGCGATCGCGCGTTCGACGACTACGTCGTCGACCGGTTCCACACGCCGCAGGGCGAGCGTCGCATCTACCTGCGCCCGAAGGTCCCCTTCGGCTGCTCGTAACCACGAAGGCGTGGAGGGCGTACCTTCGCCCTCCCCCTTCCTCCTCCTCTCACCGTCGTCCCTCGAGGTGCCTTGATGAAGCGTGTCGTCTTCTGTGGCGTGGGCGCGCTCGGGTCGAACGCGGTCGTCGCGTGCCGAAACCTCGACGCCGCGCTCGTCCTGATCGACTTCGACCGCGTCGAGTCGAAAAACTGCCTCTCGCAGGCCTTCGTCAAGCCGTCGGTCGGGAAGAACAAGGCCGACGCGTTGAAGCTCCAGCTTTCGAACTTCTGGGGCGTCAAGGCGGAGGCGTTCGGCGTCCGCGTCGACGAGTCCAACGTCGCGACGCTCTGCGGATCGGCGGACCTCGTCGTCGACGCGTTCGACAACGCGAAGAGCCGCCGGCTGCTCTCGGCCTGGGCGGAGAGCGCCGGCAAGCCGCTCGTCCACGCCGCGGTCTCGGCGGACGGGACGTTCGGCCTCGTCCGCTGGGACGCGCGCTTCGTCGCCGACGAGGAGCCCGCGGCGGGGGCGGCGACCTGCGAGGGCGGCGAGCACCTCCCGCTGCTCGCCGTCGTCGCCGCGACGCTCGCGCGCGCCGTGCAGGACTTCGTCGCGCGCGGCGTGCGTCGCGACGCCATGATCGCCCTCTCGGGCGTGACCACCACCTCGGAGTAGCGGGGCGCCCGGCCGCCCCGCCGCTTCGACGGCGGCGCGCGGCTCCGGTGTGGGACGGTCCCCTCCGCCTCCTCGCGCCGCCGCTCCTCCGGCCGACCTTTCGAGGCCGGTCCCCCGTCCCGTCGCCCCGCCCGAGGAGCCCCTAAAGAGACCCCTAAAGAGACCCCCTAAAGAGACCCCTAAAGAAACCAAGAGCGGCGCGAACTACACGCAAAAGCGAGCCCGTGTAGCATCTCCGTGCCGGGCCCCCGGGATCCCTTGACCGTGTCGTGAAACCTCGGCAACCTTAGAGGCTATGGCAAGTGATCCCCCTTACCGGGCGCGGCCGAGCATCCCGGCTGACGAAGGGGAAGCCACACGTATCACGAGCCTGTCGAGCCTCGAGTCCGAGCTCCGAGCGCGACGCCAGCAGGTCGCCGCGTACCTCGTCGTCCTTCAGGGGACCAACGTCGGCGAGATGCACAAGATCGACGGCCCCGAGGTGGTCATCGGGCGCGCCGTCAGCGCGACGGTTCGCCTGAACGACGACGGCATCTCCCGCCGGCACTGCCGCGTGCTCTCGATCGGCGGGCAGGTCATCATCGAGGACCTCGGCAGCGCGAACGGCACGCTCGTCAACGGCGAGATGGTGCAGCAGCACGCGCTCAAGGAGGGCGACAAGATCCGCCTCGGCGCGACGACGACCCTCAAGTTCACGTACCAGGACAAGCTCGACGAGAGCTTCCAGCAGCAGATGATCGACGCCGCCCTGCGGGACGGCCTGACGCGCACGTACAACAAGAAATTCTTCCAGGATCGCCTCGAGACCGAGTTCGCCTACGCGAAGCGTCACAAGACGATGCTCTCGCTGGTCATGTTCGACGTCGACTACTTCAAGCGCGTCAACGACAACTACGGCCACCTCGCCGGCGACGCCGTGCTCGTCCACCTGGCGCGCATCACGCAGGCGACCATCCGCACCGAGGACGTGCTCGCGCGCTATGGCGGCGAGGAGTTCGCCGTCATCTGCCGCGGCATCGCCCTCTTGAACGCGGGCGTCCTCGGCGAGCGCCTCCGCGCGCGCGTGGAGCAGGAGAACTTCGACTACCAGGGGACGCGCCTGCCCGTGACGATCAGCGTCGGCGTCGCCGCGCTGCCGGAGGCGAACGTCGCGCTGGCGTCCGAGCTCGTCCGCGACGCCGACAGCGCGCTCTACGAGGCGAAGCGCTCCGGCCGCAACCGCGTCTGCCTGAACGGCCTCTGACGCAAACGCGGACGTCCGGCCCCGGGCGCCAGGACGAGCGCCCTCGCTCAGCGGCGGCCGCGGAGCGAGAGCGGCGGCTCCTTCGGCGCGCCGCGGACCGTCGTTCGCTCGGCCTTGCGGCCGGGGGCGGTCGGCCACGAGACGGGCGGCGGCGGCAACGCCGGACGCGCCAGGAGGTACCCCTGGCCGAAGCGCGCGCCTGCCTCTTGAACCGCCTCGAGCTCCTCGGCCGTCTCGATGCCCTCGGCGACGACCATCGCGTCGAGCTCGCGGCAGAGGACGACGATCGCCGAGACGAGCTTGAACATCCGCGTGCCGCTGCGGAGCCCGGCGACGAGGTCGCGATCGAGCTTCACGATCCGCGGGTGGAGGTCCGCGATGTAGCGCAGGTTCGAGTAGCCCGCGCCGAGGTCGTCGACGACGAGGTAGACGCCCCGCCCGCGGACCTCGCTGAGGATGCTCTGGCAGAGGCGGAAGTGCGAGAGCGGGACGCCCTCGGTGATCTCCAGGTAGACGTCCTCGGTGTGCCGGAAGATCGGATCGTCGGGCTGGACGACGAACTTGTCGTTCAGCTCCGCGGGGTGGATGTTCAAAAAGAGCGGGTGCGTCGGGCAACCCGCGATCGCGAGCTCGCGGATGATGCGGCCCAGCTCGCCCGTGCAGGAGTGCTGGACCGCAGCGGCGAAGAGGCTCATCGGGCTCTCGAAGTCGGGCGACTTGGAGCGGACGAGCGCCTCGTACGCGAAGATCTTCTTCGTCTTGAGGTCGACGACCGGCTGGTAAACGACCTTCAGGGCGCGCGTGTCGAGCAGCCGACGGATCGCCACGGTCGTGCGACGTGGCTCGGCGGCGGCAGCGGCGGCGACGCGACTCACGATCGAATCATCATAGAGGAGTGTGCGGCGCCGTCGACAGCTCGTTCACGCGGGGAGCGTTTCTGCGAGCCGCCCTCGGCGGAAGACCCACATCTGCCCCGGCAACCCGATCGTCCAGTCCTCGTCGCGCGTCAGCGGCGCGGTCGCGATGACGGCGACGCGATCGCGCGGCGTCGTCACGGTCGCGAAGTCGACCTCGAGGTCGTCGTCGGCGAGCGTCGCCTTCGCGAACGGCGCCTTGCGGATGATGTAACAGAGCTTCGTCGCGCATCGGGCGAAGAGCTGCGAGCCGTCCCCGAGGAGGAAGTTGAACGTGCCGCGGTCGCCGATCTCCCGCCCCGCCCGCGCCACGGCGCGCGCAAGCGCCGACGGCTCCGGGTAGCCCTTCGGGAAGGCCCGCTCGAGCCGGTTCATCAGCGCGCAGAACGCGTACTCGCTGTCGGTCGTGCCGATGGGCCGGAACCGGCCGGGCTCGAGCCGCTGCTTGATCCCGCGCACGGTCCCGTTGTGCGCGAACGTGAAATGCCTCCCCCACAGCTCTCGGACGAACGGGTGCGTGTTGGCGAGGTTCACCGGGCCGCGCGTACGCTTCCGCACGTGCGCGATCGCGAGCAGCGTCTTGATGGGGTTGTTGCGGACGTACGCGGCGAGCGAGGAGTTGGCCGCCGCGGCCGGCTCGAGGAACGTCCTCACGGAGCGCCCTTCGTACAGCGCCAGACCCCAGCCGTCGGCGTGAGGCCCTCGCGCTCCGCCTCGGAGCGCCAAGCCCGAGAACGAGAAGACGATGTCCGTCGGTACATTGCACTCCATACCGAGGAGCTCGCACATGGATGGCGAACGAGCGTAGACGGGGTCACGAGCTCGATCAAGCCAGTGCGCGGAGCCACGCGCTCAGGCGCTCCATCGTCGCCGGAGGGATCGTGTGCGGTCCGGCGAACGGATCGAAGGTGACGTCGAACCCGGCGCTCACGAGGGCGTCGCGGAGGCGCTCGGCGCTCGCGAACGGCAGGATCGCGTCGCTCCGGCCGTGGCTCTGGAACACGGGCATCGGCCGACCGTCGGCCGCTCGGCGCGCGCTCATCCGCGGCGTCCACTCGCGCTCGGCGAGGAGCGTCCCCGAGAGGACGACGAGACCGGCGACGCGTCGCTCGGGCTGCCTCAGCGCGACGTCGACGGCGAGCATCGAGCCCTGCGAGAAGCCGCCGAGGACGAGGCGATCGGTCGGGACCTCCTTCGCGAGCGCGTCGAGCATCTCGCCGAACGCCGCGCGCGCTTCGGCGAGCCCCTCGGGGACGTCGCCCGACAGATCGCGCGCCTGCCCCGTCGCGAGGGCGAGCTCGAGCCGCGTGAAATCGATCAGCCACCACGCCCGCGCGTCTCCGAAGGCGGCCTGCCCGGTGAGGTCCCGGAGACCGTGGAGCGCCTCGGGGAAGACCATCACGGTCCCCGGCGGGACGTCGAGCGCGCCCGCCAGGCCGACGAGATCGTCGCCGGGCGCCCCGAAGCCGTGGGCGAGGACGAGGACCATCGGCGCGGTCGCCCCCCGATTGTCGCCCTGATTTTCGGAGGTTGGGCCGGGCTTCACCACCCGACGGACCTGGAGCGGACCGAGCTTCTGCTTCTGCATGGAGACGGCATCCTACTCGGCGCCCGAGCCGCCGGCGGTCCATGACGGTCCATGACACGGAAGCCATGGTGGATCGTGCGTCCATCTCTTTGAAAACTTACACGTTTCGGTTGCTCGTGGGGGAAGCCGAGGCGTACACTTCTCCCACGGCCATGTCCTCGTCTCCGTCCGTGAAGCCCGGCGACGTCCTCGCGGGAAAGTACCGCGTCGAGCGCGTGCTCGGCGCCGGAGGCATGGGCTACGTCGTCGCCGCGCGCCACCTGCAGCTCGATCAGATGGTCGCGATGAAGTTCCTCCGCAAGGGCGCGGTGGAGAACACCGAGGCCGGCGCGCGCTTCCTTCGCGAGGCGAAGGCCGTCGTGAAGCTCCGCAACGAGCACGTCGCGAAGGTCTACGACGTCGGCACGCTCGAAGGCGGCGAGCCGTACATCGTGATGGAGTACCTCGAGGGCTGCGATCTCGCGGCGCTCGCGAAGCAACGCCACTCCGTCCCGGCGAGCGAAGCCGCGGAGTACGTGATGCAGGCGTGCGAGGCGCTCGCCGAGGCGCACGCGCTCGGCATCGTCCACCGCGACATCAAGCTCGCGAACCTCTTCGTCACGCGCGGGCCGGCGGGCGGGCCGCTCGTGAAGGTGCTCGACTTCGGCATCTCGAAGACGAACCCCTTCGGCGAGTCGGAGCACGAGATGACGCGCACCGCGTCGATGCTCGGCAGCCCGCGCTTCATGTCGCCGGAGCAGATGCGCGACCCGCGCGCGGTCGACGGGCGAACGGACGTCTGGTCGCTCGGCGTCGTCCTCTACCGCCTCGTCGCGGGTCGTCCGCCGTTCGAGGCGGACACGCTCGGTCGCCTGCTCACGATGGTCATGCACGAGCAGGAGGCCCCGCTCTCGTCGGTGCGGGGCGATCTGCCGCCGGGCTTCGATCAGGTCGTCGCGCGGTGCCTGCAGAAGGATCCCGCGACGCGCTTCTCGACCGTCGCCGAGCTCGCCTACGCGCTCGTCCCCTACACGCTCGATCCGGCGCGCGCGCGCTCGGTCGCCGACCGCATCGCGGCCGTGCAGAGCCTCCCGACGCTCCCGCCCATCACCGCCGACAACTCGGGGCCGCTGCCCGCCGCGTCCGGTCGCGTGAGCGCCCCGCCGGCGATCGCCGACACCGGGACGGCGTCGCCGTGGACCGGCACGCACGGCGGCGCGCGACCGAAGAGCCCCGCGACGACCATCGCGCTCGGCGTGGCGCTCGCCGCGATCCTCGTCGGCGCGGGGATCTTCGCGAAGGTGCGCGACGACAGGCAGCAAGCGAGCGCGCGCGCGGCCGCCGCGGCCATGACGATCCAGCCGCCCGCTCCGCCGGCTCCCACGCTCACCCAGGCGCCCGTCGCGCCGCACGTCGAGCCGACCGACCCCACCGCCGTCGCGACGATCCTCGGCGCGTCACCGATGACGCCGCCGCCGCCCGCGACGGGCGTCCCGAACGCCGAGCCCGCGCCCGCGCCGCGGCGCGCGCCGGTCGTCGTGACGCCGAGGGCGAAGGCCCCGGCGGCGCGGCCCGCGAGCACGCCGGTGACGCCGAAGAACGAGAGCGGCATCCCGGACACCCGCGATTGAATCATCGAGGCGTTCGTGTCCTCATGAGCGGAGGATCGCGAGAGGACTCGTGGGAGTGAGAGGGATGCTCAAGGCCACCATCGTCGCGTCGTCTTTGTGCGCCGTGCTGGTGGTCGCGCCGCGCGCGCGGGCCGGCGACTCCGAGGGCGGCGCCGCCGCGGCCGAGTCGCTCTTCCAGGAGGGCCGCAAGCTGATGGAGGCGAAGCGCTACGGCGACGCCTGTCCGAAGTTCGCGGCGAGCCAGAAGGTCGCGCCCGCCATCGGGACGCTGCTCAACCTCGCCGACTGCTACGAGAAGAACAACCAGCTCGCGAGCGCCTGGGCTCGCTTCCACGAGGCCATCGCCCTCGCGCGGAGGCTCGGGCGCGCGAACCGCGAGCAGACCGCGCGCGAGCGGGCCGACAAGCTCGAGCCGCGCCTCATCAAGCTCTCGATCCTGTCGCGATCGTCGGCGGTCGAGGTGAAGCTGGACGGCAACCCGATCGATCCGGCCGCGCTCGGTACGCCGATCCCCGTCGACGCGGGCGAGCACACCGTCGAGGCCACCGCGAAGGGCAAGAAGCCCTTCTCCACGACGTTCGAGGTCAGCGAGAAGTCGAAGACGCCGTCCGTCGAGATCCCGGTGCTCGAGGACGCTCCGCAGGAGACGCCGGTCGTCGAGGACGACGTCGGGAACAAGGAGAAGCGGCCGAAGGAGCCGCCGAAGGACGAGGGCGGCTGGTCGACGCAGAAGACCCTCGGCGTCGTCGCGGCCGTCGCGGGCGTCGCCGGCCTAGGCGTCGGGGGCTACTTCGGGTTGAAGACCTCGAGCACCTGGAAAGAGGCGCAGACCTACTGCACCGGGCTCGAGTGCGATCAGGCCGGCGTCGATCTCGCGGCGGAGGCGAAGAGCACGGGCAACATCGCCACGATCGGCGTCATCGCCGGCGGCGCGCTGCTCGTCGGAGGGGTCGTCCTCTTCTTCACGGCGCCGAGCGACGGCCCGAGGTCCGGCGCCGCCCCTGGCGCGGTCGGCGTCGGCGTCGGCCCGGGCTCCGTGCTCCTCCGAGGCTCGTTCTGATGCCGCCGGCCGCGCTCGCGCGACGTCTCGGCGCCGCGGGCGTCTGCGTCGGGCTCGTCCTCTCGTCGCTCTTCTCCTCGCTCGTCGCCTGCAACGCGATCCTCGGCGTCGAGGACGTCCGGCTCCGCCGCAGCCGCGACGCCGGCGAGGAAGAGGAGGAGCCCGCCCCGCCGGATCCCGAGGACGAGGACGCGGAGCCGCCCGGCCGCCCCAACGTCCTCCAGGCCGCCCTCGGCGAGCAGCACTCCTGCGCGCGCAAGCCCGACGGCACGGTGCGCTGCTGGGGCGACGACCTCCAGGGCCAGACCGGCTCCGGCGGCCCCGCCGACGGCGGGCTCGTGCTCACGCCGCGCGACGTCGGCGGGGTCACCGACGCGATCGACATCGCGTCCGGACGCAACCACACGTGCGTCGCGCACCAGAGCGGCAAGGTCTCGTGCTGGGGCTACAACCTCGACGGGCAGCTCGGCAACGGAGAGTCGGCGAACCGCAAATCCGTACCGGTCGAGGTCGTCGGGATCACCAACGCGTTCGCCGTGGCCGCGGGCGGCAACTTCTCCTGCGCGCTCCGCGGCAGCGGCTCGGTCGCGTGCTGGGGCGGCAACGGGAGCGGGCAGCTCGGAAAGGGCGATCAGGCCCCCAGCACCACGCCGGTCGCCGTCCCGGGCCTCGGCGGCGTCGTCGCGATCGCCGCCGGCCAAGCGCACGCGTGCGCGGTCGCGAGCTCGGGCTCCGTCTCGTGCTGGGGCGACGGCGCGAACGGCCAGCTCGGCTCCGGACAGGCGGTCAGCAGCTCGAGCCCCGTCGCGGTCGACAACCTCACCGACGCCGTGATGGTCGCCGCCGCCGAGCGCTCGACGTGCGCCGTCACGCGCGGCGGGTCCGTGCTCTGCTGGGGCGCCAACGAGCTCGGGCAGCTCGGCACCGGCGCCGCGAACGCGAGCCCGAACCCGGCGCCGATCGTCGTCGCGAACCTCTCCGACGCCACGTCGATCTGGACCGGCCGCAACCACGCCTGCGCGGTGCGCAAGACCGGCGCCGTCGTGTGCTGGGGCGCCGGCGCGCGCGGGCAGCTCGGCGACGGGCAGTCGCGGCCCGACGCGGGCGGCACGCAGGCGTCGTTCGTCACGGTCTCGGGCATCCAGACGGCGATCGGCGTCGGCGCGGGCGGCGACCACTCCTGCGCCCCCACGAAGAACGACGCGATCGTCTGCTGGGGCGCCAACGAGCGCGGGCAGCTCGGCAACGCGACCACGACGAGCGAGCTGTCGCCGGTGAGCGTGCAGGGCTATCCGTAAGGAGGCGCGGCCCCGGGCGCGGCCGGAGGAGACCGCGCGGGGCGCGGCCGGAGGCGGACGCCCGGGCGCGGGGCGCGGCCGGAGGAGACCGCGCGGGGCGCCCCAAAAAAGATCGCGACACGAAGGCGGCCGGCGGCTCTTCGAAAAACCATGAAGAGCTTCGAACGTCTCCCGGCGCGACGGCCCCTCGCCTTCTCCTTCTTCTTCGCGCTCGCCGGACTCGGCGCCTGCACGGCCGGCGGCGGCGGCTCGGACGCCCTCGGCGACGCCGGCGCGGACGAGCCGAGCGCCGCGGGCAACGGCGGCGCCGTCGCCCAGGACTGCGGCGATCTCCCGAGCTCGCAGGCCGTCAGCCAGCCCTGCTGCCTCGCGAGGGGCATCGACGCGTGCGGGGCGAACCTGTTCTGCGCGGCCTTCGACGGCCGCACGCAGCCGACCTGCTACCTCGAGCGATCGCGCCTCGACATGACGGAGTGCGGCGAGGACCGCCAGTGCGTGAGCGGCGCCTGCAACGACGCCGTCGGGCAGTGCCAGAGCATGCCGGGCACGACCTGCGACGCGAAGGTCGGGTGCGCGACCGTCGACGGCGCGCGCGCCGTCTGCGTCGAAGAGCGCTGCAGGACGACCGACGGCGAGATCGGCGATCCCTGCGCGCGCGACTCCGACTGCACGAACGGGACCTGCTCGGCCGACCATCGCTGCCTCGGCAAGGAGGGCGCGGCCTGCAACGACCACCGCAGCGATCAGTGCGGAGAGGGCCTCTGCTGCAAGGGGAACAAGTGCGCCGACTGCCGGCAGGGAGAGGGCGAGAGCTGCGGAGGCTTCCTGGAGTGCCGCCCCGGCCTCCGCTGCTGCCGGTTCACCGGCTCCGGCTCGTACTGCTACCCGTCGTGCAGTTGAGCGCGCGCGAGGCCGCTCACGTACGCTTCGGCGCGACGCGACGCGACGGGTAGCTCATCGCGACGTCGCAGCGCGCGTAGCTCGCCCCGTAGCGCCTCATGATCGCCGCGTCGTGCCGGAAGCCGAGCTTCTCGTAGAGCTTGATCGCCGCGACGCACTTCGAGTTCGTGAGCAGGTAGAGCGAATCGACGTCCATCGTGCTCGCCCGGGCGAGCGCGGTCGTGAGGAGCAGCTCCCCGGCCTTGCGGCCTCGAGCGCGCTCCAGGACGCCCATCTTCGTCAGCTCGAAGACGCCCTCTTCGACCTTCATCAGCGCGCAGGTCCCCACGACGCCGAGCTCGGCGGACTCGACGAAGAGGATGACGCCGCCGCGGTCGAGGATCGTCCCCCGCGGGTCCGCGAGGAGCGCGCGGTCCTTGTCCTCCAGCGCGAACATCGACTCGATCCACTCGGCGTTGATCGCGTAGAAGTCCTTCGCGAGATCGTCCGAGTACTCGCGGATCGCGAGGTCGTCCGCGCGCCCGCGGTCCGCGAGGTCGTCGCGCGGCGCCCCCGCGGCGTCGAGCGCGCGCGCCTCGAGCGGACGCTCCGCGAGCTTTTGCTCGAGGCCGGCGATCTGCTCGAGCAGCGTCCCCTCGAGCGGCGCGCACATCGTCCCGACGGCGTCGGCGATGGCCGGCCACGCCGCCGTCTTCGCCTTCGTGACGAGCGCGCGGCCCTGCTTCGTGAGCCTCAGTGTCTTCTGCCGCTGATCCGCGGCGTCGCTCTCCGCGACGATCACGCCCCGATCGACGAGCCCGGAGGCGGTGCGCGTGACCGCGGGCTGGCTCACCCCGAGAGACTCGACCGCCGCCGTGATCGTCATCGGCCCGAACCGATCGATCGCCGCCAGCAGCGCGAGCTCGGCGGGCTGCGCGTCGACGCCCATCGCCCGGTGCACCTTCGCGGCGTCCGCCTGCAGGCGCTCCGCGAGGCGCTTGAGCCTGCTGCCCAGGAAGAGGTGACCGAGCTCCGAGAGCAGATCCGCCGGCATGAAGCGACCTCCGGCAACTACATAACACGTTATGTTTATGGCGCAAGCCCGCGATGCGCCGCGCCGCGACGTCTCCGGCGGCTCACCGCGGCGGGCGCGCGATCACGGACGGAGCTGGAAGATCGCGTAGCCGTTGGCGGGCAGCTTCACGGTGACGGCGTCGCCCGCGACCGCCAGCGAGCCCTCGCCGAGCACGACGCGGCCGCGCCCGGGGAGCGCCGACGTCGCCGCCCCCTCGCGCGGCTCGCCGGCGAGGTTCACGGCGACGAGGTAGCTCTCCGCGTCGTCCTCGCGCACGAACGCGACGAGCCCGCGATCGTCGAGCGGGACGAGGCGGGAGCTCCCCGCGCCCCACACGGCGTGCCCCCGGCGGAGCGCGAGCAGCGAGCGATAGAACGAGAGCATCGAGTCGGGATCGGCGTCCTCGGCCTCCACGCTCGTCTCGCCGGGCGCCTCGCCGAACGGCAGCCAGGGCGCCCCGGTCGTGAAGCCGTGACCGGCGGCGTCGCGCGTCCAGGTCATCGGCGTCCGCGACGTGTCACGAACGTCGATCGGCGTCGCCGCGCCGGGCCGCAGCGCGACCTCCTCGCCGTAGTAGATGAACGGCGTGCCGCGCATGGTCATCTGGAGGAGCGCCGCGCCGCGGTACCGCGCGGCGTCGTTGCCCGCGGTCTGCCACGCGCGGAGCACGTCGTGCGAGCCGATCACGAGCGCGTCCTGAGCGCCGTCCGGGAACCCGCTCGCGGTCGTCATCGCGTCCTCGATGATCCGCCGATCGCCCGAGGCGAAGGCGAAGCCCCAGAAGTAGCCGTAGGCGAAATCGAAGGCCATGTGGAACATGTCCTCCCCTCCGCCGAAGTACGGCGTCGCGTTCGTCAGCTCGACCGGCTCCGCGACCATCGCGCGCTCGGCGTAGCCGTCGACGAGCCGGCGGATCGACTTGATGTAGTCGATCGTCTCGGGGACCAGCGAGCACGACGTCGCGGTCTCGAAGAGGAGCCCGACGACGTCGCAGCGGAAGCCGTCGACGCCTTTGTCGAGCCAGAAGCGCGCCGTGTCGAGCATCTCCTCCGCGACGGCCGGCTCGCGGTAGTTGAGGTCGGGCTGCCCGGGGTAGAAGCGGTGGAAGTAGTACTGCTGCCGCGCGGGCTCGAGCTCCCACGCGCTGTCGCCGAACGTCGAGCCGTTGGTCCCGCAGCCGATGTCGTCGCGTCCGGCGGTGTCCGACCACACGTACCAGCTCGCCTTCGCGTTGGTCTTGTCCTTCCGCGACTCCTGGAACCACGGGTGCGCGTCCGACGTGTGGTTCAGGACGAGGTCGATGAGGACGCGCATCCCGCGCGCCTTCGCCTCGGAGAGCAGGCGCTCGAAGTCCGCCATCGTCCCGTAGGCCGGCTCGATCGCCCGGTAGTCCGCGACGTCGTAGCCGGAGTCGGCGAAGGGCGACGGCATGATCGGCATGAGCCAAAGCGCGTCGACGCCGAGGTCCTTCAGGTAGTCGAGGCGCGACACGAGCCCCGGGAGATCGCCGACGCCGTCGCCGTTCGAGTCCTGGAACGACCGGACGTTGACCTCGTAGAACACCGCGTGGCGGTACCAGTCGGGGCCGGCGAGCAGCGCCGCGGCGCGCGCCTGCTGCTCCGGCGTGGGGCGCGGCGGCGGGCGGACGGGGCCCGCGGGCGCGGCCTCGTCGGAGTCGGAGCCCCCGCACGCGGGCGCGCTCGCGAGCGCGGTCAAGAGGGCGAAGGCTGCGGTCCGAGCGTAGGCGCGATGCACGCTCGCAGCGTATCAGCCCCCGAATGCCGCGCGACACGCGTCCCTCGCGAGGCCGACGCGCGGGCGACGATCGTCGGGGACGCGCCCTTGCTCGAGGGGATCGCCGTCACCAACCTCGTCGAAAGCGATGCGATGGCCATGGATCCTCTCGACGGCGTGCGTCGTCTGCGCGTGCTCGACCGAGAAGAAGGCGCCGAACCAGGCGACGAGCGACGCCACGGAGCCGGAGCGTGACGGCGCGAGCGGCTCGCGCGCCCCGCCGCCGCCCGAGACGAGCGCCGACGCGGGCGCCGACGCGATCGCGCCTCGCCCGTACAGGCACTACGACGTCAACCACGTCCTCTCGACGGGGCAGTCGGACAGCGTCGCGAACGGCGCGTCTCCCTTCCTCACGACGACCCAACCGTTCGGGAACATGTCCTTCGACGTCGGGGTCATGACGAGCGGCGACTGCGACGCCGACGGCTGCCGACGCTACGAGACGCCCTCGGACTTCGTGCCGCTCGTCGAGGGGGATCAGTTCTTCGGCTACGGCGTCGAGACGATGTCCGCCGGCCTGGCGAACCAGGCCTCCGTGTTCGCGCGCGCCTGGCTCGCGGACCACGGCGCCGCGCCGAAGCACGACATCCTCGTCAGCCTGCACGGACGCAGCGGCAACACGTACTGGTGCCTGCGCAAGGGATCCTGCAACTACCTGTCGGGCTACGTCACGCCGTTCGCGGAGGCGCGGATGCAGGTCGAGAGCGCGAAGGCGATCGCCGCGAGCAAGGGCAAGTCCTACGTCGTGCGCGCCGTGACCGCGATCCACGGCGGCTCCGATCACCAGGACAGGCAGAACGAGCTGTCGTTCATCCCGCGCAACGACGGCGGCGGCTTCGTGGGCACCTACGCCGAGGCGCTCCTGGAGTGGCAGCGCGACTACGAGACCGCGGTGCGCGAGCTCACCGGTCAGGACGAGGCGGTGCCGCTCTTGATCTCGCAGTTCGGGAGCTGGACGGACACGCCCGTGAGCGACATCCCGGTCCGCCAGCTCGAGGCGCACGTGAGGGCGCCGGGGAAGGTCGTCGTCGTCACCCCGAACTACCCGTTCGTGCACTACACCGACTGCCTCCACTACTCGAACTACTCGCAGCGGCGCATGGGGGCCTACTTCGCGAAGGCCTACCAGCGGATCGTCGTCGAGGGCGGGACGTTCGAGCCGCTCCGACCGCTCTCGGTGACGCGCGCCGGGAAGGTCCTGACCCTGAAGTTCCACGTCCCCGTGCCGCCGATGGTGATCGACACGACGCGGGTGGTCGATCCGGGGCACTACGGCTTCACCTACGCCGACAGCGCGTCGTCGGCGACGATCGCGAGCGTGGCGCTCGCCGGCGCCGACACCGTCACCGTCACGCTCTCGGGCGCGCCGACGGGCACGGCGCGGAAGCTTCGCTACGCGCTCAACGCGCCGGTGCCGCACGCCTGCCCGGGACCGAGCGAGGGCGCGCGCGGCAACCTCCGCGACTCCGACGCGACCCAGGGCTACCACGTGGACGCGAACGGCCGACCGTACGAGCTTTACAACTGGTCGGTGACGTTCGAGCTCGACGTCCCCTGAGCCCCGGTCGCGCGCCCGCGCGTCACCCGAGCTCGGCGTCGGGCGCCGGCGCGCGCGGCGCCTCCCAAGCGGCTCGATTTGAGCGATACTCCGGCCCGATGGCAGGCGAGACGGAGGCGAAGGGCGACGCGCACGGCGGCACGGGTCACATCATCCAGTCGCTCGTCGTCAACCTCGCCATCGCGGCGGTGAAGGCGGTCGCCGCGTACTTCACCAAGTCGGGCTCGATGCTCGCCGAGGCGCTGCACTCGTTCTCCGACTGCGGCAACCAGCTCCTCCTCCTCGTCGGCGTGCGGCAGGCGCGGAAGCCCGCCGACGAGCGGCATCCGTTCGGCTACGGGCGCGCGGTCTACTTCTGGTCGTTCATGGTGGCGCTGATGCTGTTCCTCGGCGGCGGCGTATTTTCGATCTACGAGGGCGTCCACAAGATCCGCGAGCCCGAGCCCGTCGAGCGGGTCTGGCTCGGCGTCGGGATCCTGGCGGTGTCGCTGCTCCTCGAGGGCGGCGCGACGCTCTCGAACGTCCGCGAGCTCAACCGGCGTCGCGGCGCGAAGGGGTTTTATCGGTACCTGAAGGACACGACCGACTCGGATCTCGTCGTCGTGTTCGGCGAGAACTCCGCGGCGGTGCTCGGGCTCGTCTTCGCGATCGCCGCGCTCGCGCTCGCGGCGGTCACCGGCGACGGCCGCTGGGACGGAGTCGGCAGCTCCGCCATCGGCCTCGTCCTGGTCGGGGTCGCGGCGTTCCTCGCGATCGAGGTCAGCTCGCTCCTCCTCGGCGAGGCGGCGGCGCCGGAGATCGCCGACGCCGCGCGGGAGACGGCGAAGAAGTTCCCCGAGCTCGAGAGGGTGCTCAACGTCGTCACGATGCAGCAGGGCCCGGGCGAGGTGCTCGTCCACGTGAAGCTCGCGTTCGCCCCCTCGCTCACCGTCGAGGAGGCGTGCCGGATCATCAACGAGTACGAGGCCGCGTTCCGCGCGGCGCGCTCCGAGGTGCGCTGGGTCTTCGTCGAGCCCGACATCCCGCGCGCCGTGGCCGCGCTGCGGCCGGCGGCAAAGGCCCCGGCCGCGGACGAGGCGCGCGCCGCCGAGGCCTGAGGTCGCCGGCGGCCCGCGCGATCGCGGACCGGCCCGCGACGAAGAGCTCGCGAGGAGCCCGTCACGGCACGGTACGGCACCCGCGCCGCGCGCGACGTCGGGCCCGTCGAGCCCCTCGAGAGCCCGCGATCACGTCCTGCGCCCGAGCCGCTCGTGGACCCGATCCCACGCCCGAGGGTCGCACGTTTCGCGCGGCGGGAGATGGTCGCGCGCCGTCCGGCCCATGTCGTCCTCTGCGGCGGGATCCGCGCCGGCCTGGAGGAACAATTCGATCATCGGGAGGTTGAGCTTGTGAGCGGCGATGCCGAGCGCGGTCCACGCGAAATCGCCGCCGAATTCATCGATGGTCTCCGCCGCGCCGTGCTCGAGGAGCAGCTTGGCCATGTCCAGATCTTCTTCCCAGGCGCAGCGTCGCAACGGGGAATCTCCGACCTTGTTGCGGACGTTCGGGTCGGCGCCGGCCTCGAGCAGCCTCCGAGCGGCCTGGAGACCCGCGGGGGTCGATGCGCTCAGGAGTGGAGTTTCATTGCGATGAACGTCCCATTCATTGACGTCCGCGCCATACTCGATGAGAAGCGCGACGCTCTCCACCGGGCCTCCGACGCTCAGCTCGCCGATCGCGGCATGAAGGGGCCTCCAACCTTCTTCATCCGGAGCGTTCGGGTCCTCGCCCTTGGAGAGAAGGCTCTCGAGGAGCCCCGCGTCGTGCCGCTCGATCGCGTCGAAGAGATTGGATGCCATGGATGGGAGACTCACCATGTTACCTGCTCCCCGTCGACCTCGAGGCGACCGCGCTCGCCGAGGCCGGAGACCCCGCCGCGAGAGCCAGAGCACCGACCAAGGCCCTCGTCCCGCGCCGCGTGACGAGCTCCTCTCACGCGTCGTCGCAGCGAGCGGAACGATCGCGGCGTTCTCCGTCAGGACGTCGCGCGAGGTGCCGGACCCGGCGCGGCTTTTGCGCCGCGTGAGCGCTCGTCGCGCGGCCTACGCGCGGAGGGGGCGGCGCGTCACGCGCACCCCGCGCTTCGGGCGGAGGGTGATGAGCGGATCGAGCTCGACGCGGAACCCCGGCGCGAGCGAGAGCCGCTCGTCCCGCGCGATCATCGCGAGGATGATCTGCGCCTCCATCATCGCGAAGTGGTTTCCGATGCACGTCCGCGCGCCGCCGCCGAACGGCAGGTAGGCGTAGCGCGGCCGCCCCTCGGCGCGCTCCGCCCGGAAGCGCTCCGGATCGAAGGCCTCGGGCCGATCCCAGTACGCCGGGTGCCGGTGGATGACGTACGGGCACACGCCGACGATGCTCCCCGCCTTCACCGGATAGCCGCCGAGCGTGTCGGCCTCGACGCTCTGCCGCTCGAAGATCCAGGCCGGCGGGTAGAGCCGCAGCGCCTCCTCGAGGACGAGCTTCGTGTACTCGAGCGCGCGCACGTCCTCGAGCGCCGGATCGCGGTCGCCGAGCACGCGCGTCGCCTCCTCGCGGACGCGCGCCTCGACCTCCGGGTGCTCCGCGAGGAGGTAGAACGTCCAGGAGAGCAGGTTCGCCGTCGTCTCGTGACCGGCGAGCACCATCGTGATGACCTCGTCGCGGAGCTGGCGATCGGTCATCCGGCCGCCGCCTTCGCCCCCGTCGTCGACGGCGGCCATCAGCATCCCGAGGAGGTCGTCGCCGCAGCCCCGATCCGCGGCCGCCTGGGCCCGGCGGTCGGCGATGAGGCGGTAGACGACGCCGTCGAGCGTCTTCATCGCCTTCTTGAAGCGGAGGTTCGCCGGCGTCGGCACGTAAGGCGGGATCGGGACGATCGACTCGGCGAAGTCGTTCGCCCAGCGGAGCGCGGTGTCGAGGGCGTGGCCGACCTCGCGCGCGTCGCCGTCGACGTCGGCCGAGAAGAGCGTCAGCCCGACGATGCGGAACGTGAGCCGCATCATCTCCTCGTGGACGCAGAACGGGCGCGACGCGCCGAGGTCCTCGGCGCGCCACCGCTCGAGCATCGCGCGGGTCGCGCCCGCCATCTGCGCGGCGAAGCCGGCGAGCGCCGCGCGATGAAACGCGGGCTGCGCGAGCTTCCGCTGGCGCCGCCACGGCTCGCCCTCGCTCGTCAGGAGGCCCTCGCCCAGCACGACCTTGAGCCCGATGTAGTTGCGGCTCTTCGTGTACGCCTTGGCGTTGTCGAGCAGGACGTGACGGACCACGTCGGGATCGGTCACGAGGTAGTAGTCGTAGGGGCCGAACCGGCAGCGGACCACGTCGCCGTAACGCTCGCGCGACGTCGTCATGAACCCGATGGGGTCGCGCCACGCCGGGAAGGCGCTCCCGAAGAACGGGATGCCCCGCGGCCCCGGCGCGGAGATCGATGAAGCGGCGGCGCGCGTGACCGCGCCGGCGTGGCTCGTCGGATTCATGGCTCCCTTTCGGCTCGCCTCGCGGCTCACTCCCAACACCGATGGAACGTGAGATAATCCTCACGTTCTCGCGACGCGCCTCGAATGTGAGGCATCCCTCATGTTTGTCAACCCGAAGCCCCGAAAGGCCGACAAAAAGCGCGCCTCGACGCCCCCGGAGGCGCACGCGGACCGCCGCGTCCCGACGCAGGAGCGGAGCCGCCAGCGCGTCGAGCGGATCCTCGACGCCGCCGCTCACGTCTTCGCGGACGCGGGGCACGAGGCCGCGACGATGGAGGCGATCGCCGCGCGCGCCGAGACGTCGATCGGCTCGATTTACCAGTTCTTTCCGAACAAGGCGGCCGTCTTCGACGCGCTCGTCCGGCGTCACCACGACGGGATCCGCGCCTTCTTCGACGGGCTCTTCGCCGGGCCGCTGCTCGAGGGCCCCTGGCAGACGCTCCTCGACGCCGGCATCGACGCCATCGCGGCGCTCCACGCGACCGACGCCGGGTTCCGCGCCGTCTGGAGCGGCCAGCACTTCACCAAGTCGATGCTCGACGAGGGCGAGGCGCTCAACCGCGAGCTCGCCGATCGCGTCGCCGTCGTCTTCGAGCACAAGCTCCCCGGGTTGCCCGCGGCCCGGCGCGCGTTCGTCGCGATGATGGTCGTCGAGCTCGTCAGCGCGATGCTCATCCTCTCGGCCCGGCGCCCCGAGGACGCCGACGCGGTGATGGCGGAGACCAAGGCCCTCCTGCGGCTGTACCTCTCGCCGTACGAGGGTGACGCCGCGAAGGCCTCCGGGAAGGGTCGCTCCAAGCTAAGATCACGCCGATGAGCCGGCCGTCGGCTCGCTCCGTTCATGAGTGACCTCAAGGGCAAGAGACCGCGCATCCTCGGGGCCCGCGTCGCCGGGCTCCGACTCACGCCGGAGGAGCGCTTCTTGATGACGCGGATCGACGGCGAGCGGTCCGTGTCCGACCTCGCGGAGGTCACGGGCCTCGAGGCGGGCCGCGTCGAGCAGATCGTCTCGAAGCTCGCCTTCGAGGGGGCCGTCGATCTCGTCGAGCCGAAGGCCCCGCCGGCGCTGAACGGCGTCGCGGGCCTCGACGACGGAGGGACGACGTCGATGGCCGAGCTCGCGGCCGCCCTCGGTCTGGACCCGAGCTCGTTCGAGCCGGCTCCCCCGCCCGCGCCTCCGCCCGCGCGCCCGCGCCCGCGCGTGCAGCTCCGGCGCCGTGAGCCCGACCCGCCGATCGCGGCGCCGGAGCCCGCGGCGCCGTCGCCCGCGCTCGAGTCCGGCCTGGAGCTCGGCTCCTCGCCCGACCTCGAGGCCGTCGCGGGCCTCGTCGAGCGCATGCCCGGCCGGAGGGCGAGCGATCCCGATCTGCCGGAGATGCACGCCGCGCTCGACGCCGCCGCGCTCGAGGCCTTCGGCGAGGCCGACGAGGAGGCCGACGAGCTCGAGGAGGTCCACGACGATCCGACCGACGCCGAGGACGGCGAAGGGCCCGCGGCGCCGGTCGACGTGAAGGCCGACGAGATCTCGCGCGCCGTCGCCGAGCGCAACTACCGCCAGGTCTACGAGAAGCGCTGGCACGAGCTCACGATCGATCAACGCGTCGCCGGCGCCCACGTGTCGAAGGGCTCCGACCTCTTGGCGCTCTGCTTCGACGCCGACCCGCGCGTCGTCGGGGCCGTGCTCGAGAACGCCGCGTGCGGCCTCGACCACGTGCGCCTCATCGCGTTCCATCACCGCACGAGCACCGGCCTCGAGATCGTCTCGCGCCGGCAGGACTGGCTCCGCGATCTCCTCGTGGAGCGGCGCCTCCTCCGCAACCCGATGATCGGAGAGATCGTCCTCGGCCGGGTGATGGGCCCCAAGCGGCTCTTCGCGACCTACAAGATCGCCATCGATCGCGACATCCCGGAGCTGACGCGCATCAAGTGCCGCGGCTACATCCGGCAGAAGTGGCAGACCGCGCCGTCCGAGGAGCGCGCCGATCTCGTCCTCCGCACCGAGGGCCGCTGCCTCGTCCTCATGACGGGCTGCACCTTCGACGCGAAGACCACCGCGATCCTGTGCGGGCGCCCGATCAACTCGGTGATGTTCGTCCAGTCGATCGCGAAGTTCGGCTCGTCGCCGCCCGCCCTGCTCGCGCACCTGATGAAGCAGCCGTTCGTGCGCAAGAGCCCGCCGCTGAAGAAGATGCTCCTCGCGCACCCGAACATGCCCGGCGACGTGAAGCGCGGCGTCTGAGGGCGCGGCGTCGACCGCGCCCCCGCGAGCGGGTCGCCGGCGCGCGGGTCGCCGGCGCGCGGTCAGGGCTTCATGGTCGTGTGCGTGAACTCGGTCTTGCCGTTCTCGTCGACGAACTCGGCCGTGAGCTTCTTCCCCTCGATGACGATGTAGAGGAAGCCGAGCTCGAGCGACTCGAACAGCGAGGGGTTGCCTCCGCCGAGCGACGTCGCCTTCGCGCCCGCGCCGGACACCGCGAGCTCCGTGCCCTTGCAGCTCTCGTTGAGCCACTGGCGGCTGTGGTCGTGCCCGCTCAGGTAGAGGTCGACCTTCCCGCAGATCGTGTCCTCGAGGTAGCTCTTCACCGCCTTGCCGTTCACCGGCGACGGCGGCACGACCCCGAACTTCACGTCGTAGCGGCCGGCGTTGCCGTGCGGACCGTTCGACTTGTACGGGTGGTGGCCGACCGCGATCTTCCACTCCGCCGTCGAGGCGGCGATCCACGCGCCGACGTCTGTGCGCTGCGCGGAGTCCTGGCCGAACATCGCCATGTTCGTGTCGAGGCCGAAGACCTCGACGGCGCCCTCACCGGCCGGCGGCACGTGGTGCCAGTACGCGGACGGGAGCTTCCACTTCTTCGACTTGGCCGTGTACGCGATCTCGTTCTGGCCCTTCAGGAAGTCCGTCCCCAGCCCGTCGTGCCCGTAGTCGTGGTTGCCGAGCACGACCCAGAAGTCGAGATCGACGGCCGCGTAGGGCGTCTCGAAGTGCGTCTGGAAGATCGGGTCGTCGGGGGACGACGCGCCGCTGTTGTAGAGGTTGTCGCCGAGGAGCTGGACGAAGTCGCACCCGCGCGCCTTGCAGAGCGCGGCGATCGTGTTCCCGACCTTGATCTGCGCGTCCGAGCCCGTGCCCGTGTCGCCCATCGCGACGAAGCGCACGGTCTTCGGCGCCGCCGGAGACTCGCCGGAGGAGCCGGCGTCGCCGCCGCCGACCGCCGGGCCGCCGCCGGAGCTGGACGAGCTCGAGCTCGTCGACGAGCCGCCCGACGACGCCGACTCGTCCGGAGGACCGCCGGAGCGGCTCGTGGCGCCCTCACCGCCGCACGCGGCGACGAGGACGAGGAGTGACGCGAAACCGGTAAGACGCTGCATTCTTCCGTTCTCCCCAGGTGTCTCCATCGGAGCGACGACGCGCGGGCGCTCCGGCCCGTCGCCCCTACGCGTGGTAGCGCGGGGCGTCCAGCACGAGACCGTCTCGTTCGGTCAAGTAGTCGAAATCGCAGCCTCCGCCAAGCGCGTCACTCCTTCGACTCGGCCCCGCGCTGCGCGGCGAGCAGGTCGCGGATCTCCGCGAGCAGCGTCTCCTGCGCGCTCGGCGCGGGCGGCGGCGCCGAGGTGCGGAAGCGGTTGTAGAGGCGAACGATGACGACGACGACGCTCGCGACGACCAGGAGCTCGAAGAGCGACTGGAGGGCCGCGCCGTAGTTGACCGCGACCTCCTTGACGAGCTCCTTGCCGTCCGGGCCGACCTGCGCGGGCTGCAGCGTGATCCTGAGCTCGTTGAAATTGACCTTGCCGGTCGCGAGGCCGATCGGCGGCATGATCACCTTCTCGACGAGCGCGTTGACGACCTTGCCCGACGCGGCGCCGATGATCACGCCGACGGCGAGATCGACGAAGTTCCCCTTGATCGCGAACTCGCGAAACTCCTTGAGGATGCTCATGCCGCCCCTCTTTACTCCTTCGCGGCGGCGGACATCAGCCCGGCGAATCGCAGAGGTTCGCGCGCGGCGCGGAGCCCATGCGCCGGGCCGAGGGCGCGTCGGCGCGCGGACGTCGCCCGAGCTCGACTCGGGCCGAGCTCGAGCGCGGGCGACGGCGCGGCGCCTCGGCCGGGCGGCGACGACGCTCGTCATCGTCGTCGAGCACGTCACGTTTCGTCCTCCGCGGGAGGCGCGAGCCTCGCCGGGGTGGGGAGGGGCGCTCACCGGGGCGTCGGGAACGTCACCGGGATGGTCAGCGTCGAGTCCCAGCACTTCTCGACCTCGGGGAACGGCGTCGCCTTGACCGCCTTGAGCATGCAGTCCGCCACGGCGTCCGGGAGCGTCTTCTCGATCACCTTCGTGCTCTTGATCTTGCCCTTCACGTCGACGGTGATCTTGATCTTCACGGTGCCCTCGAGGTTCGGGCTCTTCTTCTTCCCCTCGGCGTAGCACTCCTTCAGCTTCGGGCGCGCGCGCTTCTCGAAGTCGACGCCGACCGGCGTGCACTCGTCCTTCGTCTCGCCGACCACGGGCGCGCCCGCGGGTGACGGAGCCGGCGCCTCGCCGTCGGCCGCGGCGGCCGGCGGGGCCTCGGTCGTCGCGCTCGACGCGTCGGGCGCGGCGTCCTCCGCGGGGCTCGGCGTGACCTCGGCGGGAGGAGCGGCGGCCGGCGCCGGGGCGGCGGGCTCGGGCGGGGCTCCGCCGCACGCGAGCGCGAGCGCGAGGGGGATGGTCGTGACCAGGAGCGAGACCGCCTTCACCTTCGTCATGACGCTCAGTCTATGCCGCATCGTCCTCGGCGTGGGCCGCCAAGGCCTCCTCGAGCCGGAGCGGCGCCCTGCCCCGCTTCTTCAGCATGTCGAGCACCAACCCGATCGCGAGCGCCGCCACGACGTGCTTGAGGGCGTGACCGCCGACGGTCCTCGACGTCGCCTCCCAGATCGCGTCGTCGTAGCGCTCGAGCGCCTTCGCGCCGGCGTACACCGGCACGACGGCGAGGAGCTCCGCGCCGCGCGAGTAGCGAGGGCGGAAGAGCAGCATCAGCAGCGGCAGCGCGAGCATCGGGAAGAGCTGCACGAAGAGGTAGAGGCGGAGATCGCCGGCGCCGCGCTCCTCGGAGAGCCGCCACACGACCACGCTCGCGACGCCCGTGAACACGAAGGGCAACAAGAGCATCCGTGACCAGTAGACGCTGACGCGCTCCGCGATCATCGCCGCGAAGAGCGAGGTGAAGGCGATCGTCATCGGGAGCCGGTCCCAGAACAGGCGGCCGGTCGACGGCGCGAGGTGGTACCAGCCCGAGCCGAACGCGGTCAGGAGCACCCCGGTGAAGAAGAGCACGTAGGCCGGCCGCTCCCGCAGCGACTCGAACGCGGTGTGCGCCCCGGGTCGGAACGGACCGTCCGGATCGCGCGTCGGCCCGCGCCGGAGGAACGACAGGCCCGCCCAACCGACCAGGAGGAACGCGACGTTCGACAGCACGTTGAGCGCGTTCGGGATCCCGAACAACGTCCGGGTGTCCGCGAAGCGGTGATACGCCTCGGGCTGCGCGATCGGCCCTTGCCGCCACAGGAAGGCGGCCGCGGCCGCGGCGACGACCACGAGGAGCGTGACCCGGAGCCCCTTGCCCATCTCCGGCCATCGAAGCGCCTCCGGGTGCGGAGGACAAGTCTGCGGCTCGCGCGGCGCGGCTCGACGACGCAGGCCGGGCGAGGACGGCCGCCGAGACGAACCCCACACGAGACGTGGGGCCCAGGCCAGGCCCGGGATACACCGCGTATCGTTGTGCAGGGCACGCTTATCTGCGAAGGTGGCGCGTTGGCGTCGCTGCGCGACGCAGAGCTGGAGGTCACGTGCCTCGCCATGTGAAGGGCATCCTGTTCGCGGACTACGTCCGGATGATCCGCAGTCAGAAGAGCGTCGACTGGAAGCACCACCTCGAGGAGGAAGACCTGGCGTTCCTGACGGCGCGCGTCGAGCCCGCCAGCTGGTACCCCATGCAGACGTTCGAGCGCATGGGCAACGCCATCCTGAAGGAGATCGCGGCGGGCGACGTCGAGGCCGCGCGCATGTGGGGACGCGTCTCGGTGGATCAGCTTCGGCTGGCGACGCCGTCGCTCGTGGCGGACGACGATCCGCTCGAGACGCTGATGCGCTTCAAGGTGCTGCGGTCGACCTTCTTCGACTTCGAGGCCGTCGAGGTGACCACCGCCGCCTCCGACCACGCGGCGATCCGGATCCACTACCACATGGGCCCGATGGCGGAGGAGGCCGCCTCGTTCCAGACGATGGGCTTCTTCGAGCGCCTCCTCGTGGTCGCCGGGGCCGAGGGCATCGAGGCGCGCTTCAAGCAGAGGTCGTGGGCCGGCGACTCGCGGACCGTGCTCGAGCTCCACTGGGAGCCGCCTCCCTGAGGAGCCCGGCCGCGAGGCGCGGCCTCGACGCGGCGCCCCACCGCAGCCCCACCCCGTTGGTCGCAGAGGCCGTTTCGTGCGAGAAAAGGGGCCAGTGTCCGCGCCAAAGCGTCCAGATCGCGCACCCCAGAGCGCGCAGCAGTCGCTCCGCGAAGTCGACGAACGCTTTCGCCTGCTCGTCGAGAGCGTGAAGGACTACGCCATCTTCATCCTCGACCGGAACGGCGTGGTGAGCACCTGGAACAGCGGGGCCGAGCGCATCAAGGGTTACACCGCCGACGAGATCATCGGATCGCACTTCTCCCGGTTTTATCCGGGCGACGCCGTGGACGCGGGCAAATGCGACCGCGATCTCCGGATCGCGACCGCCACCGGACGGACCGAGAGCGAGGGCTGGCGCGTCCGCAAGGACGGCACTCGCTTCTGGGCGAACGCGGTGCTCACCTGCCTCCGCGACGAGACCGGAGAGGTCATCGGCTTCGCGAAGGTCACCCGCGACCTCACGGAGCGCCGCGCCGCGGAGGACGCGCGCGTGCACCTCGCCCAGACCAACGCCGCGCGCGAGGCGGCCGAGCGCGCGGTCGAGCAGCTCGGCCGCCTCCAGACGCTCAGCGGGGTGCTCGCCGGCGCGAGCACGCCCGCGGAGCTCGCGAGCGTCGTCGTCGAGAAGGGCGCCGCCGCGCTCCGCGCCAGCTCGGCGACGTTCGTGCTCTTCAACGGCGAGGCGCTCGAGGTCGCGGCCGCGACCGGCCTCCCGCCCGAGGTCCTGCGGACCTACCGCGCGTTCTCGCCGGCGCTCGCCGTCCCGTCCGCGAGCGCGTTCCGGGCGCGGCGGGCGGAGTGGGTCGAGTCGGCCGAGGAGTTCGCCCGTCGCTACCCCGACAGCCCGGACTACGGTCCCCCCGGCGCCGCCGCGTGCGCGCTGCCGCTCGACATCGGCGGCCGGCTCGCCGGCGTCATCGCGTTTCGGTTCTCCGAGCCGCGGACGTTCGCCCCCGCGGAGCGCGCGTTCATGGAGACCTTCGCCGATCAGGTCGCGCAGGCCCTCGAGCGCACCGAGGCCAACGCCCGCGAGATCGAGGGGCGCCGCCGGCTCGAGGCGCTCGGCGCGCTGGCCGAGGCGCTCTCGTCCGCGCTCGAGACCTCCGACGTGGCCGAGGTGATCGTCGACGTCGGGCGGCGCGCCGCGTCCGGCGACACCTGCATGCTCTACGTGCTCGACGAGCGCACGGGCGCGCTCGAGCTGGTCGCGCACCGCGGCTCCGCGCCCGAGGTCGTCGAGCGCGTCCGCAGGATCACCGCCGACTCCGGGAACCCGACCTACGCGCTGCTCTCCACCGGAAAGGGCGTGTGGATCCAGAACGAGGAGGAGTACGCGGCGTTCTTCCCCGCTCTCGCGAACGCGACGCTGCCCGAGCCGCGCGCGCGCGCGCTCTGGTCGCTCCCGCTCGTCGCCGAGGGCAGGCCCGTCGGCCTCCTCGGGATGGGGTTCCACGAGCCGCGCGCCTTCCCGCGCGCGGAGCGCGAGTTCGTCGAGACCTTCGCCCGTCAGTGCAGCGAGGCCCTCTTGCGCGCGCGGCGCCTCGAGGCCGAGCGGGAGGCGCGGACCGTCGCCGAGACGCTCCAGGCCTCGCTCGCGACGACGCTCCGGAGCATCGGCGACGCGGTCATCGCGACCGACGCGCGCGGACGCGTGACGATCATGAACCCGATCGCCGAGGCGCTCACCGGCTGGACGGAAGAAGAGGCCCGAGGGCGCCCGCTCCAGGAGATCTTCAACATCGTCAACGAGCACACGCGCGAGCCCGTCACGTCTCCGGTCGAGAAGGTCCTCGCCCTCGGCAACGTCGTCGGGCTCGCCAACCACACCGTGCTCGTCCACCGCGACGGCGAGCGCGAGACCCCGATCGACGACAGCGGCGCGCCGATCCGCGGCGCGACCGGATCGATCGACGGCGTCGTCCTCGTCTTCCGTGACGTCACCGAGAAGAAACGCGAAGAGTCGCGCCGCCTCCTCCTCGAGGAGGCGACGCGCGCGCTCGCCGAGTCGCTCGACTACGAGGCGACGCTCGCGCGCGTGGCTCAGCTCGCCGTTCCGCTGCTCGCCGACTGGTGCGCGGTGGACATGCTCGAGGACGGCCAAAGGACGCCGCACCGGCTCGCGGTCGCGCACGTCGACCCCGCGAAGGTCGAGTACGCGCGGCAGCTCGGGCAGAAATATCCCGCCGACCCGAAGGCGCCGCGCGGCGTGCCGAACGTCCTCCGCACGGGCGAGGCGGAGCTCTACCCCACCATCACCGACGAGCTCCTGGCGGCCAGCGCCACCGACGCCGAGCGCGTCCGCGTCGCCCGCGAGCTCGGCTTCCGCTCGGCGATGATCGTGCCGCTCGGCGCGCGCGGCGGGACCGTCGGCGCGATGACCTTCGTCTGGGCGGAGTCGGGGCATCACTACACGACCGACGACCTCGCCTTCGCCGAGGAGCTGGCGCGACGGTGCAGCGTCGCGATCGAGAACGCGCGCCTCTACGCCGCCGAGCAGCAAGCGCGCAACAACGCCGACGTCGCCAACCGCGCCAAGGACGAGTTTTTGGCGATGGTGAGCCACGAGCTGCGCACGCCGCTCAACGCCATCATGGGCTGGGCCAAGATGATGTCGTCGGCGGCGCTCGACGACGCGAAGCGCGCCCGCGCCATCGAGACGATCGACCGAAACGCCGTCGCGATGGCGCAGCTCATCGAGGATCTGCTCGACATCTCGCGGATCATCAGCGGCAAGATGCGCCTGGAGGTCCAGGCCGTCGACCTGTCCCGCGTGGTCGAGGCGGCGATCGAGTCGGTCAGGCCCGCGGCCGACGCCAAGGAGATCCAGATCAACGCCACGCTCGACACGAGCGCCGGCTCGCTGATGGGCGATCCGACGCGCCTTCAGCAGGTCGTCTGGAACCTGCTCTCGAACGCGGTGAAGTTCACGCCTCGGGGCGGGACGATCGGCGTGGTCGTGCGCCGCGAGGCGTCCGGCGTGGAGATCAGCGTCTCCGACACCGGCCGGGGGATCGCCCCGCGGTTCTTGCCGCACGTCTTCGACCCCTTCCGCCAGGAGGACACGAGCCGCACGTTGTCCCGCGGCGGGCTCGGCCTGGGCCTCGCGATCACCCGACAGCTCGTCGAGCTCCACGGCGGGCGGATCGAGGCGCGGAGCGACGGCGAAGGGCGCGGCGCGACCTTCCTCGTCCACCTGCCGGTCGCGGCCGTCACGCGGCCGCTCGCTCCCAGGTCCGCCGGGCGGCGGCAGATCCGGCTCGACAGCTCGTTCGAGCGCCCGAACCAGCTCCGCGGCGTGCGCGTGCTCATCGTCGACGACGAGGACGACGCGCGTCAGCTCGTGCAGGCGGTGCTCGAGGACTGCGGTTGTCGGGTCACCACCGCCGCGAGCGTCGCCGACGCCATGACCGCGCTCTCGACGGAGGTGCCGGACCTCCTGGTCTCGGACATCGGGATGCCGCACCAGGACGGCTACGAGCTCATCCGGCAGGTCCGGTCCCTCCCGGCCGCGAGCGGCGGGAGCCTCCCGGCCGCGGCGCTCACGGCCTACGCGCGCGCCGAAGATCGACGGCGCGTGCTGCACGCCGGGTACTCGATGCACATCCCGAAGCCCGTCGAGCCGGCGGAGCTCGTCGCCGTCGTGATGAGCCTCACGCGCTTCCTCCACCGCCCGACCGACACCTGACCCCGGCTCGAACGGAGTCGCGAGCGGCGCGAGCCCGCGGAGGCTCCGAGGACCACGGCCCCCCGCGTCAATCGCCGGTGATTCGGCTGTGGTCGCGCGTGTCGCGCATGCGGGCGTAGACGACGAGCGACACCGCGACCGCCGCGGTCACGTACCAGTAGAACCCCTGCTCGACGCCGCGCGACTTGAACCACAGCGCGACGTACTCGGCGGTGCCGCCGAACACCGTGTTGGCGACCGCGTAGGGAAGCGCCACGCCGAGCGTGCGGATCTCGGCGGGGAAGAGCTCCGCCTTCACGACGGCGTTGATCGCCGTGTAGCCGGAGACGATCGCGAGCGCCGCGACGGCGAGCGCGAACGCGACGTACGGATCCCGCGCGGACGCGAGGCGCGTCATGATCGGGACGGTGAGGAGCGTGCCCAGCACGCCGAAGCCGATCATGATCGGCCGCCGACCGACGCGATCGGAGAGCGCGCCGACGACGGGCTGGAGCAGCATGAAGACGAAGAGGGCGGCCGCGGTGATGCGCGTGGCGGTCGTCTTGTCGAACCCCGACGTCACGACGAGGAACTTCTGCATGTAGGTCGTGTACGCGTAGAACGCGAGCGTCCCGCCGGCGGTCAGCCCGACGACGATCGCCGCCTCGCGTGGGTGCTCGCGGACGAGCCGGACCGCGCTCGAGCGACGCGTCCGCCCCTCCGACCTCACGGTCTCGAACGAGCTCGTCTCGAGCAGCCCGCGCCGCAGCCAGAAGACGCCGACCGAGAGGACGCCTCCGACCGCGAACGGGACGCGCCACCCCCACGACGCGAGCGCGGCGGGCTCGAGGAGGAGCTGCAACACCAAGAGGACCGAGAGCGCGACGAGCTGCCCGGCGATGAGCGTGACGTACTGCAGGCTCGACCAGAACCCGCGATGGCCGCGGCTCGCGATCTCCGCCAGGTAGGTCGCGCTCGCGCCGTACTCGCCGCCGACGCTGAGGCCCTGGACGAGGCGCGCGGCGACGAGGATGACCGGCGCGGCGACGCCCACGGCGCGGTGCCCCGGCGCGCACGCGATGATCATCGAGCCGGCGCACATGAGCGTCACGGAGAGCGTCAGCCCGGCCTTCCGCCCGTGCCGGTCGGCGTAGACGCCCATCAGCCACGCGCCGAGCGGGCGCATCACGAAGCCGACCGCGAACACCGCGGCCGCCGCGAGGAGCTCGGACGTGCGGTCGCCCGAGGGGAAGAAGATCGGCGCGAAGTAGAGCGAGAACGCCGAGTAGACGTACCAGTCGTACCACTCGACGAGGTTGCCGGCCGAGCCGGCGAGCATCGAGCGGACGCGGCCCGCGCGGCGCGCGTCGTCCGTCGTCGCCTCGCTCACGTCCGCACGCCGCCGGCGCCCGCTGCCTTACAGCTTGCGCGTCGAGGTGGGCGCCGCGGGCGCCGGGGGGACGGCCGGATGCGCCGCCTGAGCGGCCTCCGCGACCGCGCCCGAGGAGCGCGGCGGGGGCTCCGACACGGCGACGACCGGCGGCGGCGCGGCCGTCATGCTCGGGACCCACGAGTCGAGCCCGAGCGGCGCGAAGACCTCGCGGCCCTTGGCGGGGAGCGGCTGCAGCGTGCTCACCAGCGCCTCCTTGCGGAGGTAGAGCTCCTCGCGGCGGCCGCCCTCGGCCTCCGTCTTGAGGGTGAGCTCGAACTCGTTCGGGCTCCGCTTGGCGATCTCGCGCACGGTCGGCGCGAACATCGACACGAGGCGCACCACGAAGGGCACGGCGAGCCCGTTCTCGAAGACCGGCTGCGCGTCGAGCGAGACGTTGATGAGCTGCTCCTTCTGGTCGGTGACGTCCCGCGTCGCCGCCTTGAGCGCGGCCCAGACGCGCTCGATCTGCGCGACGTCCTGCGCGCCGAGGTTGCCCGGCAGCGCCTCGGCCGCGGGCGCCCCCGGGTGCTCGACGGTGCCGCCGACCGCGCCCGCCTCGTTCCTGCGGATGCGGAAGACGAGCATCTCCTTTTCGGTCAGCTTGCGCCGGAGCGCGAGCTCGAAGGACTCGTCGCTCATGTCCACCTGCACGATGGTCCAGTCGTCGACGACGAGCTCCTTGGCGGTGACCGTGCCGCGGAGCCAGCTCTTCTCGACGCCGACGTGGAGCGCGACGCCCTGGACGAAGTCCGAGACCTTGCGCGGCGCCGTCCACGTGGCCGTGCGGTGCGGCGCGATCGTGAACGAGGTCGCGATGCCGTCGGGGTGCTCGAACGCGGCGGTGCCCGAGTGGCGCGCGTCCTTGCCGTCGAGGTTCAGCCGGATGGCGAGCTTCGTCTTGAGGACGGGGAACCGCGCCGCCTTGAGGAACGCCTCGAGCTGCGCGCGCATCTCCGACGCGCGGCGATCGTTGTCGCCGCGGAGCTGGAGCGACTCGCGCTCGTTCGAGCCCAGCGTGCTCTTGCGATGCTCGTCGATGTAGTGCGTCGCGTACTCGGCGACCGCGCGGGCGTACTCGAGCGCGTGCTGGTGCCGGACCTTCTGCGCCGTGTCCTGCACCGCGCGCATGACGACGGTGTGGAACTGCTCGAGGGCCTCGAGGCCCTTCACGCGGTTCTGCGCGACCTCCTCGCGTTGCTTCGCGAGCTGCGCGCCCTCGACGTCGAGCTGCACGATGCGCGTCGAGGCGGCCATGAAGGCCTCGAGGGTCGTGAGGAAATTGTACCCGAGCGGAAACGGCGTGGAGTCTCCGTAGAGGTAGCGCATCGCACGCGAAGGATACCGACATTCACCCGGTGCGTCACAAAGAGTCGCGAAGGACCGCCGCCGGCGCGTCGCCCGCCCCCCGTGACGGTCACTGGAGGCGCTTCGCCTGCTCCGCGATGACCTCATCGGCGGCGTCGACGTCGATCGCGACCGGAGCGCCGCGGATCTCGTCGAGCGCGCGCTTCGCGTAGCCGCGGACGATGGGGTACGGGTGCGTGAGCTGACCCGCGAGCACCGGGACGGCGGCCTTCACGCGGCCCTCCCCGAGGAGCTGGAACGCCACCGCCTGCTCGTGGGGCTTGCCGCGCTCGGCGGTCGCGAGGAGCACGTCGGCGTCGAGCGCGCCGTACAGCTTCTCCAAGGCGCCGCGGTCGTAGCTCTTGTTCCACCACGCCTCCATGGTCCGGACGAGCGCGCCGACCTCCTTGTCGCGATGGCAGAGCGCGCACTCGACCGGCCGGTCGAGCAGGACCTTGGCCGCGTCGGTCGGCGAGCCGATGCGGTGGTAGCGGGTGAGCCCGCCGTCGAGCCCCATGTTCTTCCGCGGCATGTGGCAGGCGAAGCAGCGCGCCCCCTCCCCCGCGGGATCATGGTGCGCGTGGGCGCGGAGCGCGTCGGGCGACGCGTACGTGTCGTGGCAGCGGGTGCAGAGCGCGTCCGCGCGCGCGGGCTCGAGCTTCTGGAGCGACGCCGTGCCGTCGTGAGCGTGCGGATCGTGGCAGTCGACGCACGCGAGCTTCGAGGCGCAGGCTCCGAGCATCATGTCGCGCGCCTCGCCGGAGTTGATGTGGCTGCCGCCGGGGGAGCGCTTGCGCGAGCCGCCCTCCCACGTCGGGTCGTAGCCGGAGAAGAGGACCTGATGGCAGCGCGCGCACACGCGGTTCAAGGTCTCGGCGCGCGCCCCGTTCGCCGCCAGGCGCGGGCTCCGCGGCGCGGGCAGGCGGACGGCGAACGCGTCGCTCACGGGCTCGAACGACGGCAGGCAGGCGCGTCGGGTCCTTCACGTGCTCGGCGGCGCCGGGTGGCAGGACTCGCAGCCGTCCGACCTCGACGAGGTGGCTCGCGCGGAAGCGGGCGCGCGTCGACGTGAGGGCTCCTTCGAGCGTCGGCTTCTGCTTGGGCGCCCCGAGGCGCGCGAGCTCCTGCTCGAGCAGCGAGGTCATCGCCCGCTCGTTCGTCACGACGTAGCTCGCGCGGAGCGGCGACGGGAGGAGCGGATCGAGCACCACGCCCTGGTACGTGCCGCGCCCGGCCAGCGCGCCGAGCACCGTCGAGGCGTACGGCGCCGTGTTGTGGCAGAAGATGCACGTCTGGTTCCAGACCGCGCCGATCTTCAGGCCGTCGCGGGCCTTCACCATCACCGAGTAGCCCTTGTAGCGGAGCGATCGCGTCGCGAGCATGTAGCTCACCGGGAGCACGCGCTCCTCCGACGGGTCTCCGAGCGCGGGCGCGCCCTCGCGCACGGCGGCGACGGCGACGCCGGCGTAGTCCTCGCGGTGGCGTCCCCCGATGACGCGCGTGATCCGGTAGACGCCGTGGCCGTAGCGCTTCGACGAGAGCGTGACGAAGCGGTCCCCGCCGGCCGACTCGAGGCGCGCGACGTCGTCGTGGAAGCGGAACTCAGTGCCGTCGAACGGCCCCTTCACGTCGGCGGCGCGCGCCTCGCGCGTCATGTTGTGCATGGGCGACCGGCGCCACCTGAGGATCGACGTACGCGGCGTGGCAGCGCGCGCGAGCCTCGCTTCCCTGCGTAGTCGTCGAAGCGAACGTTGCTCGTCACGGAGCCCGGTCCCGCGGCAGCGCTCGGCCCGCGCGACGGCGGGCGATCGAGCCAGCAAGCACCGCGACCTGACCACCGCCGCGCGTCGACCGCGCCGCGAGGCTCGTCTCCGACGCGCGCTCCCGAAGAGGTCACGTGAGCCACTCGCCCGCCCGCGCCAGCGTCCGCATGTGCTCCCGCACGACGCCGAGGAACGTGCGCTTGTGCTCCGGGTTCTTGATCTTCGACGCGCGGGCGAGGAGTCGATCGCGCGCGGCGCCGATCGCCTTCTTCGCGCCCTCGACGTCACCGCACGCGTGCAGCGCCTCGGCGTAAGCGACGCGGATCAGCGCCTCGCCCTCCCCGACCCCGCCGATCTGCTCGAAGAGCCGCATCGCCTCGGAGGCCGCGCGGAAGATCTCCTCGGGGCTCGCGCCCTTGTGGATGAGCGTGAGCGTCATGAACGCCAGGAGCGCGGCGCGGTAGGGCGGCGCGTGCTCGAGGAGCGGGAGCGCCCGCAGCTCCTCCGCCTCGGCGGCCTCGTTGTCGTTGGCGAAGTAGTGGACGCCCGCCAGGTACGCGCGCGCGCGGCCCTCGCCGACGCGATCGCGCTGCGCCGCGTAGGACGCGATGACCTCCTCGGTCGTGACGACGGCGTCCCGGGGCCGGTTGGTGCGCACGTAGAGGTGGCCGAGCCGGAGCTTCGCGTCGTTCACGATGGTCGCGAGCCCGAGGCGCTCCGCGGCGTCGCGCGCCTCGACGAGGACCGCCTCGGCCGTCGCGTAGGCGCCGAGCTCCGACAGCGCCCAGCCGGCGCTCTGGAGCAGACGCGCAGCGTTCCGCGCGTCGCCGAGGAGCTCGAAGCAGCCGGCGGCGTCCCGCGCCAGCGTGGCGGCCTTCTCGAGCTCCCCCTCCCACGACGCGCGCGCGACGTTCGCCGAGAGCAAGAAGGCCCGCGCCGCCGGCTCCCCGGCGATGAAGGCCTCGTCGCGATCGATCGGCGCGAGGAGCGCGCCCGCCACGTCGTAGAGCCCCACGACCCCGAGCGCGGTCGCGATGCGCGACGTCGCGATCACGCGCGCGGCGGTCATCGGCGCGCCCGCCCCGCCCGCCGCCGGACCGCCGGCCATGATCGCGGTGCCCCGCTGCGATCGTCCGGCGCCGCTCGCGAGCTCGAGCAGGCGCTCCGCCACCTCGCGCGCCTCGTCCACGTGCCCGAGGGTCATCGCGGCCTCGGTCGCCTCGGCCGCCGCCGCGTACCAGTCGCCGCCCTCCGGCTCGAGATCGCGCATCGCGGCGTGCGAGTGCTCGCGCGCCGCGGCGTGCTCCCCCGACCAGCGCGACGCCTCCGCGAGGACGAGCTGGAGCTTGCCGTTCGTCACGCCCGACGCGCCGGCCTGGATGGCGCGATCCGCGCGGAGCTTCGCCGCCACGAGGTCGTTGCCCTCGAGCGCCTGAAACGCCGCGCGCGCGTAGAACAGGAGGGCCCGGTCGCGGGCGCCGCCCCGCTCGAAGTGCTCGCCGAGGAGCATCGGCTCGTGCTCGCCGGCCTGCTCGAGCCACTCGGCGGCGAGCCGGTGTCCGAGCGCCTGGTCCTCGGCGGTGAGCATCTGGTAGGCCGCGTCGCGGACGATCGCGTGACGGAAGGCGTACTCGCGATCGGCCGGGAACCGCGAGACGTCGCGGCGCTGGACGATCTCGCGGCGCGTGAGCTCGGCGAGCCACTCGTCGACCTCGCTCACGTCGTAGCGGCCGCCCGCCAGCGCGATTACGCCGCCGCGCCAGAAGCGCTCCCCGAAGACGCTCGCGGCGCGGAGCACGCGGCGCGCGGCCGGATCGAGCCGCTGCAGGCGCGCCTCGACCATCGCGAGCACCGTCGTCGGCAGGGCCCACGAATCGACGCCGGCGGACGGCGGCATCGACGGCGGAGGCGGAGGCACGGTCCCCGAGGCGGGCGTCCCCGGGCGGGACTGCGCGCGCCCCGTGCCCTCGGCGTAGGCGCGGATCAGCTCCTCGAGGTAGAAGACGTTGCCCGCCGCGCGATCGAGCAGGCGCGCCACCTCCGACGCGCTGAGGTCCTCGCCGAGGACGTCGCGGACGAGGCGCTCGCCCGCGCGCCGGACGAGCGGCCCGAGCCGCACCTCCTGGAGGCTGCGCTGCGCCCAGAGGTGCGGGAAGGCGTCGTGGACGTCACCGCGCGCCACGGCGAGCACCATGAAGCTCCGATCGGTCGCGGCGCGGAGCGCGGCGTCGAGGAGGTTCACGCTCGGGAGGTCGCCCCAGTGGAGGTCCTCGATCACGACGACGAACGGCGACGCGCTGCTCTCCGCCAAGACGAAGTCGCAGAACGCGCGGCGCATCTGGTCCCCCATCAGGATCGCGTCCTGGCGCGCCGCGCGGAGCTGCACGCTGTCGGCGTCGGAGAACGGGATGCTCGCGATCTCTCCGAGGAACTCGGCGACGCGCGCGACCTCGGGCTCGGCGACGTTCCGAGCGACGCGCGCGCGGAGCTTCTGCTGGCGGACGACGAGGGGCTCCCCGCCGTTTATCCCCGCGCTCCGCCGGAGGAGCCGCGCGATCAACGCGAACGGCGATCCCTCGCTCATCGCGTCGCCGCGCGCGAGGAGGATCTCCGCGCCCCCGAGCTCGTGCATCCGGCGGAGGAGCTCGGTGACGAGCCGCGACTTCCCCGCGCCGGGGAACCCCGTCACGAGCACGGCGCGCGCGACGGGCTCCTCCACGCACTCCTCGTACAAGGCGAGCAGCGTCGACAGCTCGCGGTCGCGCCCGACGAACGGCGTCGGCTTCCCGAGGAGCGTGCGCGCCTTCGTGTCGCGCTCGCGGAGGCCGCGGATGAAGAGCCCTCGGTCGTCGCCGCCGACGTCGAAGCGCATGTCGAGGAGACCGGCGGTCGTCTCGTCGAGGAAGACCGGGCTCTGGCCGTGGCGCGTCTCGTCGCTGACGCCGACGCTGCGCGTGCGCGCCGTCGCCAGGATCGACGCGGCGCGCTCGAGGACCTCTCCGACCGCGCTCCGGCCCGTGACCGTCGCGAGGCCGGTCGCGAGGACGACGCGCGCCTCGACCAGGTGGGACCGGAGCGCGAGCGCGCAGCGCGCGGCGTGCGCCGCCTGGTCGCTCGCGCCGCCTTTCCCCGCGAGCGTCACGACGAGCGAGCCGTCGGCGAGCATCTCCGACTCGGCGCCGAAGCTCGCGACGATCGTGCGCGGATCGAACGACGCGGCGAGCGTCTCCACCGCGCTCACCGGGAGCATGTCGCGCGCGCCGTCGTCGCCGTCGCCGTCGGGGAGCGGGAGCGCCGCCATCACGACGCACACGAGCCGCCGCTCCCCCGCCGTCAGCGCGCGGATCAAGGGCGCGCTCGCGCGCTGCGCCGGCGCGTCACGCACGGCGGCGAAGGGCTCGAGCTCCTTGAGCACCGCGCCGCCGTTCCCCGGCCGGGACGCCGCGTGCTTCGAGAGCATCCGCGAGATCAGCTCGTCGAGCGCGGGGGGCACCTCGATGCCGATCTCGCGGAGGCTCGGCGGGCTCTCGAGCAGGATCTTCGCCAGGAGCGCCGCCATGTTCTCCCCGGCGAAGGCCGGCCGGCCCGCGAGGCACTCGTAGACGAGGCAGCCGAGCGAGAACACGTCGGCGCGCGCGTCGACCTCGCGCGCGCCGCGCGCCTGCTCCGGCGCCATGTATCCGGGCGTGCCGACCATGACGCCGCTCCGGGTCGAAGGGCGCGAGGCGCGCATCAGCCGCGCGACGCCGAGGTCGAGGACCTTCGCCTGATCGACCGAGCGCCCCGGGAGGTAGACGTTCGACGGCTTGACGTCCCGATGGACGACGCCCTTGTCGTGGAGGACCGCGAGCGCCTCCGCGACGCGGCGCGCCACGGCGAGCGTCTCGTGCAGCGTGAGCCCGCTGCGCTCGATGCGTTCGGCGAGGTCCTCGCCCTCGAGCCACTCCATCGCGAGGTAGGGGCGGCCGCCCTCGAGGACGCCGTGGGCGACGTACTTCACGATCCGCGGGTGGGCGATCTCGGCGAGGATCTGCGCCTCGCGCTTGAAGCGCTCCGCCTCGCGCGCGAGCGATCCGTAGAGGACCTTCACCGCGACGAGCCCGCCGGTGAGGCGGTCCTTCGCGCGGAAGACCTCGCCCATCCCGCCCGAGCCGACGAGCCGCTCGATCACGAACCGCTCGGCGAGGATCCGTTCCACCGGCGACGAGAGTAACCGACTTTCGCGCCGCGAACACGCGACGGCTGACGGGCCGCCGCCCTCGGCGGATTCCGGCGCCCGCGACGCGCGCGCTGGGTCCAGGCGCGGCTCGAGCCGCTCCCGGACGCCGGCGGCGCGAGGCTCAGTCCAGGCGCTGCTCGAGCCGCTCGACCAGTCGGCGGACGAGATCGCGATCGTCGGCGAAGAGCGCGTGGCCGGTGTCCGGGACGAGCTCGAGCTCCGCCCGCGGGAGCCGGCGCGCGAGCACCTCGGCGTTCCGCTTCGGGATGAGGAGGTCCTCGGCGCCCGTCGCGACCACCGCCGGGCAGTCGATGCGCGCCAGGCGGGGAGCCACGAAGTGCGTCGACGCCGCGAAGAGGTGCGCGGCGAACGTCGCCGGCGGAGTCGGATCGTCGCGCATCGCCGCCGGCCAGTCGCGGAAGATCTCGCGCGCGCGTCCCCACTTCGACGGAGGCAGGAGGAGCCGCGCCATGTCGGCCGAGGGCTCGCGGCCGCGGAACGGCATCGAGAGCAGGCGGTAGAGCGACACCGGCTCGGGGAGCGCGCCGGCGAGGAAGCCGGGCGTGGTCGCGAGGAGCACGAGCCCGCGCACGCGCGCGCGGTGGCGGAGCGCGACGTGCTGCGCGATCATCCCGCCCATCGAGATGCCGACCACGACGGCGTCGTCCACGCCGGCGTCGTCGAGGACCGCGGCCACGTCGTCGGCCATCGTGCCCATCGTCCACGGCGGACGAGGCCGCCCGCTCTTGCCGGTGCCGCGGTTGTCGACGGCGATCACGCGGCGGGGCCTCGCCGCGTCCGAGGTCAGCCGCTCGGGGACGTCGAACCAGAAACGGGACGAGAGGCCCAGCCCCTGGAGGAGGACGACGGCGGGCGCTCCCTCGGCGCCGTGGGTCGCGTAGTGGATGCTGGCGCCCGGGCGGGTCACGAAGGGCATGGTGGTCTCCCCAATCTATCGCCTACGTTTGTCCCATGGCAGCTCGCCGAGCGAAGAAGCCCGCGGTCGAGGACACCTCACGCGCGCCGAAGCGCGCCGCGACGGCAAAGGCCCGCGCGAAGCGCGCCGGCGGGGAGAGGTCTCGCCGCGCCGCCACGACGCCGAAGGCCGACGCGACACGGCACGAGGCGACCGCGAAGAAGAACGCCGCCGCGAGGACCTCCGCCGCCGACGCGACCGCGAAGACGTCCGCCGCCACGAAGGCTTCGAGGAAGAACGCGAAGGCCGCGAAGTCGTCCGCCGCCACGAAGACCGCGAAGAAGAACGCGAGGGCCGCGAAGTCGTCCGCCGCCACGAAGGCCTCGAAGAAGAGCGCGAAGGCCACGAAGTCGTCCACCGCCACGAAGGCCTCGAGGAAGAGCGCCGCCACGAAAAAGAACGTGACCGCCGCGAAGAAGAACGCCGCCGCGAGGACCTCCGCGGCCACGAAGACCGCGAAGACGTCCGCCGCCACGAAGACCGCGAGGACCTCCGCGGCCACGAAGACCGCGAGGACCTCCGCGGCCACGAAGGCCACGAAAAAGAACGTGACCGCCGCGAAGGCCGCGAAGAAGAACGCCGCCGCAAAGGCGCCCGCCGCCGCCGCGCGGCGGCGCGCTTCGGCGCCGCCGACCGAACGATCTCCGACGAGCCCGGCGGGCGCCGCGGCCACGACGCCGTCGGCGCGCGTGCTCGCGGCGTGCGCCGAGCTGCCGACCGAGCGCTCGCTCACGGACGAGGAGCGTGAAGCGATGGCGAAGGTCGCGGCGACCGCGCGCGGCTTCGTGGGCGTCGAAGGCGCGCCGCACGAGATCGTCGTCGGCGTCTCCGCGTTCATCGAGGAGGTGCGGGCCGGGCGACGCGAAGAGCCGAGGAGCCAGGACGTCCGCCTCGGCTTGGGCGTCCTCTGGGGCGAGCAGCTCCGCGCGCAGGTCGGCTGGCGCTGGGTTCACCTCACCTACCCCGACGGCTTCGCCTCCTACGCCCTCGTCCCCGACGACCGCGCGTTCGCGTGCTTCCCGCTGAACCGCCTCCCCGAGGCGCTCCGCCGCGACGGCGCGAACACCTCGGCGCACGTGTTCGAGTCGATCCGCACCGGCAGCCTGCCGGCGCGCCACGCGAACGCGTACCTCGTGATCGGGTGAAGCCGCGAGCGGCGCCGGCACGATCGCGCGGAGACGGCGCTCAGGGCGCGTAGATCTTGTTCTGCCTGCCGGGCACGTGGCAGTTCCCCGAGTCACAGCTCGCGGCGATGCCCTCGCCGAGCGCGGTCGACATGCTCTCCGTGCCGCTCGCGCTCCGCACGTGCGTCTTCGAGCCGGACTTCACCGGCGCGCCGATGAGCCAGAAGAACCCGTCGGCGTCGCTCTTCACCGGACCGAGCTGCTCGGCCTCGTGGACGACGATGACGTCGATGTCCGCGGCGGGCGCTCCTCCCCGGACGACGCGGCCGCCGAACGAGAACGCCTTGTCCTTGGCGAGCCCGGCGCTGCTGTGACACGACAGGCAGTCGATCGTGTCGGACGCCGCCGTCGGACCGCCGGTGCCCTCGTGGGCGACCACCATCCTCTGGTCGGGGCGGTTGGCGGTCGGGCTGTAGTCCGCCCCGAACACCCCGCCGCCGGCGCCGCCGGCGGCGGACTCGCGCGGCAGCGGCTTCCCGAGGATGACGCCGGCGGCGCCGAACTGCGGCTCGTCGGGAGCACACGCCCCGAGGGCCGCGGCCAGCAGCGTCGCGGGGAGCCTTCGCATCGACGGTAAAGAGAGCACGACGCGTGCCCCGAAGGCGAGCGCGGTCCGACCGACGGCCGAGCGCGTCGCGCGCGCGTTTCGCCGTCGCCCGATTTTGGCGCCCATCGGTTGCCCGAACCCCTTGTAGTGTAGGGGACCGCATGACTGGCGCGCGGATCCACCAGCCGCAGGCCCCCGCCGTGGGTCGGCGGCCCCGGCCCGGGCCGCTCCGTCGCGCGGACGCTCCGCTCGCTCGGCGAGCGCCCCGCCGCACCCGCGAGCCCGGCTCGTGGACCGCTCCGTGCTTGCGCCGCGAGGGGTCTCGCGAGGAGTGGAATGGGATTGGCTGAAGCGGCGCGGCGCCGAACCACGTCGGCCCCGGCTCGCGCTCGCACGAGGAGGGCGCTCGCGCCGTGGGTCGCGCTCCTCGCGCTGCTCGTGCACGTCCACGCGTACGCCGCCCCGCGCGTCGCCCAAAGGCGACCGGCCGCGCCGGCCCCGGCTCCTGCCGCCGAGCGGCCGTCGCGCGGCTGGTCGAACCCGCGGGCCCTCGAGCTCGCGAAGGAGGGCATCGACGCCAAGAAGCGCGGCGACCTCGCGCTCTGCATCCAGAAGGACCAAGCCTCGCTGATCCTCGAGGATCACCCGTACGTCCGCCTCCACGTCTCGAGCTGCCTCGCCGGCCAGGGGCGCTTCAAGGACGCGCTCATCGCCGCGCGCGACGCGCTCGCCGCCGGCATCCGCAACGAGGACGAGGATCTGAAGCGCGCGGCCCTCGCGCGCGTGCAAGAGCTCCTCCCCAAGCTCGCGAAGCTGAAGCTGGCGATCCCGAACAAGACGCAGGGCCTGAAGATCACGCTCACGCCGGCCGTCGGGGCCGGCACGGCGATCCGCCCGAGCCAGCTCAAGGGGCCGATCTCCGTCGATCCCGGCGAGTACACCATCGAGGCCGTCCGCGAGGACAAGGGCGACCGCTACCTCTTCCGGGAGAAGATCACGCTCGACGAGGGCGAGGAGAGGGAGGTCGAGATCCTCCCGAAGAAGGACCACCTCCCCGGCGAGGTCGAGGAGTGCCTCCGCAACGCGAAGACGTACAAGGAGCGCCTCAAGTGCATCGAGGAGTCGTCGACGCACCCCAACGTCCACGTCGGGATCGACGTGAGCGCGTACACGGACTCGACCGCGGTGCACGTGCTCACGCCGGCGATCAACGCGTCGGTCGTCTCGCCCACGGGCGGCTGGAACGTCGGCGGCTCGTACCTCCTCGACATGGTCACCGCCGCGTCGCCGGACCTCGTGTCGACGGCGTCGCGCTCGTTCCACGAGGAGCGCCACGCGGCGTCGCTCAACGGCGGCTACAAGCTCTCGTTCGCCGACGTCGGCTTGAACGGGAACGTCTCGAGCGAGCCCGACTACCTCTCGCGCACGCTCGGCGGCTCGATCAGCACGGAGCTCAACGACAAGCTCATCACGCCGCGCCTCGGCTACAACTACTCGTGGGACACGATCGGCTACCGCAACACGCCGTTCAGTCAGTTCAGCCGCGCGTTGACGACGCACGCGATCGAGGCCGGCGTCACGTTCGTCTTGTCGCCGACGACCCTCCTCGTCACCGGCGTCTCGATGGGGTTCGAGCGCGGCGAGAACTCGAAGCTCTACCGCTTCATCCCGATGTTCCCGGCCGACATCGCGCCGCGGATCCCCGCGGGGGCGACGGTCGCGCTCGTGAACGAGGAGCGCCTCAGCTTTCGCCCGCGCGAGTTCGTCCCGCAGCAGCGCGACCGGCTCGCGATCGGCGCGCGCGTGAACCACCGCTTCGGCAACGGCACCTTGCGCGTCGAGGAGCGCCTCTACACGGACAACTGGGGCATCAAGGCGTCGACGACCGACGGCCGCTACCTCCACGACCTCGGCGAGCGCCTGCGCGTCTGGCCGCACCTCCGCCTGCACGCGCAGTCGGGCGCGAGCTTCTACCAGCTCGCGTACACCGGAGTCGTCGACGGGCAGGGCACGCCGGTCGAGATCCCGCGCTACCGCACGACCGACCGCGAGGCCTCGCCGATGGTGGCGATCACCGCGGGCGGCGGCGCGCGGATCGCGCTGACGAACGAGAAGGCGCCGACCCAGTACGCGATCGTCGTGAGCGGCGACGTGATGTACAATCGGTATTTCGAGTCCCTCTTCATCCTCAGCCGAACCGCCGTGTGGGGCACCCTCGGCTTCGACGCAGAGTTCTGAGTCATGAGGAGCTCCCGGCACCACGGCAGCACGAGACGGCGGGGCGCGGCGGCGCTCCTCTTCGCTTGCGCGGCGCTGTCGGTCGTCGTCGGCTCGACGCTGGGCGGATGCACCGATCCCGTGCGCGACGCCGAGATCGAGGCGCTCGGCCCGGAGGAGCCGGGCGTGCCCCCGAACCCGGAGCACCGCCCGGGCCAGCCGTGCCTGCACTGCCACTCGCAGGGCGGCCCGGCGTCGAACAAGCCGTTCGCGATCGCCGGGACGGTGTACGAGACCGACCAGCCGGGCTCGAACGGCGCCGACGGGATCTTCGTCCAGTTCGTCGACTCCGCCGGCGGCGGGCCGCGCGAGATCCCGCAGACCGGCCCGTCCGGGAATTTCTACGTGCCGCTGCAAGACTGGCCGGACCTCAAGTACCCGGTCCGCGTCGGTCTCTACGAGGACCTCAACGGACCGCCGACGGTGATCATGAAGAGCCTCATCAACCGCGAAGGATCCTGCAACTTCTGTCATCGTCCCAACCTCGCCGATCCGACGGACGAGGAGATCGACGACAGCCGCAGCTCCGCGGGGCAGATCTTCTTGAGGTCGGGATCATGAGGACGCGCGCGCGCCGCCTCTTCGTCGTCGCGCTCGCCCTGGCCTTCGCGCCCGCGGCGGCGGCGTCGTGCAGCCTGCGGACGGAGTCGGGAGAGTTCGGCGATCTCCCCGACCGGGCGTCGTTCGTCGACAACAACGTCTCGCTCTTCATGGAGGTCCGCTGCGGCGGCCTGGACTGCCACGGGCAGGTCGGCCGGCCGCTGCGGATCTACGGCCAGACCGGCCTGCGGCTCAAAGCCCGCGACGACGGGCTGCGCGACAACTCGCCCACGACCGACGAGGAGCGCACGGAGAACTATCGCTCGGTCGTCGGCCTCGAGCCCGAGGCGCTGTCGGAGTGCTTCGAGTCGAAGGGGGAGAAGATCGCCACCTTCCAGCTCCTCAAGAAGCCGCTCGGCATCGAGAACGACGGCATCCGTCACAAGGGAGGCCCGGTCCTGCGCCCCACGCAGTCGGATCCCGGCTGGCAGTGCCTCTACGGGTGGGTGAGCGACAACGTCGACGCAGCGGAGTGCGAGCGCGCCTCGAAGATCACGCCCTGACGCGACCCGGGGTGTAGCCTCGAGCGGATGAGGCGGGGGAAGAAGGCGGGCGCGAGTCCGAGGGCGAAGCTCCGTCCGCGACGCGAGCGAGGCGCGCCCCGCGGACCGATCACGCTCGCGATCGACGTCGGCGGCGCGGGGATCAAGGCGCTCTTGCTCGATCCTCACGGCGAGCCGCTCACCGAGCGCGCGCGCGTCCCGACGCCGCGACCGGCGACGCCGGCGCGCGTCGTCGAGGCGATCCTCGACCTCGTCCGCCCGCTCGGCGATTTCGACCGCGTGAGCGTCGGCTTCCCCGGCGTCGTCGTCGGCGACACGATCCGAACCGCGCCGAACCTCGACGGACGCTGGAAGGGCTTCCCGCTCGCCCGCGTCCTGTCGTTGAAGCTCGGGCGACCCGTCCGCGCTTTGAACGACGCCGGCGTCCAGGGCTACGGCGTGATCGAGGGGAGAGGCACCGAGATGGTGCTCACCTTCGGCACCGGGATGGGGACGGCCCTCTACTCGGACGGTCACTACGTCCCGAACCTGGAGCTCGCGCATCACCCCTTCCGGGGGAAGAAGACCTACGAACAGTATGTAGGTGGACGCGCGCTCGAGAAGATCGGCAAGGAGAGGTGGAACCGCCGGGTCAAGCAGGTCATCGACCAGATCGATCCCGTCTGGAACCCGCGCCGCATCTACCTCGGCGGCGGCAACTCCCGGCACCTCCGCCTCGACCTGCCGAGGCACGTGAGCGTCACCGAGAACGTCGCCGGCCTCCTCGGCGGGATCGCGCTGTGGCGCGACTGACCGCGACGGACCGCTCGCCCAGGCCGCCCGATCGCCGGCGAATCTCCCGAGAAATGCGGGCGCGAGCGCGGTATGCTCTCCCGAGATGATGGCTCTCGACCGCTCGCCGATTCGCGTGGTGGGGCGCTACGCGCTCTACAACGAGATCGCGGCCGGGGGCATGGCGACCATCCACCTCGGGCGCCTGCTCGGGCCGGTCGGCTTCGCCCGCACGGTCGCCGTGAAGCGCCTGCACCCGCAGTTCGCGAAGGACCCCGAGTTCGTCTCGATGTTCCTCGACGAGGCGCGCCTCGCCGCGCGCGTGCAGCACCCGAACGTCGTCGCGACCATCGACGTCGTCGCCACCGACGGCGAGCTCTTCCTCATCATGGACTACGTCCGTGGCGAGTCGCTCTCGAAGATCCTCCGCACCATCCGCAAGCAGAACCGGCGCGTCCCTCCGCGGATCGCGGCGGCGATCATGTGCGGCTTCCTCCACGGGCTCCACTCCGCGCACGAGGCGAAGAACGAGCGCGGCGAGCCGCTCGGTCTCGTGCATCGCGACGTGTCCCCGCAGAACGTGCTCGTCGGCTCCGACGGCATCGCGCGTGTGCTCGACTTCGGCATCGCGAAGGCCCAAGGCCGCATCCAGGTCACGCGCGACGGGCAGATCAAGGGCAAGCTCGCCTACATGCCGCCCGAGCAGCTCGCCGGGCGCGAGCTCTCGCGCGCCGTCGACATCTACGCGTCGGCGGTCGTGATGTGGGAGACGCTCACGGGCGAGCGGCTCTTCAAGGGCGACACCGAGGGCGAGACGCTCGCGAAGATCCTCCGGGATCCGGTGCTCGCTCCGACCGCGGTCGTCCCCGACCTGCCGAAGAGCTTCGACGCGCCGCTGCTCAAGTCGCTCAGCCGGGACGCCTCGAAGCGTCACGCCACCGCCAAGGAGCTCGCCCTCGAGCTCGAGCGCTGCTGCGGCATCGCGAGCCCGACCGAGGTCGGCGAGTGGGTCGAGGACGTCGTCGGTCACGTGCTGAACGCGCGCGAAGCGCAGATCGCCGAGATCGAGAGCAGCTCGGTGGGCATGAGCATCTCCGAGGACCCGAGCGAGAGCGACTCGGACCTGTCGCTCCCGAGCTCGCGGGCGATCCGCGCGGCCGGGGGATCGCCGATCGACACGCTGCCGATGGGGTCGGGGCCGCCGGTCTCCGGGCGCCGGATCGCGCCGCCGACGCCGACCGCCCCGATGACGCCGCGCGCGGCGGCATTGGCCGCCCCTGCCGGCGACGAAGGCACGGGCTCGCGCTCACGGAGCGGCCTCACCGGCACGATGCTCAACCTGCCGGTCGACCGGAAGCTGCCGATCCTCGCGTCGATCGGCGGCGTCGTCGTGCTCTTCGCCGTGGTGGGCGTCGTGCTCGCCGGCAAGTTCTCGAGCGGCTCCGGCGCGAACGGCCCGGCCGCGAGCAGCGCCTCGGTGACCGCGATCGCGACGAGCGTGCCCTCCGCCTCGAGCGGGATCGCGCCGGCGAACACCGACCGGGACATCCCGGATCCGCCGCCGAGCGTCACGGGCTCGACGCCGGAGGAGCCCGCCGAGGACGACACGAAGCCGGCGACGACCACGACGACGGCGACGACCACGAGCCCGGCGAAGCCTCCGGTCGCCGCCCATCCGACCCCGAAGGCGCCGTCGCCGCCGAAGCCGACCGCGTCTCCTCCGCCCACGTCGAAGAAGAGCTGCGATCCGCCTTACACGATCGACGCGACCGGGCGGAAGAAATACAAGCTCGAGTGCATGTGACGCGCGCTCGCCGCGAGTAGCCGGAGCGGCGCGGGCTTGGTAAGGCGGACGGTCATGAACCGCGCCGCCGCTCGCCTGCCGATCTCCGGAGCCGTCGCGCTCCTCGTCCCGCTCGCCGCGTGCGGCCCCGCCCCCGAGGGCGCGCGCGTGCCGCCCGTCACCGCCGCCCCCGCGGGATCGACGACGACGGCGCCGACGGCCGCGACCGAGAAGGGCGCGGGCTACGCGGGGCACGGCGCCGACAGCGTCTCGCCGGAGGTGCTCGCGCGGTTCGCGCCTCCTCCCCTCCCCGCGGGGGTGAGCCGGCGCATCCAGGCGATGCTCGACGTGCGCGCGCCGATCGGGAGCCGCGTCTCGCCCGACGGCAAGACGCTCTTTTTCGCGTGGAACGTCACCGGCACGCTCCAGATCTGGCGGACCGACGGCCCCAAGAATTTCCCGGTCCAGATCACCGGAGGCGAGGACGTGACGCGGCTCGGGGAGATCACGCCCGACGGCAAGTGGCTCGTCGTGACGCGCGATCGGAAGGGCGAGGAGAACCCGGGGCTCTACCTGGTCTCGGCGGTCGCCCCCGCGGGCGCTCCGCTCGAGGCGATCCAGCACCTCCCGAAGGTGCAGACGCACCTGCAGTTCGTCTCCGAAGACGGCAAGTGGATCTACTTCCGCGCGAACGATCGCAAGCCGGACTCGTACGCCGTCTACCGCTACGAGATCGCGACCCGGAAGAAGGAGCTCGTGTTCGGAGAGGACGGCCTCTGGTCGGTGGCCGACCAGCGCGTCCTCTCGGGCAACCGGACGCTCCTGCTCGCGAAGGCGACGGGCGCGCTCACCTCGGAGCTCTGGGAGTGGGACGAGGGCGCGAAGAAGCTCACGCCCGTGTTCGGCCAGGGCGAGAAGGCCGAGTACCGCGCGGTCTACGCCTCGACGCCCGGCGAGCTCGTCGTCTCGACGCCGAAGTTCGGCGACTTCCGCCGCCTGTACCGCGCGAAGCCGACGGGCAAGGCGCTCGAGCCGGAGGACGTCACGGCGATCACGCCCGACGCGAAGCACGACGTCTCTTCGTTCCACTTCGACGAGCCGCGCAAGGTCCTCTACTACACGACGAACGAGCGCGGGTACACGCGGCCGCACGCGCTCGACGGCAAGACGTACGCGGAGAAGAGGCTGCCCGAGATCGCCACCGTCCCCGGCGTCGCCGAGGACCACGTGACGTTCGGCGCCGCCTCGTGGGACGGGCGCTTCGTCGTCGTCCACGCGTCGGCGGCGCGCCACCCGGCGACGTCGTTCGTCCTCGACTGGCGGACGCAGAAGCTCACGCAGTGGGTGACGCCGAGCACGCCGGAGATCGACACGTCGAAGTTCGCCGTCGCGACGCTCGAGAGCTACCCGGCGCGCGACGGCACCGCGATCCCGATGTTCGTACGTCGCCCGGAGTCGTGCGCGCGCGACGCCGGCGACCGACGCGACCCCTGCCCGGTCGTGGTCCACTTCCACGGCGGCCCCGAGGGCCAATCGATGGCGGGCTTCAGCACGTACGGGCAGGTGTTCGTCGACGCCGGCTTCGTCTGGGTCGAGCCGAACGTGCGCGGCAGCGACGGCTACGGCAAGCGGTGGCTCGACGCCGACAACGGGCCGAAGCGCCTCTCGGTCATCACCGACATCGAGGACGCGGCGAAGCACGTCCGCGCCGCCTTCGCGGTCGCCGGGAAGGCGCCGAAGGTCGGCGTCATGGGCGGCAGCTACGGCGGCTACTCGACGCTCGTCGCGATGACCAAGTTCGCCGGCGCGTTCGACGCCGGCGTCGCCAACGTCGGCATGTCGAACCTCCTCACCTTCCTCCAGAACACCGCCCCCTACCGCCGCGCCCTCCGCGCCAGCGAATACGGCGATCCCGACAAGGATCGCGCGGCGTTGCTCGAGCTGTCACCGATCACCTACATCGACAAGGTGAACGCGCCGCTGCTCCTCATCCAGGGCGCCAGCGATCCGCGCGTCCCCATCGGAGAGGCGATCCAGATGCACGCCGCCCTCGAGAAGAAGGGGGCGACGACGAAGATGATCGTCTTCCCCGACGAGGGGCACGGCACGCAGAAGCGCGAGAACAAGGTCCTCGAGATCGGGCACACCCTCGACTGGTTCGAGTCGCACCTGAAGGCCAAGCCGGCGGCGCCGTAGTTTCGTCGCCGCGGCCGCGCGGGGCGCTATACTCGGCGAGGTGAAGCGCCTCGTCACGCTCCTCCTCGTGGGTCCGTGCCTCTCCCTCGCGTGCGGCGGGGGCAACCCGGAGCCCGGGACGAGCAGCACGCGCTCCACGGCGTCGGGCGGCGGACGCACGCTCGCGTCGAGCCCGAAGGACGGCGTCGCGACGTTCTACGACGCCGACGGCTCGGGCAACTGCAGCTTCGACGCGAGCCCCGGCGACCTCGACGTCACCGCGATGGCCATGCCGGAGTACGACGCCAGCGCGTCGTGCGGAGCGTGCCTGCTCGTGAAGGGCCCGAAGGGCGAGGTCACGGTGCGCGTCACCGACAGCTGCCCGGGGTGCGAGGGCAACGGGATCAACCTCGATTTGAGCGCGCAGGCGTTCGCGAAGATCGCCGATCCGAAGGACGGGCGCATCGACGTCACGTACGAGCTCGTCTCGTGCGCGACCTCCGGGAACGTCGCCTACCGCTTCAAGGACGGCAGCTCGAAGTGGTGGACCGCGATCCAGGTCCAGAACCACCGCGTGCCCGTCGCCAAGCTCGAGTACCGGAAGGACGGCGCGTGGGTCGCGATGAGCCGCGAGAGCTACAACTACTTCGTCGAGGCGAACGGCGTCGGCGATCAGCCGGGCGGGCTCACGCTCCGCGTGACCGCCGCCGACAGCCAGGTCATCGAGGAGACGCTCGCGGGCGGCGTCGAGGCGGAGAAGATCGTCCGCGGCACGAAGCAGTTCAACTGACGCCCCCGCCCGGACCGGACGCGCATGCCCTCCGGGGCGTCACGCCACGACGCCGCGCACGACCTGCTGGGCGATCGGGTGGTAGCGCGCGCGGAGCTCCGCGAAGAGGCGCTGCGCGAGCGGCTTCGTCTCGGGGCGCGCGGCGAGCGCGCGGTAGAGGGGCTTCAGGTACTTCATGCGCCCGGTCCGGCCGAGCACCTCCTCGACGCGCGGCAGCACGCCGTCGGTGAGGCCCGACTCGCAAGCCAGGGTCAGCCAGCTGACGAGCACCTCCGGGTTCTTCGCGGCCGTCAGCCCGTACACCCTGTCGAGCTCCTCGCACACGGCGAGCGGCGAGGGTCTCGGCATCGCCTCGAGGTAGAGCACCCACTCGGTCACGCTCCAGCCCTTCGTCTCGCCGGGCGCCGGCGCTCGCCCGACGAGCTCGAGCACCGCGCGGAGGCGCGCCGAGTCGGGCGCGCGGAACGTCGCGGGCAGCCCCGGCGCGTCGACCCACGCCTTCGCGTCGACCTCCGCGAGCAGCCCGGGGATCTCGCGCTCCACGAGCGCGAGGAAATCGTCCGTCGTCACGGCGCCGAAGCGGTGCGCGCCGAGCCAGCGCGCCAGGAGCGCGTCGAAGGCCGCGCGTCCGGCCGCGGCCTCGAGCGCCTTCAGGAAGAAGTAGCCCTTCTCGTAGGGCACGACGCTGAACGCCTCGTCGGGATCGATCCCGACGAGGTGCGTGCGCAGCTTGGTGAGCTCGGGCCGCGCCGCGTGCTGCGCGAACGCCTGCTGCAGCTTCTGGTGGCCGATCGCCGCGTGCAGCGCGGCCATCTCCGGCCCCTCGAGCGCCTCGAGGATCCGCCGCTCCGCGAAGACGGTGAAGCCCTCGTTGAGCCAGAAGTGCTCCGCGGTGGCGTTCGTGACGAGGTTGCCGGTCCACGAATGAGCGAGCTCGTGCGCCACGACGTTCACCAGGCTGCGATCGCCGGCGAGCAGGGATGGCGTGAGGAACGTGAGGCGCGGGTTCTCCATCCCGCCGTAAGGGAACGACGGCGGCATCACGAGCAGGTCGAAGCGGTCCCAGTCGTACGGCCCGAAGAGCGCCTCGGCCGCGCGGAGGTGCTCCTCCACCCGCTCGAACTCCCACGCGGCGGCCTCGAGCGCCGCCGGCTCCGCCCACACGCGCGAGCGCGGCGAGAGGTCCTTCGACGCGAGATCGCCCACCGCCAGCGCGAAGAGGTACGGCGGGATCGGCTGCGGCATCTCGAACCGCTCGACCGCGCGCTCCCCGTGCAGCTCACGCGAGAGAGGAGCGGCGGCCATGACGGCGCGCAGCCGTGACGGGACGTCGATCGATGCGGTGAACGTCTGCCGAACGGACGGCGTGTCCTGGCAGGGCAGGACGCTCCGCGCGTGGATCGCCTGGCACTGGGAGAAGAGGTACGGGTGCTGCGTGCCGAGCGTCTGCTCCGGCGTCAGCCACTGGAGCGCCGAGGCCTCCGGCGACGTGCGGTAGCGGACGCGGACCGACCTCGCGCCCGGCGGGACGGCGATCTCGAGGCGACGACCGAGGATCGGATCGGCGGCGTGGAGCGTGTGCTCCAGCGGCGCCCCGCTCGCGTCGAGCACGGCGTCGACGTCGAGCGCGCGCGTGTCGAGGTCGAGCGGGCCGCCCGCGGCCGGCTCCGCGAAGTGGAGCGTGACCTCGGCGTGGAGCACCCGCGCGGCGAAATCGACGGTCGCCCGCCAGTCGAAGCTCTTCGTGCGGGGTTGCGCGTCGTCGGCGTAGGAGTGAGGGTCGAGTCGAGCCATCGCGGGACCACGGTCGCACACTCGACGCGGGACGACGAGCGGGTTCCGTGCGCGCTCCTTCACCGCCGAAGCGCGGCGCCGGGGAGATGACCGTGCGCGCTCTCGCCTCGCAGGCGCGAGGAGCCGCGCAGGACGCCCCCCGCGCGTCCGCGCGGGCGCGGAGCGGCGCGCCCGCGGGCTCGAACGAGCGGTCGAGAGGACGAGGAGGCGCGCGGGCTCCGGAAGCTCGCCTCGCGAGTCGGGGTCGAGTTAGGATCAGGCGTTTTGTTCTCGAGGGGAGGGGACGTGGAGCGCTCGACGATCTTGAAACCGACCGATTGTGACCTCAAGCGGCTGCCCCTCGGGGCGCTCGAGGCCTTCATGCTCTCGCAGCTCGACGGCCAGCTCACGCTCGAGGAGATCGCCGAGGTCTGCAGCCTCGGGCTCGCGGACGCCTCGCGCATCGCGGAGCGCCTGCTCGAGCTCGGCGCGGTCCGCGAGAGCGCGGCCGGGCGGACGCCGCGGCCCGTGCGCGGCAACGCGCCTGCCCGCGCGGCGATCGAGGAGGACGCGCGCCGCGTGTCGGATCCGCGCTCCGAAGCGCAGCCACGCCACGTCGACGCCGCCGCGCACGACGGAGAGAGGAGGCGCCGCCGGAGCTCGCGGCCGTCGCTGCGTGTCCGCGCGGCCGTCCCCCGCGGCTCGACCGCCGGCGCCGCGAACGCGGACGCGGACGAGCCCCGTGAGCTCGACGAGATCCTCCGCGAGGGGCTCGACGACCTCGACGCGCCGGCGAGCGAGGCGCGGCGCGCCGAACGCGACGCGCCGCCTCCACCCGAGGCGGGTGGCGCGGGCCCCTCGGGCGCGCCCGCCGCTTCGAAGACGCCGCCCCCACGCAAGCCGAGCAAGGCGCTTCGACTCTCGTCGCGCCGGATGAGCGCGGCGCGGAAGCAAACGCCGACGCCGACGTCGAAGGCGAAGACGGCGACGCCGGCGGGCGGGACGAGAGGCCACCGGTTTCCCGCGCCACCGGAGGAGAAGAAGCAGCGCGCGAGCGCGGCGCCGGCCCCTGCGCCGCCCGCGGAGGCGAGCCCGCAACGCTCGGCGGAGAAGTGGCGCCAGCTCCGGGCCGCGGCGCGGGAGGTCGAGATCCAGGCCCGCGTCGAGCCGCTCCTGCGCGCGGCCGAGGCGGCGCTGAAGGGCAACGATCCGATCGGCGCCGCGAACAACTTCCGCCTCGCGCTCCAGCACCGCGAGGATCCCTTCGTGCGGCTCAAGCTCGAGGACGCCGACCGCCTCGCGAAGGCCGTACGCTTCGAGCGGAGCCTGGCCAGCGCGCGCGCGGCCGAGGAGGACCGCCGCTGGGCGGACGCCGCGGTCCACTACGGGCGCGCGCACGGCACCAAGCCGACGGCGGAGATCGCGGACCGCGCCGCCAACGCCCTCCGCGCGAGCGAAGGCGACCTAGAGCGCGCGGCGACGCTCGCCGAGCAGGCGGTGGCGCTGGATCCGAGGAACGCACGGTACCGCGTGACGCTCGGCGAGGTCTGCCTCGCGGCGAAGCTCCTGACGCGGGCGCAGACCCACGCCGAGATCGCGCTCGAGCTCGCCCCTCGGGACCCGCGCGCCAAGGCGCTCGCGGCGGCGATCGCGAAGGCGAAGAAGGAGCAGACCTGACCCGACGCGCGCCGCGCCCGCGCGCTCCGACGCCCGCGTCGTGACGCTCGAGCGAGCCCGAGCGGTCAGCGCGCGACGAGCAGCCGGCGCAGGATCTTGCCCGAGGCGGACTTCGGGATCTGGTCGAGGAACACGACGGCGCGGATACGCTTCTGCGGCGAGACGCGCTCCTGGACGAACGCCATCAGCGCGTCCTCCGAGACCGTCTTCCCGCCCTTGACCACCACCGCGGCCACCGGGATCTCCCCGGCCTCGGGGTCCGGGCGCGGGAAGACGGCCGCGTCCGCGACGGCCTCGTGGCGGAGGAGGACCGCCTCGAGCTCCGCGGGCGCCACCTGCATCCCCTTGTACTTGATGAGCTCCTTGACGCGATCGACGAGGAAGAAGTCGCCGTCGCGGTCGACGTAGCCGACGTCGCCGGTGTGGAGCCAGCCCTCGGCGTCGACCGTCGCCTTCGTGGCCTCGGGCTCGTCGAAATAGCCCTTCATCACGATCGGACCGCGGACCCAGACCTCTCCCGGCTCTCCCGGCGCGACGTCCTCGCCGCTCTCGACGCCGACGACGCGCGCTTCGACGCCGGCGACGAGACCGCCGATCGATCCGGGCTTGTTGCGCTCCGGTACGCGCGTGCCGAGGTGGGACGCGCCGGTGACCTCGGTCATCCCATAGACCTGGTAGACGAGCGCGCCGGTCCGCTTCGTGAACTCCTCCGCGAGCCCTTCGCCGAGCGGAGCCGCGCCGACCAGAGCGTACTTCAGCTTCGGGAGATCGAGCTCCCCGGGGTGCTTCGCGAGCCCGAGGAGGATCGGCGGGACGACGTGCAGGAGGGGCACCTCGTGCTTGCGCGCGAGCTCGAGGAACGTCGGCATGTCGAAGCGCGGCATCGTGATGATCGTCGCGCCGCGCGTGAGCCCGAACGTGAGAAACGCCATGATGCCGTAGATGTGGAAGAACGGCAGGACGGCGAGCACGTTCGATCCGGCGATCACGACGTCCGCTTCCTTCATCGCGTCGAGCGACCGACACTGCGCGATCATGTTGCGCTGGGTCAGCATCACCCCTTTGGGGAAGCCGGTCGTGCCGCTCGAATAGGGCATCACCGCGAGGTCGTCGGCGCTCACGTCGATCTCGGGCGGCGTCTTCGGTCCGCCGAGGAGCGCGGCGAGCGGCTCGCAGCCGGGCACCTCGCCGATGACGACGATCGGCAGGGACGGCGCGGCCGCGCGGATCGCTTCGACGAAGGGCGGCACCGTGACCACGAGCTTCGGCCTACCGGACCCGAAGTACTTCTCGAGCTCGCCCGGGGTCGAGAGCGGGTTGAGCATCATCGCGACCGCGCCGACGGCGATCGTGCCGTGGTACGCGAGGGCGACCTCGGGCACGTTCGGACAGACGAAGGCCACCCGATCGCCGCGACCGACGCCCCGCGCCGCGAGCGCGTGCGCCACGCTCGCGGAGAGGTCGAGGAGCTGCTGGTACGTGTAGCTCCGCCCGGAGGGGCCGTCGATCAACGCCGTCTGCGACGCGAACGGCGCCACGGCGCGGCGGAAGTACGCCGCGAGCGAGAGGTCGGGGATCGTCGGTGACGGCGAGCGGCTCGTGAGCACCATGCCGTAGAGAGTCTCGTGCCCCCACCGTTTCGTCAAACGGTGCGCGCGTCCGGCCCCTCGCCTCCGGTCGAGCTTGCCGGCCGGAGCCGCGACGACGAGGTCCTCGCGGTCTCCCGTCACGTCGTCGAGTAGCGGCCGCGGGGCGCCGCTACTCGACGAGCGCGGCGCGCTGCGCCGGTCCCAAGAGCGAAGCCCAGCGCGCGACGAACTTGCGGTTGAAGTCCGTGACGTGCGGGTACTCGACGTAGGGACGCCGCGTCGCATACGAGTAGGTCACCGAGTAGCGATCGCGGCTCGTGGGCGGCGAAGCGCGGTGGAGGATGCGCGCCGGGTCGAAGAAGTGGACCGTGTCGCGGGCCCCCACCGCCCGCTGCCGCCGGACGGCGGGGACGACCGCCCCGAGCTCCTTCGTCGTGAGGACGTCCCCCCAGACGAGCCGCAGCGCGTCGACGACGGCGTCGGTGTCGCGCCGCGAGAGCCACTCGAAGGGCCCCGCGCCGTCGTCCACGTCGCTGAGGTAGACGATGAACTTGAGCATCCGATGGTCCTCGATATCGCGGTGCCAGAGGCGGATCCCGTTCTCCTTCGCGTCCGCCATCTCGCGCTTGACGTCCATCCCGAGGTACCGGACCGGCACACCGAGGTAGTTCTCCACGAGCGAGAGCAGACGCGCGTCGAGGCCGATCCGGAAGGCGTCCGGCCGCTCCATGATCTCGTGCCGCGGGACGTGGACGCTCGACGCAGTGGTCGCCGCGCGATCCTTCAGCGACTCCGCGAACGAGCGGAGCTGCGTCATCCCCTCCCGTGAGACGAACGGCAAGGCGGCCGCCGAGGAGCGCGCGAGCCCTTCGTCCTTGAGCACCTCGAGGACGTCGCGGCAGGATCCGTCCACGCCGGGCAGCGCGTCGACGTGACGCTCCGTCCGCCGGCTGTAGCGCGCCGAGAGGGCCGCCTCGACGAGCCCGACGCGTCGAAGGTTGCGGAACACGCGCAGCTGCGCGCGCTTCACGGGACCGTCGGTCAAACGCGTTTCGTACCCGAACTCCTCCATCACATCCCCCCTTGTTGTCGAACCGAACCTAACGTTGGAACTCGAGATCGCCAGTCGTACGGAGCCGAGATCGCCGGATCGCGAAGAGCCCACCCATCGCGCCGATCCTGCTCCTGGATCGACGGGCGCCGCGCGCGCTCGCGCGGGCGTCCGTCGATCCACCGAGCGCGACGCGAGGTCGTGCTCGGTCCGGTCGTGGGCTCGTCGTGGGGCACGACACGCGCCGCTTCCCGGAAATGCAGGCGTTTCCCGGAGGTCCTCTCCGCGCCGCGCGCGCCTCGCCCGCGCGGCGTCGACCGCGGTCGACGCGCGACGACTCGGCGAGAGCGTGCGTGTGGCTGGACGTGAGCATCCTCCGGACCTCCCCTCCGTCGGCGGCCCCCCCCCGAGGGCGGCGCCGCGCCGACGTGCGAGCCACGTGCCGCGACGCGCTCCTTCGGGACACGCGCGCGCCTCCGGGACCGGAGGAGCGCGCGCCCGGAGCTCCGCCGGCGGGCCGTGCGTGACCGACGCGAGCGCGCGAGCACGCGGGCTCCCTGCGGCCGGGCGCGGCGGAGCTTCGCCTCAGGCGCTCATGCCCAGCGAGACGGCCTCGTCGCCGTCCGCGCGAGCCTCGCCGCCGAGCTCCTGGCTCCTCCGGTCGTCGGACGCCGCGTCGCGCCCTGCGTCGGGCTGCCGGTGCGCGAGGAGCCGCTTCACGTGCCGCAGCAGCGTGTCGGGCATGCACGGCTTGACGACGAGCATGTCGGCGCCTGCGGCGAGGGCGCGGGCGGCGTGCTCGACCTGCGCGTCGACCGACGACGTCGACGCGTCCGCCAGCGCGATGATGTGCGTCCCCGATCGCGCCTTGAGCCCTCGAATGGTCTCGACGGCGTCGAGCTCTCCTTCGAGTGACATGCTCACGAGCGCGACGTCGGGCGCCAGCGCCGAGCACCTCGCGACGGCGGCCGCCCCTTCGTTCACCGACTCGACGTTCATGCCGAACTCCGAGAAGTAGATGTCCTGGAGCAGACATCGGACTTCGCATTCGTCGACGACGAGTAGCACCGGCTTCTCACGGTCTGTCATGATCTCCCTCTCCGAAGCGGGGGAGCGTGCTGCACGCCCACCGTGGACCGCTCGACTGCGCGTTCCGTGCCCCGCAGGAGCCCGCGAATACTCGACGAGAATCGGGCCGTCGCGCGGGCGCTCGCGAACCGTTCGTTCGCGGAGGCGGAGCCGGCGAACGGAGACTTCGCGGCGAGCCCATCGTCAGCGCGGACCGTCGACGCGGCGCGGCAGCTCGATCGCGAGCACGCAGCCGTCGGGCAGGGCGCGGACCACGAGCCGCCCGCCGCTGGCCTCGGCGGCGCGACGGACCGTCGACGAGTCGAGGTCGAGCCCGCTGCGATCGCTCCCGGCGTCGGCGACCTTCTCGACCGACGTCCCGTGGACCAGCGCGCCGCGGGGATCACCACGCTCTTCGGCGACTTCGACGACGACTCGATCGCTCGTCGCGCCGACGGTCAACCGAACGGCGCCGGGCACTCGGGTCGCCTCGAGGGCGCCCTTCACGGCGTTCGAGACCGCGTCGCCGACCACGACTCGGTCCGCTTCGACCTCGAGATCGTCCCCCTCGATCTCGACCTTCCATTCGAGATCTCTCGCCTTCGCCTTCGCCGCAGCGACGCGATCGAGCTCCTCGACGAGCTCCGTCGACGCGACGCGCGCGGGAGCGGCGGCGCGGCCGTGACGTCGGACCTCCGCGAGCTCCCGCTCCACGCGCTCGGCCATCGCGGCGATGCTCCGCTCGAGGACCTCCGCGGCGCGGCCGCGCACCTTCCCCTCGGCCTCCAGCAGCGCGTACGCGACCACCGCGACCGAGAGCCGATCGCGCAGCTCGTGCGCGAGGCAGGCGAACCGGGCGGAGGCGTTCGACGCGACGTACTCTTCGCGTCGGCGCGCGTACTCTCCGGCCGCGCGCGCGGCGGCCTCGGCGACGCACCGATCGAGCGCGTCGCGCTCCCTCCGGCCGATCCAGATGTTCGGCTCCGCGGCGAGCTCCACGATCGCCGTCCGGGCGTCGATGTAGTCGAGGACGACCCTCGTCACGTCGAGGCTCGGGCTCGCCGGCGCCCTGGGGCGCCGGTCAGGCGGGGCGCCGGACGGGCTCGGGCCGCTCGCGAGCTCGCCGAGGAGCGCCTTGAGGAGCTCCGCGATGCCCTCCCCGAGCTCCGTCGTCGTGGCGCGAGGTACGGGGCGCGCCGCCGCAAGCTCTCGGGTACGAACGAGCAGACGACCGGCGTTCCCCTTGACGAAGCGGTAGACGCGCAGCCGAAACTCGTCGGGCTCCGGCTCTGCTCCGGGCTGCGACGTCGTGATGTTGCGCGCGTTGCGCCCCGCTTCCAGAGTCGTTGCGCTCGGCACCGTCCTCGGTATCGAAGCGTCGAAGCACGCGTGGGTGGCGGACATGATGCCTCCAGATGTGAGTTCGAGTCCGACGCTTGCCGGATCCGTGCCTCGAGCCGCACCCCGAGAAACGTCGGGCTCCTCGGGCGCGAGGAGCCCCGACGTGAAGGACCTTTGCACGTCGCGCGAAGGCCGCGTTCGCGGGCCGAACCGCGGGGCTCGCGACGACGCGCCAGCTCGCTCGCTCGGCCCTCTCCCCGCGGCCCTCCGCGCGCGCCGCGTGCGATCCACGCGGCCGAGCGTCGCCGCGTCGATGGATCCGCGTCCTCCGGTCGACGACGAACGGACGCACGCGCGCGCCCCCCAAACGCGCGCGCGTGCGTCCTCGCGAGCCGCGAGGCGCCGTCGCGAGACCGTGTCGCGCCGCTCGCTCCCGCCGCGCCGGTCAATCGGAGGGGCCGCGAGCGAGGATCATCTGGAAGTAGCGGCGGCCGATCCCCGCCGCGGCGGCCGCTCTCCCGACGTGCCTGTCGTGCTTGGCCAAGACGCGATCGACGTAGAGCCGGTCGAACGCGTCGACCATCTGCCGGCGCGCCTGGGGCAGCGGCAGCCCGAGGGTGAGGAAGCTGTCGAGGAAGTCGCCCGCGGTGTCGCCTCGCCCGGGCTCGGCGCGCGCGGCTCGGGCCTCCGTCGAGCTCGCGACCTCGCCGAGGGCGAGCCACCGCGCCACGGCGTTGCGGAGCTCGCGGATGTTCCCGGGCCAGCTGTAGTCCTCCCAGCGATCGAGCAGCTCCGACGGGAAGGTGTCCGGATCGCCCCCGAGGTCTCGACAGAAGTGCCGCGCGAGCAACAGCACGTCCCCTTCGCGCGCGCGCAAGGGAGGCAGCTCGATGCGGGTCACGGCGAGTCGATGGAAGAGGTCGTCGCGAAAGCGGCCGGACTGGACCTCGCGGTCGAGATCGCGGCGCGTCGCGGCGAGGATCCGAACGTCGACGCGAATGGTTCGATCTCCGCCGAGGCGCCGCATCTCGCGCCGCTCGACGGCGCGCAGGAGCTTCGGCTGGAGCGCGATGTCGAGGTCTCCGATCTCGTCGATGAAGAGCGTCCCGCCCGCCGCCTGCTCGAGCATCCCCTTGCGCGCGCCGGCGGCGCCCGTGAACGCGCCGCGCTCGTGGCCGAACAGCTCGGACTCGACGAGGTTGGCGGGGACGGCGGTGCAGTCGAACACGACGAACGGCCCCGCCGCGCGCGGGCTCGCAGCGTGGAGCGCCTCGGCGAGCACCTCCTTGCCCGTCCCCGTCTCCCCCTCGATGACGGCTGGGACGCCCGACGTCGCGATCCGTTCGCACAACGGGTACAGCCTGCGCATCGCCGCGCTGCCGCCGATCACCTTCCCGAAATGGCTCGCCGTGGAGCTGGGCGGCGCCGAGACGTCGCGGCTCGTCGCGGGCATCACGCGGAACGACGTCGCCCCCAGGCGAACGACGGCGCCGGGGCGCAGGTACGCGTCGACGACCGGGACGTCCTCGATCGTCGTGCCGTTCGTCGAGCCCAGGTCCGTGATGCGCGGACGCGCGCCGCTGAGGTCCAGCGCAGCGTGCCGCCGCGACACCTGCTGATCCGTCAACCGAATGTCGCACGCGGGGCTCTGCCCGATGAGCGCGCGCGCGTTCTCGAACCCCGCGAGCGACACCTTGCGACCGGCGTCCGGCCCGTCGACGATCTCCAGGACGAGCGAGTGGGACGACGGGAAGGCCATCCCTCCCGCGCGAGCGGCCGTCGGCAGCTCTTCGTCGTGCGCGTCATCGATGTTGGCGAGCGACATACTTGCGCCTCCTCTCAATAGGTTCTGCGCGGCCCTTCCCGCCTCGCGCCCTTCGTCGCGTGGCACGCCAGGCGGTCGGGCCGACCGGCCGCAGATCACCGACGAAGAGGTCCTCGGTGACCTGGAGCTCGACGCGCGCCGCGTAGGACCCCGCCCCGTGCGGAGACGAGGAGCGTCCGCGGAGCCGCGCGCGACACCGCTACGTCGAAGTGTTGTCGATGATGCGATACGCTCCTGGACGCACGGCCGAGGAGCAGGGTGGAGTGAAGCTCCTCACCGCGGGCGGCGTCCTCGCCCGCGCGGCCTCGAGCGCCGCACGAATCATCCTGTGGCGGGCGCTGCGGCGCGCGCCGAGGTGCTCGCCGCAGAACGCCGCGACGGCAGCCGTGTCCGCTCGAAGCCCGGCTCGCGTCATCGCCGCCTCCAGGGCGTCGCGCATCGCCGCCGCCGTCTCGAAGCGGCCGCTCGCGCTCGGCGACAACGCGACCTCCATCACCTCGCCGACGGCGGGGTGGACGTCCCTTCGTTCGCATAGCGGCTCGGCGATCCGGCCCCTGCGAACGACCTGCATCGTGCTGATCACGTTGGACGCCTCGAACGGCGGCTTCCCCGTGACGAGGCGATAGAAGACCGCGGCGAGCGCCCATATGTCTGCGCGCCGGTCGACCGCGAGCCCGAGCGCCTGCTCGGGGGCCATGTACAGAGGTTTGCCTTTGACGATCCCGGGCTTCGTATCCAACGAGAGGCGATCCCTCGCCTTCGCGACGCCGAAGTCGATGACCTTGGTGATCCCCCGCGAGCTCACCAGGATGTTCTGTGGGGAGATGTCGCGGTGGACGACGCCGAGCCCCTTGCCGCGCTCGTCGACGACTTCGTGCGCGGCGTGGAGGCCCGCGCACGCGTCGGAGAGGATGCGCAGGAGGATCTCCTGCGGCACGCGCACCGAGCTCCTCGCCGCGACCCGCTCCAGGGTGCGCAGCGAGTCTCCGTCTACCCACTCGATGACGAGGTACAGGCGGTCGCGGTTGTCGCCGACCTCGAGGACTTGCGCGACATTCTCGTGCTGAATGCGCGCCGCGATGCGCGACTCGTCCTCGAAGAGCCGACGGAACTCGGCGTCCGACGCGTAGACCGGGAGGATCGTCTTCAGGGCGACCTGCCTGGTGATCCCACGGTGATCGCGCTGGTTGGCGAGCCAGACGGCGGCCATTCCTCCCTCGGCGAGGGGACAGAGCAGCTCGTTTCTGCCGAGCCGGTCACCCGCGACGAGCCGAGGCCCGGCGGGAGAGAGCGAACCCGTCATCCGGATCTCCCACGATCGTGACGGTCGCTCCTTACATTCGTGGACATCGCGACTCCTTGCTTGTCGAGCTTGCTCAGCAAAGCTGGTACCGCGCGCCGCCGGTCGAACGATCGCGCACCTAGAGCTGAACCACCACGACGTCGGTGACGATTCCGCCACCCTGTGGCGTTCCTCATGGGGCCTCGCGAACCTGACGCGCTCACGCGGCGACCGTTCCGCGGTCGCCGCGTCGAACGGGGCGTGGGCCGTCCGCCGCGCGACAGGCGCCCGCCCGAACGTCGACGGCGTCCGCGTCGTCGCCGGACGTCTGCGGCGCGCCCGCGCGCGCTGCGTCGCGGACGACGAAGCGCGAAACGCGCGTTCGCGGGGGATGAACTCCCCGTTCGCGCCGATCGGCCCGGCGGCCGCCAACCCGGCGTCACGACTCGGCGCGGGTTCCCGGCACGCCACGCGCAGACCGCGACGGCGACGATGATGAACTCGGCGACCCCGCCCGATCGCGACGACGTCGAGCGCCGTCGTGCGATCGACGCACGACGCGCCTTATGCCGCCGCGAGGCGACCTTCGAGCGGCGCGACGAGACGCGCGACGCGGACCGACGGAGCCCGATCACGAGGGCGATCCGCGGCTGGCGAAGGACGTCTCCGGGTACACGACTTGACGGTTCGAGAATCGATAACAACCATCACCCGCCATATCCGACACGACACACCCGCTCTCGACGACCCGTCGGTCCGAGCGCGCTCGAGGGGACAAAAGACGCGCCGGCAGCTCGCTGAGGCGCACCTCGGTCGCGCCGACCCGGAGGCCGGGGGCAGGGTTCACGGATCGGCCCGATGAGCCGGTGCCTCGGGCGCTTCCCTCGATCGAGCGCACGAAACGAGGCTCCCGGCAAGGGATCACGATCGTCGCCGAGCGCCCGAACCGACCGCCGTCGCCGGCCCCGAACGCGAGCATCGTGGCTCGTTCGTCCGGGCGATCGGAGAGCGCGCGGGCCGCGCCGAGCCGCGACCCCAACCGACAAACTACCGATTTCAACATTCGAATTACGTTGGCAACCATTAATAAGGAGAAAGACTGATGCGATCTGTGTTGAGGAAGTTCAGGCTCATCGGAGTTGGTGTGACGTCGCTCGCGGCCGTCGGGCTCATCGCATGTGCCGATGAACCGAAGGTTGCCGACACGAACCTCGCGGCGATCAGCGTGAAGAGCGAGGCGGATCTTCCGGTGTGCAGCGGCGAGAACAATCTCCAGGTCGTGTACGCGGTCTGGAAGAACGCGCTGCTCTACTGTGACGGGGCCTCGGGCAAGTGGCGCGAGACGGGCCTCGCGGGCCCCGGGCCGCAAGGGCCGCAGGGCGCCGCCGGCAAGGACGGGCGTGACGGCAAGAACGGCAAGGACGGCAAGGACGGCAAGGACGGCAAGGGCGGTCACTCGTCTTGCGACGACGTGTTCATCTCGATCACCGAGGAGCCGCCGGGCGAGAACTGCGAGAACGGCGGCGTCAGGCTCGAGGTCGGCACCGACGCGAACAACGACAAAGTGCTCGAGGCCTGTGAGGTCGAGCAGACGGCGTACATCTGTAACGGCGCGACGGGCGCCACCGGCGCGACGGGCGCCACCGGAGCCACCGGCGCGACCGGCACGGACGGCGAGGCCGGAGCCACCGGCGCGACGGGCGCCACCGGCGCGACGGGCGCCACCGGA
>JAHBWF010000030.1 GCA_019637105.1 Labilithrix sp.
CGAGCGCGCCGCGCGAGCGGGCGCCGCCGCGCGACCGCCCCCGCCCTTTCGCGCGCGGCGCCTCGCGAGGGCCGCCGCGCTCAGGCCGCTTCGTGGAGCTGCGACGCCAGGAGCTTGCGGCCTCGGTGGAGGCGGCTCATCACGGTGCCGACGGGGACGCCGAGCTCGTTGGCGGCCTCGCGGTAGGTGAGCTCGTCGAGGTCGACCAGCTTGAGCACCGAGCGGAAGGTCTCGGGGAGCGCGTCGAGCGTCACCTGCGTCTTGTGGGTGAGCGACACGGCGGCGTCCGGAGACGCGAAGCGCTCCGGCGTCGTCCACGCGCACGGATCGGACGCCAGCGCGCGGAGCGCGTTCTTGTCGCGACGCGCGCGGCGGTAGCGCGTGATGAAGACGCTGAAGAGGATCTGGTAGACCCAGGCGCGGAGGTTGGTGCCGCGCTCGTACTGCTTCGCGAACTTGAGCGCGCGCTCGATCGTGTCCTGGACCACGTCATCGGCCGTCGTCGGATCCCCGGCGAGTCGGCACGCTCGACCGCGAAGCTCGGGGATGAGCTCGACCAGGCCGAGCTCGAGGCTCCTCTGATCGTGGGCGACGAGCGTGCGGGGCGAGCGTTCGGCGGGGGCGGTGACGGCGTCGGTCGGCATCGTTGTCCTCTCGACGAGGGCGAGTTGCAACCCAAGCGCCAGCTCATGAGCCCATGGAACCATTGCGCATTTTGGCCCCCGCGCGAGGGACGTGTGTCTGGCCGGCCAACCGCGCGTGGCCGCGACCACGCAGCCCGCGGCGCGCCCGGGCGCCGATCACGCCCCGGCGAGGAGCGCCGCGAGGACGGCGGGCAGGCCATCGGCGATCTCGCCGGCGAGGAGCCCTCGGTCGCCGTGCTCCTTCTGCCACGCGCGCCCGGAGACGCCGTGGAGGAACGCGGCGCACCACGCGGCCTCGAACGGCGGGAGCGTGCACGCGAGCGCGCCGACGAGCCCCGAGAGGACGTCGCCCGAGCCGGCGGTCGCGAGCGCGGGGCTCCCGGATCCGCTCACGACGACGCGCCCCTCCGGCGACGCGATCACCGTGTACGCTCCCTTGAGGAGGACCACGGCGCCGGCGCGCTTCGCGGCCTCGCGCGCCGCTCCGAAGCGATCGGCCTCGACGTCCTCCGACGAGCGCCCGAGCAGGCGCCCGAGCTCGCCGGAGTGAGGCGTCAAGACGACGCGCCCGCCGGCGACGGCGAAGTCTTCCGGCGCGCCGGCGTGCATCGTGAACGCGTCGGCGTCGGCGACGATCGCCCCGCCGAACGACGCGAGGATCCGATCGGACACCCGGCGCGCAGCGTCGCCCGTGCCGAAGCCCGGCCCGAGCACGGCCGCGCGCTTGTGCGCGAGCAGCGCGTCGATCGAGGCGTCGAGCGCCGCCTCGTCCGCGTCCGACGTCAGGCGCGCGACCATCACCTCCGGGATCCGCGCCTCGAGCGCGCCCGCCGCGTCCGGCCACGTGATGATCGTCGCCGCGCCGGCGCCTCCACGGAGCGCGCCGCGCGCCGAGAGGAGCGCCGCGCCGACCTTCCCGGCCGAGCCCGCGACGATCGCCACGTGGCCCGCGCGGTACTTGTGCGTGTCGATCGGCCGCGGCCGCACGACGGCGCGGACGTCGCTCGCCTCGACGAGCTCGGCGCTCTCTCTGGCCACGAGCGACGGCGGCACGCCGATGTCGACGACGTGCACCGGCCCCGACAGGGCGGCGCCGCGCCCGGTGACGTGACCCAGCTTGAGGTGCGCGAAGGAGATCGTCCGATCGGCCTCGACGCAGGCGCCGAGCGCCGCGCCGCTGTCGGCGTCGAGGCCCGACGGGACGTCGAGCGCCGCCAGCCGCGGGCGACGTCCGAAGCGGCGCGCCTCGTTCATCAGGCGAACCACGCTCGCGAGCGGCTCGGTGATCTCGCGGTCGAGGCCCGTGCCGAAGAGGGCGTCGACGACGACGTCGGCGCCCGCGAGCGCGTCGCCGAGGACGTGGAGCGACCGGCCGAGCGGGACGCCCTCGACCTTGCCGCCCACGCCCGCGAAGGCGTCGTGGTTCGCGCGGCAATCGGCGGTCATCTTCGCGGGATCGCCCGCGAGCCACGCCTCGGCGTGCGCGCCGCGCGCGAGGAGGTGGCGCGCGACGACGAAGCCGTCGCCGCCGTTGTTCCCGGCCCCCGCGACGACGACGACGCGGCGCCCCGCGGCGTGACCGTCGAGGAGCTCGCGCTCGATGACGTCGGCCGCGCCGCGCCCGGCGTTCTCCATGAGGACGACGCTGGGGACGCGAGCCGTCTGGATCGCGTGGGCGTCGAACGCGCGCATCTGACCGCGCGACAGGACCGGGATCACGGGCGCGCTCTCTCCGGGGCCTCGCCCGGCGCGCCGGACTTCGTGCGCTCGAGGATGACCACGGCCATCGCGACGCCCGCGTCGTGCGAGATGCTCACGTGCCACGTGTCCGCGCCGAAGCGCGTCACCGTCGTCACGGCGTTTCCGGACAGCTCGAGCACCGGCCTGCCGCTCGCCGCGCGCCGGACTTCGACCTCGTGCCACCCGACACCGCGCGCGCCGTCGAGCGCCTTGGCGAAGGCCTCCTTCACGGCGAAGCGCCCTGCCAGAGCGGTCGCCTGGTCGCGGCCCGTGAGATCGGCGCGCTCCGCCGGGCTGCAGATGCGCCCGAAGAAGCGGTCTCCGTGGCGCTCGAGCGCGCGACGCATGCGCTCGATGGAACAGACGTCGATCCCCACCCCGACGATCATGCTGGTCTCCCCCTCCCGATCGCGCCGAGCATCGCCTTCACGGCGCCACCGAGCGACATGAAGACGGCGTCGGCGATCACCGCGTGGCCGATGTTCAGCTCCACGATCTCCTGGATCAGTACGAGCGCACCGACGTTGCGCGTCGTCAAGCCATGACCGGCTGCGATCTCGAGCCCGAGCTCGTGGCCCATCTTCGCCGCCGCGGCGAGGCGCACGTGCTCGCGCTGCGCGGCGTCGGGCGTCGGGCGCGTGAGGTCCGAGGACGACGGACGACCGTAGCCGAACGCGTGGGCGTACTCGCCGGTGTGGAGCTCGATCTGCTCGACGCCGAGCGCGCGCGACGCCTCCACCTGCTTCGGGTCGGGCGCGATGAAGAGGCTGACCTTGATGTCCGCAGCCTGGAGCGCGTCGACGTGCTTCGCGAGCGCCCCGGCGCTGCCGGCGACGTCGAGCCCGCCCTCGGTGGTCCGCTCCGCGCGGCGCTCGGGGACCAGCGTGACCACGTCCGGCCGCGTCGCGACGGCGAGGCCGATCATCTCGTCGGTCGCCGCGCACTCGAGGTTGAAGGTCGCGCGGAGCGTCGCGCGGAGGCGCTCGACGTCCTGATCGCCGATGTGGCGGCGGTCCTCGCGCAGGTGCGCCGTGATGCCGTGCGCTCCGGCGTCGAGGCACACGCGCGCCGCCTCGACCGGATCGGGGTACGGCGTGCCGCGCGCGTTCCGGAGCGTCGCGACGTGGTCGATGTTGATGTGGAGGCGCATCGCGCGGGCACGCTACCACAAGGGTGCGGGCCGTTCCTCACCGCGCGCGGGCCGGCGGCGCGGGCCGACGCCTGGCGCGCGCGCCGGTCGGCGGGCCGGGTCGCCCCCGCGCGGGCGGTAGCCGCCTCGGTCGTCGCGGCGCGCGGCCCGCGAGACCGTCGTTGTCGCCCGCGCGTGACACCGGCGCTCGAACGGGATCCGGCGACGATGTGCGCCTCGTCGCGAAAGCGCGGCGTTTCCGTGGCCCTGCGCGTGGCCCGAAGACTGCTCAAGGACCTCCGGACGGCGAACCTGGAGCGCGCGGCGCTCCGTTCGGACGCCACGCCCGGAGGATGACCATGACCCCGATCCGTAGGCCGCTCGGCCTCGCGGCGGCGGCGCTCTGCGCCGTGACGCTCGCGTTTGCCTGCACCGCTCCCGTCAACTCCCTCACCGGCGACGACGACGTCGCGTCGAAGGGCAAGAAGGGCGGCGGAGACGACGACGACGGGACGAAGACGCAGGTCCGCTCGGGTCTGCCGTGCGCCGTCGACGAGGTCCTCACCACGACCTGCCAGACCTGCCACGGCGCCGAGGCGAAGGCCGGCGCCTCGACGTCGCTCGTCACGTTCGAGGACCTCCACCAGGAGTACGGGGGCAAGAAGGTCTTCGAGCTCGTCAAGGATCGCATCCACGCCGAGGAGGGCCGCATGCCGCCGGCGGCGCGCCTGACCGACGTTCAGGTCAAGGCGATCGACGACTGGGTCGCCGGCGGCGCCGCGAAGTCGGCCGAGTCGTGCGACGCCGGAGAGGGTCCGCCCCCCGCGACGCGTCCCTTCGTCTGCCCGGCCCCGGGGAAGGTCACCGTGCTGAAGGCGTCGAAACCGTTCACGTGGACGAGCGGCGGCGGGGACGACGACAAGTACGTGTGCTTCGGCGTCGACGACGTCGTCGACAAGAAGCACCACGTCATCGCGCTCGGCCCGCAGATCGACAACCTCGACATCGTCCATCACGTCCTCTTGTTCCAGTCCGCCGAGGCCGAGCCGAGCGAGCCCCACCCGTGCCGCGCCCTCGCGGCGGGCGGGTGGAAGATGGTGACCGGCTGGGCGCCCGGCGGCGGCAACCTCGAGCTCCCGCCCGAGGCGGGGTTCCCCGAGGAGAAGGGCACGACGCACTGGGTGCTCCAGGTCCACTACAACAACGCCCGGAACCTCCCGAACCCTTCGGACAACAGCGGCTACCAGATCTGCGCGACCGACCAGCTGCGCCCGAACGACGCCGGGGTCCTCGCCTTCGGGTCGAAGGACTTCACGATCCCGCCGCGGACGGCCGCGCACACGCTCCGGTGCGATTACAAGCTCGGGAGCAAGTACGCCGGCGTGAAGTTCTTCGGCGCCTCCCCGCACATGCACACGCGCGGCGTCGCGATCGGCACCGAGCGCATCCCGGGCGGCAACGGCGCGCCGCAGATGATCTTCGAGCAGAAGCCGTTCAATTTCGAGAACCAGGAGAACTTCAAGCTCGACCACAAGGAGGTCGCGCCCGGCGACGTCATGCGGACGCGCTGCACCTGGAAGAACACCGAGGACCGCGCGATCAAGTGGGGCGAAGGCACCGACGACGAGATGTGCTTCAACTTCCTCACGTACTACCCCGCGATCCCCGACGTCACCGCGGGGCCCGTGCCGGTGCAGACGTGGGTCACGCCGTCGCTCCAGGTGCCGATCGTCGGCGCGAAGTGCGCCGTGGAGTGAAGAGCCGTCCAAACGTCACCATCGGCGACGCGCAGCGGAGCCACCGCGGAGATCCTGAGCGCGCGGAGGTCGGTCGTCGCCGCCCCGCTCGCGCGGGCTCCCCCGCGGCGGCGACCGATCGAGGCCGCCGCCGTCCCGATGGCGCCGACGCCCCCGATGGCGCCGACGACGCGGATCGGTCAGTCGTCGCCGCCGCCGCCGCTCTCGAGATCCTCTTCGCCCTTCGGCGTCGGCAGGATCTCGCCGTTCGGACCGTCGCGGCGGACGATGAGCGTCCGCCGGCCGACGGTGTCGACGTTCTCGCGGGCGACGACCGTGATCACGTTCACGCCCGGACGGAGCGGCACCGTGGTCTCGAACGTCATCCGCTTCGGATCGGCGCCGTTGCGGTTCGAGCGGTAGAACACCTTGCGGTTGCCGACGAACACGTAGCCGTCGAGGATCTTGTCCGCGTCCGTCGCCGTGCCCTTGATGAGGACCTTGTCGTCCCGCACCGAGAGCGGGACCGGCTGGACCTCGACCGACGGCGGGAAGCGACGCATCGTCTCCTCGAACGCGACCACGGCCGTCGGCGCGCCGCCGGCCTCGAGCTCGACCGTCTTCACGAACCCGAAGCGCCCCTCGCCGAGCGCGACCTTCGTGAGATCGCCCGCGGACGCGAGGACGTTGACCGCCATCCCCGCGCCGAGGCGGCCGAAGGCGCGCGCGCCGGGCTCGGGCGACTCGAGGAGCGTGGCGCCGCCGGCGCGGGCCTTCATCGTGCCGTTCGCCGGCGTGAGCGTCGTCGGGACGGCGATCGGCATCCGGACCTTCTCGACGACGTTCTCGCGGAGGTCGCGGTCGGCGATCGACAGCTCGACCTTCGCCTCCGGGTCGGCGAGCGGCGACTCGACGTCGAAGGAGAACGTCAGCTTCTTCACCTCGCCCGGCTGCATGTTCGAGATGTCGAACCGGCCCTCGTGGAGGAGGAGGCCGTCGCCCGAGAGGTTCCGCAGGTTGGCCTGCGTCTCGTAGCTCTTGCCCTTGCCGACGTTCTTCACCGAAACGTACATCGTCAGGTGCTCGCCCTTCTGCACCTTGCCGTCGCCGTTGCCCTTCCGCGAGTCGGCGATCTGGTAGCTGTAGGCGAAGATCGGGCGCTCGAGCGACTTCACCCCGACGCGCAGCGTCTGCTCCGCCGGCGCGCGGCCGCGGGCCTCGTCGAACTTCACCGAGATGCCGTCCTGACGGGAGAGCGTGTCGCGCGGCAGGCGGCAGACGCGCGGCGCGTCCTTCGGGAGCGGCGCCGTCGACCCGGGCTTGCGCCCTTCGACCTCGCACCAGCCGAGCGGGATCGAGGCGGTCCTCGTCTTGCCCGGTTCGAGCTTGCCGATGACGAGCTCTTTGTTGTCGTAGAGCCCGTTGTCGCTCTTCGTGACCGCGGCGAGGCGGTGGAGCGCGACCGTCCCCTTGTTGGTGACGCTCACCCGGAGGTTCATCGAGTCCCCAGCGGAGGCCTCGTTGCCGGGCTTGTCGGTCTCGACCTTCACCTCGACGTTCGGCGGCGGCGCGCCCGCGGTCGACTGCGGGACGTCGGCCGGCGCGTCGCTCCAGTCGATGCCGAGCTGCTGCAGGTCCGCCGACACCTTCTGGAGCTCGGTGCGGCGCGCGTCGTCGATGATCTGCTTGGCGGCGCGGACCTGCTCGAGCCGCTTGCCGTGCGGGACCTTCGCGACGATGTCGCGCCCGAACTTGACCGGGAAGTCCTTGTTCGGGAAGTCGGGGCCGAGGACCTCGTCAGGGTCGCCGCCGCGCTCGCGGAGCTCACGCCTGAGCGACTCGGGGAGGTTGTAGCGGACGATCTCCTGCGGCTTCTGCCCCTCGCGCACGCGCGAGCTCGAGAGGCTCCGCGAGAGATCCCGCTCCTTGATCATCCCGGTGTCGACGGTGAGGTCCATCTCCTGGTTGTCCGCCGTCATCGGATCGAGCTCGATGTCGGGCGTGACGCCGGTGCCCTGGATAGAGATGTCGCCGGGCATCGTCAGGTACTGCGCGATCGTGAGCTTGAGCGCGGCGCGGTCGGGCAGCTCGGTGAACACGAGCTGGACGGAGCCCTTCCCGAACGACGTCTCGCCGATGATGATCGCCCGGTCGTGGTTCTTGAGCGCGCCGGCGACGATCTCGCTCGCGCTCGCGCTGGAGCCGTTGATGAGGAGCGCGATCGGGTAGTTCGGCTCCGTCCCGTCGGCGTGCGCGACCTTCTCCTCGCGGTCCTCTCCCGCGCCCGGGTTGCCGACGGTGGCGACGATCGGACCGCCGACGAGGAACTTGTCCGCCACGCGCGCGGCCTGCTCGAGGAGCCCGCCCGGGTTGCCGCGGAGATCCAGCACGAGGCCCTTCAGCTCGCCGTTGCCCTTGAGCTTCTGGAGCGCCTCGTCGAGGTCCTTCGACGTGTTGGCCTGGAACTGCTTGATGCGCACGTAGCCGATGCCGTCGCCGAGCGACTTCGACTCGACGCTCTGCACCTTGATGACCTCGCGCGTGAGCTCGAAGGGCTTCGCCTGCTGCCAGCCGTCGGGGCCGTCGCGGCGGATCCAGACGGTCACCTTCGTGCCCGGCGCGCCGCGGAGGTGCTGCACGGCCTCGTTGAGGCCCATGTTGAGGGTCGACTCGCCGCCGATCTTCGTGATGCGATCGTACTTCTTCACGCCGGCGCGGAAGGCGGGCGTGCCGGGCATCGGGTTGATGACCGTGAGCTGCTGATCGCGGATGGAGATGACGATCCCGAGGCCGCCGAACTGGCCGCTCGTCGAGAGGTTCATCTCCTTGTACGCCTCGGGCGAGAGCAGCACGCTGTGCGGGTCGAGCGTGTGGAGCATGCCGTTGCAGGCGGCGTACTCGACCTCGCGGAGATCGACCTCGGTGCCCTTCAGGTTCTCCTGAACGAAATCGAAGACCTCGCGGAGGCGCGCGGAGACGTCCCAGAGGCCGAGGACGTTGTCGACGCGGAACTCGCGCTCCTGCGTGTCGACGCGGACCTTCACCGTCGGCGACGGCTCCTCGTGGGTGACGATGATCTGCGCGACGTCGCGCTGCACGTAGTTGAGCGAGGACAGGAGCATGTCCTTCGGCTTGACGCGCTTCGGATCGACGTACTTGTCGCGGACGTTCTTCAGGACCTCGTTGACGACCTTGAGCTGCCGGAGGTCGTAGTTCGAGGGACCGTGCTTCGGATCCGCCGTGCTCGCGACCGCGGGGGCGAGGCCCTCCCACAGGCCGCCTCCGTGCAGGTTCAGCGCGAGCCAGCTGGCGATTCCGAAGGCGACGAAGAGCGCGAGGAACTTGAGCGCGCGCGGGAGGAGACGCATTGGTTCGAGTATAGACGCGCGAAACGCCCCGTGGGCCTGTCGATCGACGGAAAAATCCCGCCGCACGGGCCCCGCGCGGGGGCGCGCTCGGACCTCAGCCCTTGCGGATCACGGCCACGTAGAAGCCGCCGAAGCTCGCGGCGGGCGTGTCGCAGAGCAACCGCTCGGCGACGCGGAGCATTCCCGCGAGGCCGGGGATCGTCATCGCGAGCGCCGCAGGCGTGACGATGCGGATGCCGCGCGCGGTCTCGATGCGCGTGCCGGGCGGGAGGATCCGCGGGAGGACCCGCGGCGAGTCGAACCGCGTGTAGACCGCGCTCTCGCGCGTCGTGTCGCTGATCTTGCCCGCCGGCCCGAGGCGCTTGGCGAGGCCGCGGAAGCTCCACGGGTTGTAGAACTCGGCGAGGATGACGCCGCCGGGCCGCGTGACCCGCGCCATCTCGGCGAGCGCTCGGCCGATGTCGGGGACGTGGGCGAGCACCTTGAACGAGCAGGTCACGTCGAAGCTCGCGTCGTCGAACGGGAGCGCGGTGACGCTCCCCTCCTCGACCTCCAGCCCTCGCGCCCGCGCCAGCTCGAGCATGCCCGGCGACAGATCGATCCCCACCGCGCGGCGCGCGTGCTCCTTGATGCGCTCGAGGATGAGGCCCGTGCCGCAGCCGCACTCGAGGACGTCCTTGCCCGTCCCGTAGCGCGCGCAGAGCTCCACCTCGAGGTCGTCGACGAGCGCGTGGTAGCCGTCCTTGCTGTTGGGACGGCGATGCCGCTCGTAGCTCTTGCTGAACTCGTCGTAGTAGGCGCGAGTCTCGTCGAGGCCGCCGCGATCCGGTGTCATGGGAGCGCCGGATCTAGCACTACGGGCCCTCGTTCGCGACATCGCTCGTCGCGGGGCCGATCCCGCGGCTCAACGCGACGTCGGGGTGTCCTTGTCGCGCTCCTTGGCGTTCACGAGCATCGAGACGACGCGCGTGATGCGGCCGCGGAGCTCCGGGCCCTTCGGGATGAAGTCCTGCGCGCCGAGCTCGAGCATGAGCCCCACGTCGGTCGGCGAGCCGCCGGCGCTCATCGCGACGACGGTGGAGGCGTCGACGAGGTGGACGCCGCGGAGGTACGTGAAGAGCTCGAAGCCGCTCATCCGCGGCATGTGGAGGTCGAGGAAGACGAGCCGCGGCGGCTTCTTGCGGAACTGCTCGAGCGCCTGCTGCGCGTCCGCGGCGATCTGGATCTCCGCGCCGGGCGCCGCCTGCTTGACGTAGAGCGCAACCAGCCGCGCGATGTCGGCGTCGTCGTCGACGATGAGCACCGAGAGGCTCGGCTCGGCGGTCTTGCGCGAGACCTCCTCCTTCGCGGCGCGGAGCTGCCACACGACGGCGTCCATCGAGACGGGCCGGTCGTTCGGGTCCTTCGCCATCAGCGAGGTGACGAGCTCGCTCAACCGGCGCGGCACGGCGACGGAGTCGGACAGCTTGGGGATGGGCCCGTCGGCGTGGCCGATGAGGACGTCGATCGGGTCCTTGCCGTGATACGGCAGCGTCCCGGCGAGCATGCGGTACGCCAGGACGCCGAACGCGTACACGTCCGCGAGGTGCCGCTCGGTCCCGAGCTGCCGGCCGGAGAAGATCTCCGGCGCCATGTAGTCCGGCGTCCCGGCGACGATCCCGCGATCCGGCTCGTAGGCGGCGCGGACGAGCCCGAGGTCCATCAGGACGACGCGGCCGCTCGCGGCGAGGAGGATGTTCTCGGGCTTGACGTCACCGTGCGAGATGCCGGCGCGATGGATGGCGGCCATGCCGTCGGCGATGGCGACGAGCACGTCGAGCCGCTCGGGCACCGTCATGCTGTCGCCGAGGCGGTCGAGGTGGTGCGCGAGCGTCACGCCCGACACGTGCTCCATCACCATGTAGTCGAGGCCCTGGTGACAGCCGAGCGCATAGACGCCGACGACGCCGGGGTGACGGAGCGCCGCGAGGGCGCGCGCCTCGTTGCGGATCGAGAACTGGAGCTCGATGTCGGCGAAGTTCGCCTTGATCGCCACGCGACGCACGAGCCCGACGTCCTGAGCGTCGAACACCTGCCCCATCCCGCCGTTCCCGAGGACGGCGCGGATCTCGTAGGTGTCCGAGACGAGCTCGCCGATCCGGAAAATCGTCTTCTCAGCGTCGGTCACGGGCTCCTCGCGTCTCTCCGGGGTCGAAGCTTACCCCACGTTCGCGGGGTTCTGGGCCCGAGATCTGGCGCCGACGCCCGGTTTGGGCCGGCGCTCAGGGGCAGGAGCGGCGCTCGAGCCAGGTGACGGTCGCGTCGCCGTAGAGGATCCAGACCGCGCCCGCGCCGTCCTCGACGAGCGCGACGTCGGTGACGGCCTGCCCCGAGGCGATCTCCCCGTACGACGAGAAGGCTCCCGCCGCGTCGGCGCGGCCGAGCTCGAGGATGCGCGGCGAGCCGGGCGCCTTCTCGCGCGGGCGCACGCGCGCGACCCACGCGCTCTTGCCGTCGCGCGACGGCGCGGCGGCGATCGGCGCGGGATCGAGGCCGTTCGGGTAGTCCGACCAGACCGCCGCGACGTCGTCCTTCGGCGGATCGTCGACGATGAGCGTCGCGACCCCGAAGTCGAGCGTCTCGCGCGGCATCGGGACGAACGCGAGCCCCTTGCCGCCCGCGACCGCGACCGCGAGGTCGATCCCGCGCTCCGGCGCGCCTCCGACGAAGAGCACGGCGTCCTCGCCGAGCGCGAGCTCGCCGTCGCGGAGCGCGACCGGGCGCGCGTGGATCGGCACCATCGCCGTGCGCGTGTCGAGGTAGACGGCGACGGCCGCCTCGCCGCGGGGCAAGAAGCGCAAGGTGGTGGCGCCGGCCCCGTCCTCGGAGAGGCGCACCGGCTCGCGCGCGTCGAGCGCGACGAACGCCTGGAGCATCTCGCCCTCGGTCGTGTGGCGCACGTCGAGGAACGCGACGACGGAGTGATCCGGCCCGAGCGCCGCCGCGGCGATGCGCGTGCCGGAGCGGCTCTTCGCGACGGTCGCGGCAGCCGGCGCCGCGGCGCTCGGGCCGCCGCTCCTCGAGGCCGAACGGACGATCGCGCCGCCGGGCGCCTGACAATAGGTGAAGCGCCCGGCGAGCTCGCAAGGAGGCCAGCGCATGCCGGTGAACGTCGAGGGGCGCGGCGGCACGAACGGCGGCGCGTCCTTCGCCTGCAGCGCCGCGATCGGGACCGGGTAGACGCGCGGCTTGCCGGCGTCGTTCGCCACCAGCCGGAGCTCGTGACCGACGACCTCGAGCGCGGCCGGGCCGCGGAACGGCTGCTCGGCGGGGCCGTAGACGAGCCGGCACGACGACGTCCCCGCGTCGCCGTAGGGCTCGTCGACGACGGCCGCGTCCGTGAGCTTCGCGGCGTCCGGCGCCGGAGCGGCGTCGGGGGCCTGCGCCTCGGCGCCGGGCGACGCTCCCGACGCGCCGGCGTCCGCGCGCTCCTTCGGCGGCTCGTCGCAACCTTTGCAGGATGCAAGCATCAGCAGGATCGCGGCGAGCGGGCGGGTACGCACCGCGCTCCCTTCTACACGAGGACGGCGGGGGGATGGGAGCCCGCGGCGAGCCCCCTCGCCCTGCGCCCTGAACATCGGACCTCCAGGCACCTCCGATCCATCCAGCTCGCGCGCGATCCATCGCGCCGCGAAGGCGCCCTGAACGATCTCGGGGCCCGCGCGACCCCCGCCCCGCGGCGCCCTGGCACGAGCCGTGCTCGTCATCGGAGGGCACATGAGCGAGAGCGCACCCGAGCTCGACCCTTCGAGCGACGATCCCTTCGCGCGGATGGCGAAGGCGCTGCGCGAAGAGCAAGCGCCCGCGCGCGCACGCCCGGGACGGAGGAGCCGGCCCTCCTTCTCCGACCTCGCGCCGGTGGTCCCGCCGCCTCGGCCGCCCGAGGCCTCCCCGGCGCCCGCGGTCGTCGTGAATCGGGTCCACGTCGTCGGGGACGCGGAGCCGTCGGAGACGGCGTCGCGGCGCCTCTCGTTCGTCCCGACGGTGATCGTCTCGGAGGACGACCCGCCGTCGTTCTCGATCTCGCACCCCGCCCCGGCGCGTCCGCGCTCGGACACGCCGACGGTACGGCCGGCGCCTCGCGGCGCGCCGCCAGCGGACGGGGTCGGCGCCTCGACGGTCCTCTTCCTGCTCGCGATCTCCCTCGCGGTCTTCGGCGCGGGTCTGATCGCGCTCGTCCACAGCCGCTCGTCCGACGCGCCGATCCCGGCGCCGCGATCGGACACCGCGGTCGCGCCGGCCGAGTGACGCGGGGCGCCCCTGCCGGCCGACGCCCGCTCGCGCCGCGCTCGATCGACGCTCGATCGACGAAGGACGTCCCCGTCGCGGAGGCGCGCGGTACAGTTCCTCCATGAGCAGCGGCGACGACGACGGTGACTGGATCGAGGTGCGGCGCGTCACCGACCCGATCGGCGCCGACATGATCCGCGACTTTTTGCACGAGCACGACGTGCGCGTGGCCATCCGCGGCAACCCGCAGGCGACGCGCATGACGTGGTCGCAGACGACGGAGGTGCTCCGCATCGTCGTGGCGCCGGGCGATCTGGAGAAGGCCGAGGAGGCGCTCGCGGCCATGACGAGCGAGAGCACGCATCCGTTCCGCGGCGCCGGCGCCATCGAGGACGAGAGCGAGAAGGCGGACAAGTTCGTCAAGCCGCGGAGCGCGATCGGCGCCGCGTTCCTCGCCGTGATCGTCCCGATCGGCGGAGGTCACTTCTACGCGCGGCACGGCGCGGCCGGGACGATCCTCGCGTCGGGGATCGTCGGCGCGGTCCTCGGGATGGTGCTGGCCGGGCGCGGCGAGCTCGTCCGCGCGTGGGCGCTCCTCGTCGCCGTCGACATGGTCGGCGCCTTCTTCGCCGTGCGCCGCTTCAACGCGAAGCGCGTACCGCCCGAGAGCGCGCAGCGCCGGTGGGCCTTGGGCGCCGTGGTGCTCGCCTTCGCGGCGGCGCTGCTCACCGCCGAGCGCTGAGCCAGCGCGCTCGCGTCACGCGCCGGCGCGCGTCACGCCCGGCGGCGCGCGTCACGCCACCCGTCGAGCGGGCGTCAGGCGCGGGTCGCCCACGCGATCGGGCGGGCCGCCGAGCGCGTCAGCAGACGAACGGCGCGCTCGCGCGGCGTCGGACCGCGCGGACGCGGCGCGCGCGCCGGCCTGCCGAGATCGGCGAGGACGCGCTCGCTGCACTCGATCGCGCTCGCCGCCGCGAGCTCGGTGCCGACGCCGCGCGCGCCCGCGTTGCAGCCGGCGAGGTAGAGGCCACGGATCGGCGTGTGGACGGGCGGACGGCGGCGCCCGACCTGCTCGGGCGTCTGCCCGGTCGAGACGGCGGGGCCGAACTCCTTGCCGATCCAGCTCTCGATGAACGCGACGTCGAACGTGTCGATGAACAGCGCGTGCTCGTCGAGGCCGGGCACGACGCGGCGGATCGTCCGGAGCATCGCGTCCTCCCAGGCCTTGGGCGGCGACGTCAGCGCGACGTCGGTGGTCGGCGCCACCGCGCACACGGTGAGGAGCTGATGCCCGGGCGGCGCGAGCGACGGATCGAAGTTCGTCGGGACCGGGCAGTAGAACGGGACGATCGGCGGGACCTGACCGCGGGTCAGGTAGCGGAACATGTCCTTCATGTCGTCGGTCCCCACGCGCGCGAGGTCGACGCCGTCGCCTACCCCGCCGACGAGGCAGCCGGCGCCGACGAGCTTCTTGGAGAGGCCGATCTTCGCCTGCACGGCGATGTACGAGCCGCGGATCTTCTTCGCGCGGTCGACGTAGTCGGACGGGAAGTGCTCCTCGCCGACGAGCCGGGTGACCGTCGTGCGGACGCTCGACGTCGAGACGACGACGTCGGCCGGGATCACGCCGCCGTCGGCGAGCTCGACGGCCTTGGCTCGGCCGCGCTCGACGACGATGCGCTTCACGCCCGTGCCGACGCGGACCTCGGCGCCGCGCTCCTTCGCGAGGCGGACGTAGGTCTCGGGGATGGCGATCGCCCCTCCGCGCGGGTAGCCGAGCGCGTTGTCGCGCGCCATCTTGCGGAAGCAGTAGAGCGCCTCGCCGGCGGAGACCTCCCAGTACGGCAGGATGAAGTAGAGGCCGAGGAGGAAGCCGAACAGGGCGATCGTCGGCGCGTGATCGGTGAACGGCTCGAGGAACTCCTCGATCGTCCGGTGGTCCCAGCGCTCGACCTCCTCGTCGCTCATCGCGAGGATGTGCGTGAAGAGCCTGGCGGCGCGGAGCGCTTCGGGGAGCGAGAGGTCGAGCGCCGCCGCGAGCTCGACGGCGCAGCGTGGCATCCGCTGGAGCTCGGCGGGGACCGCGACGCTCTGCACGCGATCGGGCTCGGACGGCTCGAAGAAGCGCAGCTCGGCGATGTCGCGCGTGCGCACGAAGCGGATCGCGCCCTCCGCGTCCACGAGCCGGAGCACGTCGCCGAGCGGCCCGCGATCGCCGCGGCAGAACATGTGCGTGCCGATGTCGACGTGGAAGCCCTGCTTGTCGTAGCCGGAGCAGGAGCCGCCGAGGCGCCGGTTCTTCTCGATCAGCGTGACCTTCAAGCCGGCGTGCGCGAGCAGCAACGTCGCCGCGGTCCCGCCGATCCCCGAGCCGACGACGACGGCGCGCGTCATCGCGCGTCAGCTCCCGCGGAGACGCGCGAGCTCCGCCTCGAGCGCGGCGACCCTCGCCTCGGCGTCCCTCCGAGCGTCCGCCTCGGTCCGGCGTCCGCGCTCGGCGGCGTGGCGCGCCTCCTCGGCGGCGTGGCGCGCCTCCTCGCGCGTCGGGACGAGATCCGTCGCCGCCTCGTCGCGCGCGACGCGGAGACAGGCCTCGTAGCGCACGCCCTCCTGGATGACGGCGACGGGCGCGACGACGAGCTGAACGCCGAGGACCGCGCACCACGTCCGCTCGTCCTCGACGAGCCGCTCGACGAAGTCCCCCTCGATGCGATCCCACACGCGGAGCCGCTCGCCCGGCTCGGCGTCGACGTTGAACACCACGAGCTCGCGCACGCCGAGCTCGTGGTAGCGCTCGATCTTCTCGTCGAGCGTCCAGCGCTCGTAGCTGTCGCTCGGGCTCAGCACCTCGAACGCGACTTCGGGCGCGCCCTTCTTCCAGGTCTTCCACGAGTTGAAGTCTTCGTCCGGCACGCCCCGCTTCACGAAGACGTCGGGCGCGAGGCAGCGCTGCGGCCGGTTCGCGTTGAAGTACACGAACTGATCCGCGCCGACGGTGTCCTGCGTCGGGTCCACGACCGCGCGGAGGATCTCGTAGAGCGCCTGGCACAGGTGGTGATGACGTCGGCTCTGCGGCAAGCGCTCGTCCTCCGGCTCGGTCGTTGGAAACCGAAGCGGCCGCACGGGACGAACGTGCCGGAACGACGACGCATTCATGTCGTCCATTCTAGTCGTCCGAGCGACCACGCGCGACCTTCGAGCACGACCCATGCCGCCGCACCGCTCGAACGATCTCGCGCGCTTGAGGCTCGCCGGGATCGGGCCCGGGCCGGCTCGGGCCGGCCGCAGGACGCCGCGCGTCGCTCAGCGCGCGCCGTGACGAGCCGAGGCGCGTCAGGCCACGAGCGCGTCGATCAGGGTCGCGGCGAAGAAGCCCATGCTGACGTAGGCGTTGCAGTCGAAGAACGCCTTCGGGATCTTCGCGAGGTCCGCCTCGCCGCCCTTGCCGCGGACGAGGCGGTGCTCGACCACGAGGATCGCCGCGACGAGCGCGACGCCGACGAGGAAGACCGGGCCGCGGCGGAGCGCGAGCGCGGTGCCGGCGAGGCAGCCGATCGTGACGACGTGCGCGAGCCCCGCGAGGAGCATCGCGCGGCGCGCGCCGAAGCGCGCCGGGACGGAGCGCAGGCCCTCGCTCCGGTCGAACGCCTCGTCTTGCAGCGCGTAGAGCACGTCGAAGCCGAAGAGCCACGTGACGACGGCCACCATGAGCAGCACGATCCCGAGGTTCGGCGCGGCGCCGGCCGCGATCCACGCGCCGCCCGGCGCGAGCGCCAGCGCGAGGCCGAGCCAGGCGTGCGCCGCCCAGGTGAAGCGCTTCGCCAGCGAGTAGCCGAGGAGCACGAGCAGCACCGGCGGCGCGAGGACCGACGGCCAGAAGCCGAGCGTCGCGGCGATCAGGCAGAACGCCAGGCCCGAGCCGAGCGCGAGCGCGAGCGCCTCGCGCGGCGACGTGCGGCCGGCGGGGACGGGCCGCCCCTTCGTGCGCGGGTTCTTCGCGTCGACGTCGCGATCGGCCCAGCGGTTGAACGCCATCGCGCTCGTGCGCGCGGTCACCATGCAGCCGAGCATCGCGAGCACGCGCAGCGGCGTCAGCGGGACGTGCGGCTCGTTCAGCGCCAGCACCAGCGCGCTCGCGGCGAACGGCAGCGCGAAGATCGTGTGCGAGAACGTGACCAGCTCACCCCAGCGACGCAGACGCGCGATCATCCCGAGCTCTCCTCCTCCGCCGACCGTCCCACCGATCGCGCGCCCGCGAGGCGCGCGTCCGCCGCCGACGCCCCTCCGGGAGGGGTCGCCGACGGCTCGCCGAGGCGCGCGGCGAGGACGCGCCGCGTCGCGCGCGCGCCGGCGAGCAGGAACGCCGCCGGGTCGCCGGTCACCGCGCCCTCCACGCAGAAGAGCCCCGGCCGCGCGCCGCGGGCGAGGCGCCCGAGATCGTCGCGTCCGAGCGCGCGCGCGCCGTTCCAGGTCGCCATCTTCACGAGCTCCCACTTCGGCACGCTCGGGAAGCGATCGGCGAGCGCGCGCGCCTCGGCGAGCACGTCGAGCGACGTGTTCGACGCGAGCGAGTCGGTGCCGAGCGCCGGCTCGATCCCGGCGGCGCGCGCGGCGAGGAGCGGCGGCAAGCGCCCCTCGATGTAGAGGTTCGAGCGCGGGCAGAGCACGACGGGCGCGCCGGCGGCGGCGACGCGCCCGAGCTCGTCGGGCCGCGCGTCGGCGAGGTGGACGAGGACGACGTGCGGGCGGAGCGCGCCGACGTCCGCGGCGAGGTCGAAGAGCGGGCGCCTCGGCCACTCGGGGCGCTGCTTGAACCGCGTCGCGAACCACTCGGGGACGGGCCCTTCGCCGTGCTCGACCGCGCGACGCTCGGCGGCGTGCTCGGCGAGGTGGAGGCTCGTGCGGACGCCGCGGCGCTCGGCCGACTCCAGGAGCGCGCGCGCGGCGTCCGGGTGGAGCGTGAAGAGCGTGTGCGGCGCCGGCGCGTAGGCCAGGTCCGCGCTCGGCCACGCGGGGACGCGCTCGTCGAGCTCGGCGCGGAGGCCGTCGATGCGCCGGAGGACGACGCCGCGGTCCATCCCCAGGACCTCGTGGAAGACCGCCCCGCCGATCCCGCGGCGCGCGAGCGCCGCGACGGCGGCCAGCGAGTTCGTGACGTCGCCGACGGCGACGGTCGCGGACGCGGCGAGCTCGTCGGCGGCGCGCTCGATCTCCTCGGCGTCCTCGTCCGGCAGCGTCTCGCTCCGCGTCGTCACGAGGCGATCGACCCACGGGACGAAGCCGTGGCCGCCGGGCACCTTCCCGCGCATCGACGACAGCTCGACGTGCGCGTGCGCGTTCACGAGGCCGGGGAAGACCACGCCGCGCACGCGCTCGGGCGCGGGCCCGGCGTGGCGGGGGAGGACCTCGGCGGCGGCGCCGACCTCGACGATCGCGCCGCGCGCGTCGACGACGACGGCGCCGTCCGCGATCGGCGGCGCGTCCCCGGGCAGGACGTGATCGGCGTGGAAGATCCGGACGGACATGGACGTCGGCCGCGGCTCAGGCCGGCTCGGTCAGCCAGTCGTAGCGGACGTTGCGCCGCGTCGCCTTGAAGCCCGCGTCGTGGATCCGCTTCTCGATCGCCTCGGCGCCGATGCGGAAGGTCGTCCCCGCGCTCGAGACGACGTTCTCCTCGAACATCACGCTGCCGAAGTCGTCGGCGCCGAAGCGGAGCGCCACCTGACCGACGGCCGGGCCCTGCGTGACCCACGACGCGCCGACGTGGTCGACGTTGTCGAGCATGAGCCGCGCGACCGCCTGCATCCGCAGGTAGAGGTGGGTGCCGTTGTCGCCGGGCGCGAGGTGCGTGCCGCTCTCGTGCTGGTAGTCCCAGCAGAAGAACGCCGTGAAGCCGCCGGTCTCGTCCTGCAGATCCCGGATCTTCACGAGGTGCTGGATGCGCTCCTCGGGCGTGTCGACGGTCCCGTACATCATCGTCGCGCTCGAGCGGAGCCCCATGTGGTGCGCGACGCGCATGACGTCGAGCCACTCGGCGCTCGTGCACTTCGTCTTCGCGATCTTCCGGCGCACGCGGTCGACCAGGATCTCCGCCCCGCCGCCCGGCACCGAGTCGAGGCCCGCGGCGTGGAGCCGCTCGAGGACGCGGCGAACGCTCAGGCCCTCGAGGCGCGACAGGTGGATGATCTCCTCCGGAGAGAGCGCGTGGAGGCCGAGGCCGTACTCCTCCTTCATCCAGCGGAACAGGTCCTCGTACCACTCGATCCGGAGGTCCGGGTTGAGGCCGCCCTGGAGGAGGATCTGGACGCCGCCGGCGTCGACGACCTCCTGGAGCTTCTTGCCGAGCACCTCGCGCGAGAGCACGTAGCCCTCGGGGTGGCCGACGGGGCGATAGAACGCGCAGAAGCGGCAGCTCGTCGTGCAGACGTTCGTGTAGTTGACGTTCCGGTCGACGATGTACGTCACCACGCCCTTCGGGTGCTTGCGCCGGCGCACCGCGTCCGCGGCGAGGCCGAGCTCGAAGAAGCTTCCCTCGCGGAGCAGGCGCGCGCCCTCCGCCGCCGACAGGCGCTCGCCGTCCGCGGCCCGCGAGAGCAACGCGTCGAACGACGGCCTGGAGGAGGCGACGCGCGGCTCCTCGAAGGTGGGCCTCGCGGCGGGCAGGAGGCCCGCCTTCGCGCCCTCGAGCCAGAAGCGCTCGAGGCCGGCGAGCTCCTCGTCGCCGAGGTCGTAGCGGATCGACTCCGTGAGGTACGCGCGGAGCGACGCCTCGGGCAGCCCGGAGCGCGCGGCGTGCTCGGCCGCGATCCGATCGACGCGCGCGAGCCCCTTCTGCTTCGCGACGCGGAAGAGGTCCTCCTGCTCACGCGAGACCGCGTCGGGGCGCGCGAACCACGCCGCGAAGACGAAGGGCAGGCGGGTCCACTCGAACCAGTCCTCGGCGAGGTCCAAGCGGTACGGGTACCGGTCCTCGAGATCGAGCGCGGGGTCGCCGATGACGAGCGCGCCGGCGCGGTCGCCGATCGACGCGATCGCGTCGGCGGGCGACGCCCCGAAGAGCTTCGGCGTGAGCTTGCGGCGCGCGAGCAAGAGCCGCGTGAGCACGACGCTCGTGCGCGAGGAGAGGTCGAGCGCGATCGCGTCGAGCTCGTGGATCGGCCGCTCGGCGACGATCGCGACGCTCCGCACCTTGCCGCGCGCGCCGATCGCCATGTTGCGGAGGAGCCGCAGCTCGCCCATCGTCGCGGCGGCGGCGACCGGGAGGAGCCCGACGTCGGCCTCTCCCTCCGCCAGCGCGCGCGCGAGCTCGCTCGGCGGCGCGAGCCGGAGCTCGATCGGCGGGGTCGGCGGCGCGCCCGGCGCCGCTCCCGAGTCCGCGCGGAGCGACTCCCAGAGCGGCCGCGCGTTGAGGTACTCGACCCCGAGGACGCGGAGCGGGCTCACGACAGCACCTCCAGGTTGCGCTTGCCTGCCGGCCGGACGCGATCGCGCACCTTCATCGCGGCCTCCGGCGCGCTCGCCTTCTCGTGCTCGCGCACGACGTTGTAGAGCGTGTCGCGCTCGATCGGCGTGCGTCCGGCCTCGCGGATGAGCCGGACGAGCTCGTCGTACCGGAGCGCGCCCGGCGACCTCGTCCCCGCGGCCTTGTAGATCGTCTCGTGGACGATGGTGCCGTCGATGTCGTCCGCGCCGAAGCGGAGCGCGATCTGCGCGACGTCCGGCGTGAGGCTCACCCAGTAGGCCTTGATGTGGTCGACGTTGTCGAGCAGGAGGCGGCTCACCGCGAGCGTGCGGAGGTCGTCGACGGCGGTGGGCGCGGGGAGGTTCTTCATGCCGTTGCCGTCCGGGTGGAAGGCGAGCGGGATGAACGCCTGGAAGCCCTTCGTCTCGTCCTGCAGCGCGCGCACGCGCAGGATGTGGTCGACGCGGTGCGCGAACGTCTCGATGTGCCCGTAGAGCATCGTCACGTTGGTGCGCATGCCCATGCCGTGCGCGACGCGGTGCACCTCGAGGTACTCCTCGGCGGTCGCCTTGTCGTGGGAGATGCGCTTGCGCACGTCCTCGTCGAAGATCTCGGCGCCGCCGCCGGGAAGGCTGTCGAGGCCCGCGGCGCGGAGGCGCTCGAGGACCTCGCGGTACGTCATCTTGTAGTGCTGCGCGAAGAAGTGGATCTCGACGCCGGTGAAGCACTTGAGGTGCACCTTCGGGTCGATGCGCTTGTAGCCGGCGAGCAGCTCCTCGTAGTACGAGAACGGCAGGCCCGGGTGGAGGCCGTTGACGACGTGCACCTCCGTCGGAGGATCGTCCTTGCGGTCCTCGAGCGCCTTCCACGCCTCCTCGAGGGTCATCGTGTGCGCGCCCGGCATGTGCTCTTCGAGCTTCGCGAACGAGCAGAAGAGGCACGACGCGACGCAGACGTTCGTGACCTCGACGCGCATGTTGCGGTTGAAATACGTGCGGTCGCCGTGGAGCTTCTCGCGGACCTCGTTGGCGAGCTGCCCGACCGCGAGCAGGTCGGGCTCGTGGAACAGCGCGACGCCGTCGTCGAACGTCAAGCGCTCTCCGCGGCGGACCTTCTGCCGGATCGCCTCAAGCATGAGCGACCTCCTCGGCGTCGACGGCGGGCTCCGCCGGCGCGCCGGCCTCCGCCGCGTCGACGGCGAACGCCGCAGGTGGGCCGGAGCGGCCTCCGCCGATCTCGCCGGGCGGGGACCACGCAGGACCACGGAGGCCCGGCGGGGGCCGGTCCGGGGTGAACTCGCACGACCGCCCCGCGTTGCGGACGAGCGCGGCGATCTCGCGGCGCTTGAGCGCGCTCGCGGCGACCATCCCCTGCCCCTTCACCTTCTTCAGCTCGTCGTCGGCGATGAGATCGCCGCTCTTGCGCGTGATCGGCCCGGTCAGGTCCGTCGCGCCGAACCCGAGGGCCACCTGGGCCAGCTCGAGGCCCTGCTCGCCCCAGTCGACGCCGACGCGGGCCCCGATCGGGCCGGTGACGCGCGCGACGGCGACGGCGCGGAGCAGCTCGAGCTCGCTCGCGGCGTCGCGGATCCACTGGACGCCGCTCGACGCCGCCGGGTGCACGTGCACGACGTCGCCGGCCTCGGAGGCGCGCACCAGGTCGGCGACGGCGCCGAGCGCCAGCAGATCGATCTCCCCGAGCGACGCGACGAGCGCGCGCACCGCGTCGAGATCGCCGCGCGCGCGCGCCGGGAGCACCGGCGCGAGGCCCGCGCGTGCGATGGCCTGCTCCACGAATCGCGTCATGATCGGCCTTCCTTCTTCACTCGCGAGGTCTCCTGTTCCGAGGGCCCCCATCGCTTCACGAGATCGTGCTCGAGCCCGAGGTGATCGAGCACGCGGCCCACGACCGTGTCGAGCAGCGAATCGACGCCCTCGGGCTTGCCGTAGAACGACGGCATCGCCGGGAGGATCGTCGCGCCGACGCGCGCGAGCGCCGTCAGGTTCTCGAGGTGGATCACCGAGAGCGGCGTCTCGCGCGGCACCACGACGAGCGTGCGGCGCTCCTTGATCATCACGTCGGCCGCGCGCGTCAGCAGCGTGTCCGAGATCCCGTGCGCGACGCGGGCGCAGGTGCCCATCGAGCACGGGACGATGACCATCGCGTCCCAGCCGGCGCTGCCGCTGGCGAACGGCGCCTTGTAGTCGCGCATCCCGTAGACGGGCAGATCGATCGCCTCGCGCAGGTCGCCGCCGCACTCGAGCGCCCAGACCTCGGGCGCGGTGGCGGAGAGGCAGACGCCGACCTCGACGTCGCCGGCGTCGCGGACGCGGGCTCGGAGATACGACAAGAGCCGCCGCGCGTACGGAGCGCCGCTCGCGCCGGTGATCCCGACGACGATCTTCTTCTTCCGGCTCACTGGGCCGCCTCCTCGCCTGCTCGCGCGCGCGCGCGGACGAGCGACGCCATGCCGAGCGTGAGGTCGACGCCGTCGACCGCACCGAAGCCCTCCTCCTCGAGCATGCGCTCGTAGGCCTCGCGCGTGACGAAGCCCTCCATGCTCTCGGCGAGGTACTCGTACGCCTCGCGGTCCTTCGCGAGCGTCGCGCCGAGGACGGGGAGCGCGTAGCGGAGGCCCGCGCCGTGCACGAGCCGGGACGTCGCCCGGCGCGGCCGGAAGAGCTCGAGCGTCACGAAGCTGCCGCCGGGGGCGAGCACGCGGCGCACCTCGCGGAGGCCGCGCCGGAGGTCGGCGAGGTTCCGGACGCCGAAGCCGCAGACGACGGCGTCGAACGCGCCGGCCTCGAACGGCAGCGCGAGCGCGTCGCCCGCCACGCACTCGACCCGCCGCACCTTCCCGCGGCCGAGCGCGAGCATCTTCTCCGACGCGTCGCAGGCGACGACGTGCGCCTCGGGGAAGGTCTCCTCGATCAGCGCGGCGAGGTCGAGCGTGCCCGCGCACAGATCGAGCACCCGCGGACGCGCGCGGGCGGTCAGCGCGGGCCGGAGCATCTCGACGGCGCGCGCGCGCCAGCGGCGATCGATGCCGAGCGACATGACGCGGTTCACGCGATCGTAGGTGGGCGCGATCCGATCGAACATCTCGCGGTTGCCGTCGGCGTGCGCCGCCGGAGCCGCCGCGCGCCGCGCGAGCTCCGCCTCGACCTTCGGCGAGCGCGCGGCGGCGCCGAGCGGGATCCCGAGCTCGGACCACATCGCGTCGACGCGCGCCTTCACGGCGTCGCTCTGCGCGCAGACCTCCGGCCAGTCGCGCTTGTAGCCCTCCTCGGGCCATTTCTTCGTGCCGTCGATCGCCATCTTCCCGCCCCACAGCGCCTGGCTGGCGCCGTGATCGAGCTGGTCGACCGGGCCGTCGACCATCGAGACGTCGCGCTTCGGATCGAGGTTCGCGAGGAGCCGCCACGCCACCTCGGCCGTGTTCTGCACGTCGACGTCGTCGTCGACGACGCAGACGACCTTGGTGAACGACATCTGCCCCGCGCCCCAGAGGCCGTGCGCGACGCGCGCGGCGTGGAACGGGTACTGCTTCTTGATCGAGACGATCGCGAGGTTGTGGAACGCGCCCTCGATCGGGAGGTTCATGTCGACCACCTCCGGGAACATCATCCGGAGGAGCGGGAGGAAGAGCCGCTCGGTCGCCTTGCCGAGCCACGCGTCCTCCATCGGCGGCGGCCCCACGAGCGTCGAGGGGTAGATCGCGCCCTTGCGGTGCGTGACGCAGGTGACGTGGAAGCGCGGGAAGCCTTCGACCGGCGTGTAGTAGCCGGTGTGATCGCCGAACGGCCCCTCGTCGAAGAGCGGCTCGCTCGGGTCGACGTAGCCCTCGAGGACGAAGTCGGCGCACGCCGGCACCTCGAGGTCCACCGTCTTGCAGCGCACGTGCTCGACCGAGCGTCCGCGGAGGAAGCCCGCGAACATCCACTCGTCGATCCCGTCGGGGAGCGGCGCCGTCGCGGCGTAGGTGAGCGCGGGATCGCCGCCGAAGGCCACCGCGACCTGGAGCCGCTCGCCGAGCTCCTTCGCGCGGCGGAAGTGCCGCGCGCCGGTCTTGTGGATCTGCCAGTGCATCGCGGTCGTGCGCCGATCGATGCGCTGCATCCGGTACATGCCGATGTTGCGGGCGCCGGTGTCCGGATCGCGCGTGATGACGTTCGGCAGCGTGAAGAACGGCCCGCCGTCCTTCGGCCACGTCGTCATCACGGGGAGCGACTCGAGATCGACCGCGTCGCCCTCGAGCACGATCTCCTGGCACGGCGCGCGCGAGGCCTTGCGCGGCACCGCGTGGCTCAGGGCCGGGAGCTTCCGCGCCATCTCGGCGAGCTCACGGGCGCTGCCGGGCGCCTTCGAGTGGACGAGCTCGGCGATCGCGCGCGCGTGCTCCTCCAGATCGTCGACGCCGAGCGCGAGCGACATCCGCCGGCGCGAGCCGAACGCGTTGATGAGCAGCGGGAACGCCGCGCCCGCGCGCTCGAGCCCGCGAGGCGCCTTCGGGCGCTCGAAGAGGAGCGCCGGGCCGCCGGCCTTCATCGTCCGATCGGCGATCTCTGCGATCTCGAGGTAGGGATCGACCTCGCGCCGGATGCGCACGAGCTCGCCCTCGCGCTCGAGGACGGCCACGAAGGCGCTCAAGCCGTCGTACATCGCGCTTTTCCTTGCGGTTCTATGAGGCTCGGAACTTTCAAAATCTTTTGAAGGTTCTTATAGGCCGCACCGCCGAGGCGTCAAGCGTCGGTCCTTCGACCGCGGATCGGTGCCTCGCGGCGCCGCCGGCCTTACGTTGCGGGGACCATGAAGCCTGGAGACCACCCCGAGTTCTTCCGCTTCCCTGCCCCCGAAGGGCGCTCGCGCGAGAGCACCCTCCGGCTCGACGGGGAGGGCCGCTTCCTCCACGACGACGTGCCCGTCGAGCACCCGAAGCTCGCGGCAGCGCTCCACACGTGGATCGCGCGCCACCCCGACGACGGCCGCTTCATCCTGACGAACGGCTACGACTGGACGTACTTCACGGTCGAGGACGTCCCCTTCTTCGTTCGCAACGTCCGGGTCGAGGACGGCGGCGCCGAGCCGGCCGCGGGCGACGCGATCCTGGTCCTGAGCGACGGGAGCGAGGAGCCGCTCGATCCGAGCACCGTCCGCGTCGGGCCGCGCGGCGACCTCTATCTCACGGTGAAGCACGCCGCCGAGGGCGGCCCGTTCGACGCGAAGATGACGCGGTTCGCCCAGACGCAGCTCGCGCCGTTCCTCTCCGAAGAGCGCGGGACGCCCGTCCTCACGACCAAACGAGGACGCGTGCGACTCCCCGACTGACCGGCGCCTTTCGCCTCCCGCCCGTCGCCGTTCCGGTTTCCCTCGTGGCCCGGAAATCGAGCGCCATATCAAGCGATTGACCTACTAAATTTCGAGCGTTCGGCTAGGATGCGCGCCGCCATGCGTGTCCTCGTTGCAGACAAGCTTCACCCTCGCGCAGTCGAAGAGCTGCGCACCCTTCCCGTCGACGTGCTCTACGAGCCGGAGGTCACGAAGGAGACGCTCGAGTCGAAGATCCCCGGGGTCGGCATCCTGATCGTCCGGTCCAAGGAGGTCACGCGCAAGGCGATCGAGAGCGCGCGGCAGCTGAACCTCATCGTCCGCGCCGGCGCCGAGACGAGCACGATCGACGTCAAGGCCGCGAGCGAGCGCGGCATCTACGTCGCCAACTGCCCCGGCAAGAACTCGTCGGCGGTGGCCGAGCTCGTCTTCGGGTTGATGCTCGCCCTCGACCGCCGGATCCCGGACGCCGTCGCGTCGCTCCGCGCCGGCAAGTGGGAGCGCCTCGAGTTCGGCAAGGCCGAGGGCCTCCTCGGCAAGACGATCGGCATCGCCGGCCTCGGCGCGATCGGACGCGACGTCGCCGCCCGCGCGCGGGCGTTCGGGCTCCACCCCATCGCCTGGAGCAAGAACCTCACGCACGCGCGCGCGGCGGAGCTCGGCGTCGGCTTCTGCGGCTCGCTCGACGAGCTGGCCTCGCGGTCGGACATCCTCACGGTGCACCTCGCGCTGAACGACCGCACGCGGCAGTGCGTCAACCGCAAGATCTTCGATCTCATGCCGAAGCGCGCGATGTTCATCAACTGCGCGCGCCCCGACCTCGTCGACTACGAGGCGATGCAGGCGGCCATCGAGGACCGCGGCCTGCGCGTCGGCATCGACGTGATCCCGAACGAGCCCCGCGGGACGAAGGAGGTCTCCCCCGCCCTCTTCACGCTCACCACGCCCAGCGCGACGGGCGGCTTCCTCTACGCCACGCCGCACATCGCCGCGTCGACCGATCAGGCGCAGCTCGCCATCGCCTCCGAGACCGTCCGCGTGATCCGCTCGTTCTTGCTCGAGGGCACCGTGCCGAACGTGCAGAACGTGATGAACCTCTCGAACGCACGCTTCCAGATGGTCATCCGCATGCTCGACAAGGTCGGCACGCTCGCGAACGTGCTCGCGGTCATCAAGCGGCACGGCATCAACGTCGAGGAGGTCACCAACACCGTCTTCGAAGGCGGCGGCGCGTCCTGCGCGAAGCTCCGCGTGGTCTCCCGCCCGAGCGAGGCGTGCTTCCACGAGATCCGGGCCTTCGAGGAGGTCCTGCACGTCGACATCGTCCCGTTGCCGAACCTGGCCTGACGATGACGCTGCGCGGGCGGGTCGTCGCGGCCGTCGCCGCGCTGTCGGCGCTGGCCGGCGCCGGGTGCTCCGAGAAGAGCGCCACGGCGACGCCCGACGCCGCCGCGGCGCTGCAGAGCCGCGTCGACGCCGGCGGTCCCGACGGCGGCGGAGCCGGCGCCTCCGAGGGCGGCGGCCTCGAGGACACGGCGATCCCGGCGTCGAGCGGGCAGGATCTCGACACGCGCATGCGGCACCTGCTGGAGGCCGTCGCCCAGGACAACCCGGACCTCGCGAGCGACGCGCTCTTCCCGCGCGACGCGTACATGCTCGTCCGGGACACGGCCGATCCCGCGAAGGCCTGGGAGAAGCGGGTGTCGACCCCGTTCCGCCGCTCCGTCGAGCGAACGCACAAGCGGATGAAGGGCGTGGAGCGCGCGCGGTTCGTGTCCTTCGAGCTCGGCCACTCGATCGTCCAGCTCACGCCGAAGAAGAAGGACTTCAAGAAGCCGCTCTGGCGCGTGAAGCACTCGAAGCTGTCGTTCACGATCGACGGCAAGACGCGCCACCTCGACATCGCCGAGATGACCGCCTGGCGCGGCGCCTGGTACGTCACGCGCCTCCGCTGAGCCGGGGCGCGCTCCGAACGCGCGGCGGAGCGCCGGGAGGCCGGCGGGCGCGACGCCTCCTCAATTCAGGATCATGTCCGTGGACGCGACGGGCGGAGGGAGCTCGCGCTCACCGAGCATCGCGCGCAGGTCGATCTCGATCGTGCGGCAGAGGGCCGTCATCGGGACGTCGGCCGGCAGGTTCTCGAACGGGTTCTCGGTGAGGCGCCCGATGCGGTCCATCGTGTCGTAGAGCCAACCGATCAGCGTGGCGATGGGGACCACGGCCCAGATCGTCGTCGCCCCCTCGAGCACGTTGAGCAGCGAGAACGGGACGAGCACGATGTAGAGCCAGACCAGCATCGTCGCCGCGGCGGTGTAGTGCGGGACGAGCGGCGTGTTCTTGATGCGCTCGCACGTGCCCTGGTGGTCGTACAGGAGCCGCAGGGAGGTGCGGAGATCGAAGTGCCGCGCCGTGCCGAGGATGAGCCCGCGCTCGACGAGGTCCTCGATGCTCCTCGACTGGACGCGCAGGAGATACGCCGGGACGTTCGGCTGCCGCCGGAGCTCGTCGAGCTCGTCCGCGGGGACGAGCCGGCCGAGGAGGTGCCAGTCCGCCTCGCGCCGGAGCGTGCAGCGGAGCGCGTTCACCCACGCGAGGTGCCGAAGGACGAGCTCACGCTGGACGGCGGCGACGACGTCGGCGCCGACGCCCGAGCCGGCCGGCGCGCGGACGTGGTCGAGCACGCCCACGGCGAACGTTCGGCTCGTGTTGACGATCGCGCCCCAGGCCGTCCGGGCCTCCCAGAAGCGATCGTACGCCTGGTTGTTCTTGAAGCCGACGTAGAACGCGACGGCTGTGCCGAGAATGCTGATCGGGAGCGTCGTCGCCGCGAGGTGGAAATGGACGACGCTGTTCACCAGGACGACCCCGACGTTCAGCAAGACGATGGGCAAGAGGCGCGGGAGCGACCAGCGCGCGATCTGCGCGTATCGATGCGGGCTCGAGAGGAGCATGGCGAAGGGCCACAGGCCGAGCCGAGCTCGGGGCTGCGGCGTGAGGAGCAAACGTCACACCGCCGAACCCCTCCATGTCGCGGAGCTCCGCGGGAGGGGCGCGGCGGAGCTCGCGTCCACGGACGAGCGAGGCCCGGGCGGCGCCGCCGGCGGGCTCCGCCGCGCGCTCGATCCGCGCAGGGCGGACGGGTAGCGACGCGCCGCCGGTGAACCTAACTTCGGCTCGGGAGCCGCGTTTCCCTTCACGCTCCGGAGGAGTCATGTCGATCCACCTGAACCACACCATCGTCGCGGCGCACGACAAGCAGCGGTCCGCGAGCTTCCTCGCCGAGATGCTCGGCTTACCGACGCCGTCGCCGTTCGGCCCGTTCGTCGCGGTGAAGGCGGACAACGACGTCACGCTCGACTTCATGGAGTCGGCGGAGGAGATCCGGCCGGCGCACTACGCGTTCCTCCTGAGCGAGGAGGAGTTCGACGCCGTCTTCGCGCGGCTCCGCGCGCGGGGCCTCGACTACTGGGCGGATCCTCACCACCACGAGCCGGGGCGGATCAACACGCGCGACGGTGGGCGTGGCCTCTACTTCGAGGACCCGAACGGTCACAACCTCGAGATCCTCACGCGCCCGTACGGCAGCGGGCATTGACCCCGGCGCGCCGAGCGTGACGTCGCCGGCGAGCCGACGCGGCTCGCCAGCGTCTCGACGGCGTCCGCCGAGCACGAGCCGCTCCGCCGCGACGGCTCGGCGCCTTCATCGACCGAGGCCGACGAACCGTCGGGCTCGGATGCGCGCCCCGGTCATCCGCATGCGCCACGTCGCGAGGGCTCGACTCACGCCGAAGGTCGCGGCGACCTCCGCGTCGGTGCGCCCGGCGCGCGCGGCGGCGTGGGCGGCGGCGTTGGGGATGAGCAGACATCCGGCCAGCCAGTCGGCCTCCCTCTCCTGAACCCCGTTCCACGAGCGCCCGCCGCCTGCGTTCCGCGGGGTCTCCGACTCGTGGTCGAGCACGATGTGACTGAGCTCGTGGCAGAGGCTGTTCATCTGCCGGGTCCTCGCGTGAGCGGGGTTCGTGATGATCAGGCGATTGAAGCGACCCACGTAGATCGTCGCGGCCGAGAAGGCGCTCCGTCCGTGGCCCAGGAAATGGCCGACGTCGTCGCCGGCGACGTCCGCGAGGTCGCGGAGGGTCCGGATCGGCACGCACAGGTGCTCCGCGAGGGCACGGGGATCCAGCCGGCCGCCGGCTCCGAGCTTCAGCTCGGCGCGCAGCTCGAGGGCGATGCGCTCGGCCTCGGCTTTGAAGCCGCGTCGGAGGTCCTTCCTCGCCACGCCCCACCCCTCACGAGTCCTTGAGATCCTTCACCTGTTTGTAGGCGGCCTCGATGATGCCCTCGAGCGCCTTCGCGCTCTTCGGATCGAGCTCCTTCGACGCGCGCAGATGGCGCGACACGACGACGAGGAGCTCCTCCGGCTTCTTCGACGCGCGCCCCTTGGGCCGGGAGATGAAGTCATCGGCCGACACGCCGAGCCAGCGCACCATCTTGCCGAACCCCTCGACGTCGGGGCTCGCCCCCTGCGCCATTCTCGTGAGCGTCGAGGCGCTCACCCCGACCGCGGTCGCGACGTCTCTCCACGAGAGGCCCTCCGCTCGGCGCTTGATGTCGAGCGCCTCGTAGAGGCCCTCCACGTCGACCACGCGCTGCCCGCCCATGACGCGTGATGTTACCCCGATCGCTCGAGATGGCAACGTCGTTCGAGGATCGAAACGATGCCAACGTCGGTCTTCGTTGCGTTTTGCGAATGGTTTGGCGGGTCCGGCGACGCGGAGGAGGTGCGCGGATCGGAGCGGTGCGCGGATCGGAGGCGGCCGGCGCGGCGCGCCCTCGTCGCGGGCGGTCCCGCGCCGCGGGGGGGGGCGTTTCTTCGAACGCCTCCCACAAAGTGAAGATGCGGCGCCCGGCACCTCCCCTCGGTGTCAGGTCGCCGCTTCTTTCGGCCGAAGACGACTCGGTCGTCGGGCTACGGGGCGCTCAGTAGTCCTCTTCCACGATCGGCTGCGGGCCGGGGACGATGTGCGCGATGTCCGGATCGACGCCGGCCTCTGCGGGCGGCCGCTCGCCCTTCTCCTTCGCGCGCTCCTGCCGCTTCGCGGCCTTCTCACGCTGCTTCTCCTGGCGCTGCCGCTCCTTGAGACGCTTGTTCATGCTCGGGTTTGCCATGCGCTTCTCTCCTCCTCAAGAAGGCGCGACGTCGTGACTCGCGCCGCGCGGATCGTCTCGTCTCTGCCGCGATCGCTAAATGCGGGCGCCTCGATAGCGCCGGGACCGATGACGCCGTATCGAGTCGCCGGGCATCACCGGCGTCGCGGGCGGCGTGCCGGGGCGAGGCGCCGCCGCCCCCGGCGTGGTCGAAGGCCCCGTCGGACGGGCCGCCTGCGCGCGGTCGGGTTGCCCGTTCGCGCGACCGTCGCCGTGGCGCTCGGCCGAGCCGTTCCCGCGGCCGCCGCCGTCCGCCGCGCGCGCGCCCTCCGCCGGCTCGGTCGGCCGAGCGGCGACGGTCCCCGCGACCGGGATGGGCTTCTTCACGAAGCGCTCGATGTCGCGCAGGAGCGGACGCTCCTCCGCGTCGCAGAACGCGATCGCGCGGCCGCTCGCGCCCGCGCGCCCCGTGCGGCCGATGCGATGCACGTAGCTCTCGGGGACGTTGGGGAGATCGAAGTTGAAGACGTGCGAGACGCCGTCGACGTCGATCCCTCGCGCCGCGAGATCGGTCGCGACGAGCACCGGGAGGCTCCCGGCGCGGAAGCCCTCGAGCGCGCGCTCGCGCGCGCCCTGGGACTTGTTCCCGTGGATCGCCTCGGCGCGGATGCCGCCGCGCGAGAGCTGCTCGGCGAGCCTGTTGGCGCCGTGCTTCGTGCGCGTGAAGACGATCGACCGGCCCGCGCCCTCTTCGCGGATGAGCCGCTCGAGGAGGTGCCGCTTCTCGGTCTTGGCGACGAAGTAGACGCACTGATCGACGCGCTCGGCGGTCGTGACCTCGGGCGCGATGTCGACGCGAACCGGATCGCAGAGGACGCTCGAGACCAGGCGCGCGATCTCCGCCGGGATGGTCGCCGAGAAGAGCAGCGTCTGGCGCTCCTTGGGCACCGCGGCGACGATGCGACGTACGTCGTGGATGAAGCCCATGTCGAGCATGCGGTCCGCCTCGTCGAGGACGAGGATCTGCACGCCGTCGAGGCGGACGATGCCCTGCTCCATCAGATCGAGCAGGCGGCCCGGGGTCGCCACGAGGATGTCGGGCCGCCGGCGGACCGCCTCTTCCTGGGCGCGCTGCCCGACGCCGCCGTAGATGACGGCGTGGCGGAGGCCGACGTGACGGCCGTAGGCGGTGACGCGCTCGTCGATCTGCGCGGCGAGCTCGCGCGTCGGAGCGACGACGAGCGCGCGCACCTTGCCGGTGTGCGGCGAGCGCGCGAGGCGCTGGAGGACGGGGAGGACGAACGCCGCCGTCTTGCCGGTCCCGGTCTGAGCGCAGCCGAGGAGATCGCGTCCGTCGAGGACGGGCGCGATGGCGCGCTCCTGGATCGGCGTCGGGCGGACGTAGCCCTCTTGGGCCACGGCGCGGACGAGCTCGTGCGTGAGCCCGAGCGCCGCGAAGGTATCGTGTGAAATCGTGGCTCCGGCGGAGGCCGGAGCGCTTTGAAGCTGAGTCACTTGTCTCTGAGTCTCCCGCGGCCCGGCCGGCACTCGTTCGCGAGTGCGGGTCCTGCCTGCTCTTCCCGTCGAGCCGCGTCGTGCGGGAGAGCGCGGCGCGTGTCGGCGTCGCCGACCGCACCACCGCGAGGCGCCGAGGAGTTCCGCGGCCCTCGCCACGCCTTTCCCGGACGCGTTTCATTCGCGAGAGAAGTTCGTGAGCGACGGAGATGTAACCCACGGGCGCGCCGGGCGCAAGCCGAGCCGTGATCCGATGCGCAGTGTCTCCGCACGTTCATGCGCGCCGTCGCAGCGGCGCTTCGCGGCGGCCGTCGCGACGGCGCGGCACGACGCGCGCGTGGTCACGCGCCGCCCGCGACGCGCGCGTGGTCACGGGGCGCCCGCCGGGCGGGCCGCAGGCGGGCCGCCGCCCTCCGAGATCGCGCGGGCCCGCGATCACCCGCCGTCGCCGCGGCTCGACTCGCGCTTCACTTCGTCGAGGAGCTGCTCGATGCGATCGCGCGCGTCCTGCCCCTCGTCGTAGACGAACCGAAGCTCGGGGGCGACGCGGAGCGCGAGGCGGGCCGTCACCGCCTTACGCAGGCGCCCGCTCGCGCGCTCGAGCGCCTTCTCCGCCTCCTTGCGGCGCGCCTCGAGCTCGGCCCCCTCGGAGGTCGTCGCGATGCGGAAGAACACCTTCGCGAGCCGGAGGTCGTTGCTGATCCACGCGCTCCCGATCACCAGGCCCTCGAGCCGCGGATCGGCGAGATCGAGCGCGACGAGGCGCGCCACCTCCTGCCGGAGCTGCGCGGCCACGCGGACCGAGCGGCTCGCCTCGTTCTTTCCGGCGGCGGAGACGCCCGCGAGCGGCCTCCGCGCGGGCTTGTTCGGTTCACGCTTCATCGTCGTCTCCGTATAGCTCGTCTCCGACGCCGATGATCTCCGTCGCGCGATCGGTCAGGACGGCGTCCTCCTGGAGCTCTGCCGCGCGCGCCACCTGCTCGAGCACCGAGTCACAGACGCTCGCCTTGCTCGAGACCACCGCGACGCCGAAGACGGCCTTCTGGTGGAGGTCCTGCGCGTCGACCTCCGCGATCGAGACTTCGAAGCGCGCGCGGATCCGATCGCGAAACTTCCTCACGACGCCGCGCTTCTCCTTCAGCGACCGGGCGTGCGGGATGTGGAACACGAGCCTGAGGACACCGACGACCATGGGGAACGTTGGCGCCGGAGACGTCCGGCGCGCCGCTCAGGGTAGCCGAACGCCGACCGCGACGAGCACGTCGATGCCGGTGAGGCTCCAGGTGTCGACGCTGCCTCGATCGTACGTGCGGCTGCCGTCGCCCGACTCGAGCTTGTACTCGTACTCGCCGGCCGCGTAGCGGATGCGCGCCTCGCCGCCGATGAAGACCGGGTCCGCGACGAAGAAGTTGATCCCTCCGCCGAAGTTCACGCCGATCGACGTGTCCTTGCCGACGTAGCGCGCGGCGCCGTCGTCGACCGAGACCTCGGAGCGCGCGAACACCGGACCGAGGCCGACGAACGGATAGATGTCGAGGTTCTTCGCGCTCTTGACGCCGATGTGGTAGCTCGCGCGCGCCTGCGGCCAGATCTGGCGGTGACTGAAGTCGAGGGGCGTGACCGCGCTGAAGAACCAGCAGACGCTCCCGCAGAAGTCGTACTCGAAGCCGGCGCCGACGGCGATCGTACCGGGCCCCGCGGGGACGAGGCCGAGGTCGGCGCTCGCGCCGAGGCCGACGTACGCGAGCAGGACGTCCGCGTTGATCGTCCCGCGCAGGTCGAGGCGCATCGGCTTGAGCTCGCCCGTCGGCCTCTCGTCGGCGGGCGGCGGCGCCGGGGCCGGGGCCGGCGGAGCCTCCGACGACGCGACGGGGGCCGGCAGCGGCGGCGGGGCTCGACGGCGCCGGGTGCCGCCGAAGCGCCGGCCGGCGGCAACGGAGGCGGCGGCTCGCCTCCGTGGGCTCCTGGGCGCCCGCGCTCCCGGCGAGTAGCGCGACCACGAAGAACGCCGCGACCGCGACGCGCGCGGCGCGGCGCTCGCGTCTGCTCGCCCTCTGACCCTCGCCGATGAGCATAAGCCCGAGTAACGCGCCGGCTCGGGCGAGGGCAAGATTCCGGCGCCGCCCGCCGCCCTTTTCGGCGGACGAGCGCGCGCTGCCGGTCCCGGCGACGGCCCACGACGAGGCGAGAGCCTCAGAGCTTCTGCTTGATCTCCTCGACCTCGAAGGACTCGATGATGTCCTTGTCCTTCAGGTCGGAGAAGCCGTCGAGGCTGATGCCGCACTCGAAGCCCTCGGCGACCTCCTTGACGTCGTCCTTGAAGCGCTTGAGCGCGTCGAGCTTGCCCTCCCACACCATCGCGTTGTCGCGCATGAGGCGGGCGTGGTTGTTGCGGCCGATCTTGCCCTGGATGACGTAGCAGCCGGCGACGACGACGCCGCGGATCTTGAAGATCTGGCGGACCTCGGCCTTGCCGGAGAGCTTCTCCACCTTCGTCGTCGGGAGGAGGCCTTCCATGGCGCTCTTCACGTCGTCGACGGCGTCGTAGATGATCGAGTACGTGCGGATCTCGATCTTGTTCTCCTCCGCGTGAGCCGCCGCCTTGCCGGCGGGCCGCACGTTGAAGCCGATGAGGATGGCCTTCGCCGCGATGGCGAGGTTGACGTCGCCCTCGGTGATCGCGCCGACGCCGGAGTGGACGATGCTGAGCTTCACCTTCTCGCTCGAGAGCTTGGTGAACGCCGAGTTGAGCGCCTCGCTCGAGCCGTGGACGTCGGCCTTCACGATGACGCGCAGCTCCTGCTGATCGCCCGCCTGGAGGCGCTCCATGAGGCCCTGGAGGGAGATGCCCTTGTCCGCGCCCTGCTTGCTCTTGTCCTGCTTGGCCTTGCGGCTCTCGGCGATCTCGAGGGCCTTCTTCGGGTCCTTGACCGCGTGGAGCGGGTCGCCTGCCGCGGGGACGTCGGAGAGGCCGAGGATCTCGACCGGGGTCGCCGGGCCGGCCTCGTGGACCTGCTTGCCGTGCTCGTTGGTCATCGCGCGGACCTTGCCGAAGCCCGGCCCCGCGAGGACGAAGTCGCCGACCTTGAGCGTGCCCTCCTGGACGAGGATGCGCGCGACCGGACCGCGGCCGCGGTCGAGGAGGGCCTCGAGCACGACGCCGCTGGCGGGCTTCTTCGGGTTGGCCTTGAGGTCGAGGACCTCGGCCTGGAGCGCGAGCATCTCGAGGAGCTGCGGGATGCCGTCGCCGGTGAGCGCGGAGACCTGCGTGAAGATGGTGTCGCCGCCCCACTCCTCGGGCTGGAGGCCCTGCTCGACGAGCTCGCGCTTGACGCGCTCGGGATCGGCGCCGGCCTTGTCGATCTTGTTCACCGCGACGATGATCGGGACCTTCGCCGCCTTCGCGTGCGCGATCGCCTCCTTCGTCTGGGGCATGACGCCGTCGTCGGCGGCGACGACGAGGACGACGATGTCCGTCGCGCCCGCGCCGCGCGCGCGCATCGCGGTGAAGGCCTCGTGGCCCGGGGTGTCGAGGAACACGATCGTCCCGGACGGGGTCTGCACCTTGTACGCGCCGATGTGCTGCGTGATGCCGCCGGCCTCGCCGCTGGCCACGTTCGCCTTGCGGATCTTGTCGAGCAGGCTCGTCTTGCCGTGGTCGACGTGCCCCATCACGGTGACGACCGGCGGACGCGGCAGGACGTCGGGGTCGGCCTCCTTGCTGGTCGCCTCCTCGCCGCGCGCGACGGCGATGTCCTCTTCCTCGGTCGTGGCGACGTTCTCGACCTCCCAGCCGAACTCGCTGGCGAGGATCGCCGCGTCGTCGGCGTCGAGCGTGGTGTTGATGTGGATGCCGGTCTTGCCCATGGAGAGGAGCTTCATCAAGAGCTCCGTCGCCTTGAGGCTCATCTGCGCGGCCATCGCCGAGAGCGTGATGTTCTCCTCGATGCGGATGACCTTCTTGTGGGCCGACATCTCCTTGGTGGAGACGTTCACCGGGCCCTTGCGCACGTTCATCATCGGGCGGCCGAAGCGACCGCCGGGGCCGCCGCGTCCCATCATGCCGGGGCGCCCCTGCTGGCCGGGGCGCATCCCGCCGCGCTGCTGGCCCGCGCCGGCGCGCGGGTCGAACTGGACACGGCGCGGCATCGCGCCGGTCGCGCCGCCGCCGATGCCGGTGCGCTGCGCGCCGATCGGGGTGGGCATCGGGACGCCCGGGCGGCCGGCCCAGTACTCGACGCCCGTCTTCGGGGCGGTCGACGTGCGGGTCGGCGGCGTCTCGGACTGCGGACGCGCCGCGGCGATCTCCTCCGCGGGAACGGGCGTGCGCACGCTCTCCGAGCGGCGCGACGGCGGCCGGCGCGACCGAGGCCGGCGGCGGCTCCTGGACGGACGCCGGAGCCGGCTCGGGCTGGGCGGACGGCGCGACCGCGTGGGCGGACGGCGGCGGGGGCGGCGCCTGGACGCTCGCCGGCGCGACGGCGACCTGCGACGGCGGCGCGGCGGCGACGGAGGGCTCCGACGTGCGCGACTCGGGCGCCGGCGGAGCGGAGACGTCCGTGCGCGAGCTCGGGCGCGCCGAGGGCGGAGCCGCCGGCGCGGAGGGGACGACCTCGCTCGCGCTCCGGCGATCCTCCGGCACCTCGCGGTACGCGAGGATGCGCGCGCTCTCGTCCTTCGCGAGCACGTCGGTCGAGGGCGTGGCCTTGCCGGTGACGCCCGGCGCCGGCGCGTCGATCGCGATCTGCGAGATGTCGCGGCGCGAGGCGACGTCGTCGAGCGCCGGCGCGGACGGCTGCGCCGCGCTCAACGGCTGCCCGGACACCGGCGCGGACTCGGCCGGCGCCTTGGCGACGGCGCGGCGCTTGAGCACGGTCCCGGCGCCGCGGCGGATCCGCTCCTCGACGACGTCGTGCGTCTTCTGCTTCTCGAGGTTGCGCTTCAGCCGCTCGACAGCCTCGGCCTCGACGGAGCTCATGTGGTTCCGCACGTCCGTCACGCCGATCGACTGAAACAGCGTCACGACCTGCTTCGGGTCGAGGTTGAGCTGCTTGGCGACTTCGTAGACCCGAACCTTGCTCATCGAACCTCCGACGACGACCATGCTTCTTCACTCCTGACGTCCTGGGACTCCGTCCCTGCGCCCCCCGGAGGCGCGGCGTTCCCCGCCACGCTCCGGAACGGCCCGGACATCCGATACGTTTGACCAACCGCGGCCGCCACGCCGGCGTGGAGGACGGCGATCACCGCGACCTCCCCCTGTCCGCGCATGAGCGACCCAAGACGCTGTTTGTTTCCGAGCGCGACCGCGTTCCCCGACGCGATCGCCTGCTCGATCGCGGGGACCTTCGCCGCCGCCGCGGCGTCACGCGCCACGACGACGAGCTGGGCCCGCCCGTCCTTCAAGGCCTCGGCGACGACGTCGGAGCCGACGGCGAGCTGACCGGCGCGGCGCGCGCCCGTCAGCAGGCCCTCGATCCGGCGGTCCGCGGCCTGCACGATCTGCGCGCCGATCGCGGCGACGTCGCCGCCCCGACCCTCGGCCGGCGCGGCTCCGCCGGCGGCGGGACGCAGGGCGACCTTCGACTTGAAGACGCGCGCGAGGCCGCCCTTGAGCGCCTTCGCGACGCAGTCGGGCGACGGGTGGAGGTGAGCGCCGCGACCGAACCCCGAGCTCGCGAGATCGACGGCGACCTCGCCCGACGACGGATCGTGAACGACGCGCACGAGCTCGTCCGCGGCGGCGCGCTTCCCGCACCCTGCGCACGTGCGCTCGGAGCGGCCCGGGGTGCCCGTGGGGCCCCTCCGCGCGGTCCTGGCGCTCTCGTCGTTGGTCGTCATCAGCTGCATGTCCTTCTACCTGCCGTCTCCCGGTCGCCCACGTCCTGTGCGTCGATCAGGCGCCCGCCTCGCCTGCCTTCTGCACCGCGGCCGCCTTGCGAGCCGCGTCGATCTGCTTCCACTCGTTGCCCAGGAAGTGCTCCGCGCCCTGCTTGAGCGCGCGGGCCTTCTTGATGCCGAGCCCCGTCTTGATCGCGAGCTTGTCCTCGTCCTCGCGAAGGATGTCCTCGACGCTGCGGTAGCCCGCGTCCTCGAGGAGCTGCACGGTGCGCTCGCCGACGCCGCGGACGAAGAGGAGCTTCTCCTTGTCGGTGAGCGGCTCCGTCTTGCTCGACGCGGTCGAGATGCGCTCCTGACGGAGGGTCTCCATCGTCTTCTCGGCGTTCTCGCGGATCTTCGCCGCGTTCTCGGCGCCGACGCCCTGGATCCCGCCGATCTCCTGCTCGGTCGCCTCGGCGACCTCCTCGAGGGCGCGGAAGCCCATGCGGTACATGTTGCGGGCGACGGTCTCGCTCACGCCGTCGATGCGGCCGAGCTGCGCGATCGCCTCCTCCTCCATCTGCTTGAACTTCGACTCGCTGATGATGTCGAGCTTCCAGCCGGTGAGGTGCCAGGCGAGCCGGACGTTCTGGCCCTTCCTGCCGATCGCGAGCGAGAGCTTCTCGTCGGGGACGACGAGCTCCATGCGCCCGTCGGCCTCGTTGACGATGACCTTGTTGACCTCGGCGGGCTGGATCGCCGCGCACACGAAGCGCGCCGGATCGCGGTCCCACGGGACGATGTCGATCTTCTCGCCGCGGAGCTCCTGCACGACCGCCTGGACGCGCGAGCCCTTCATTCCGACGCACGCGCCGACCGGATCGACGTCGGCGTCGCGGCTCATGACGGCGATCTTCGAGCGCGCGCCCGGCTCGCGAGCGCAGGCGACGATCTTGACGATGCCCTCGTAGATCTCGGGGACCTCCGACTCGAAGAGCTTCTCGACGAGCTTGCCGTCGCCGCGCGAGAGGATGATCTGCGGGCCGCGGGCCTCGCGGTCGATGTCCTTGAGGAGCGCGACGATGCGGTCGCCGGGGCGGTAGGTCTCGCGCGGCGTCTGCTCGCGGAACGGGAGGATGCCCTCGGTGCGCCCGAGATCGACGATGATGTTGTTGCCCTTCTCGAAGCGGCGGACGACGCCCTTGATGAGCTCGCCCTTCTTGTCCTTGAACTCCTGGAAGATGAGGTCGCGCTCTTCGTCGCGGACGCGCTGGATGAGCACCTGCTTCGCCGTCTGCGCCGCGATGCGGCCGAACTGCGAGCGGGCCTGCTTCACCATGAGCAGATCGCCGAACTCCTTGTCCTGCTCGGCGGCCTTCTTCGCGTCGACCGGGTGCCAGAAGATCTGGAAGCCGAGCTCCTCGCCGAGCTCCGCCTCGAGGCCCTTCTCCTGAGCGTCCTCGAGCGCGATCTCGCGCTCGTCGTCGGAGACGTCGTCCACGACGGTCATGAACTGGAAGAGGTCGACCTGACCGGTCTCCTCGTTGAACGTCGCCTGGAGCTCGCGGTTGGGGCCGAAGACGCTCTGCGCAGCCTTGAGGATCGCCTCCTCGATGGTCTTCACCAGGCGCGAGCGGTCGATCCCCTTTTCCTTCGCGACCATGTCGATCGCCTGGAGGAGGTTCGCGTCACTGGGGGCTGCCTGCTGCTGAACGGCCATGTTGTTCCTCTTCGAGCTCGGCCCACTCTTGGGGCTCTTCGACGATTCTGCGCTGAGGGTCACGACTTCCTCTTCTTCTTCTTGCCACCGGACGAGGGTGGCCGACTCGCCGGACCGAACTCGAAGACGAGCCGCGCGGAGAGCACGTCGTCGAGCGGTACGGCGAAGCTGCGCTCGCCGTCGACGACGTCGACGACGCCGTCCTTCACGGCTCCGAGCGTGCCGACGAGGACCTTCTGGCCCGCGACGGCGTTCTTGAGCTTCAGCTTCGCCTTCTCGCCCGCGAAGCGGACGAAGTCGGCGGTCTTCTTGAGCGACCGCTCGACGCCGGGAGAGCTGACCTCGAGGTGGTAGCGGTGGGGGATCGGATCGGCCACGTCGAGCGCGGGCGACAGGTCCCGAGCGATGTTCGAGCAGAGCTCGAGGTTGACGGCCGCGTCCTTCGTCGAGAGCTTCTCCGCGCTCGCGCCGAGCTTCTCGACGTACACGCGGAGGATCCACCCGTTCTCGTTCTTGAGCTCGAAATCGACGAGCTCGGCCCCGTGCGCGCACACGACGGGATCGATCACGGCGCTCAGCCGCTCTCGGTCGACGACGGGGGTGCTCTTCGAGGCTTCGTACATCGCGATTTGTCAGGCTTTTTCGGGGATCGATCTCGGCAAAAAGACAAAAAAATAGCGAACCGCAAGATTGGGGTCCGCAATGCGACAGCCACCAACTGGGGCGCGGACCATAGCGCGCACCGCGAATGCGATCAACCCTCCTCGGACGTTGCGCGCACCTCCTCCGCATCGGCGGAAGGTCATGAAATTCCGACATCTTGTCCGCCCAACCCTTAGAAGGCGCCGCCGACGGATGCAAGCGCGGCAGTGGGACGCGCCCGCCGCTCCGCTTCTCCCGTCGCGTTTCGCGCGCCCGGGCCGAGCCCGACGGCGGCCGCGAGCGCGAGCACCCGCCCGCCGCGCGCGGAGCGGGTGCGAGAGGCTCACCGGACCGCCACATCGATCCGCGAGACGACGCCCGTTCACGATCGCGCGATTCGGGCCCGCCTCGCGCGCGGCACACCGGGTGCACCGGGCCGCGCGAGGTCACGCATGACATGCAGGTGCGGTGAGTCGAACAAGGCTCCGGCGAAGCACTCGTTCCGCCGGACCGTCGCGGGGACGACGTTCACAGCGACCGCGGACGTGGAGAGCTGCGCCGGCTGCGGCGACGTCTACGTCCCGTCGTCGCTCATGCTGGCGTTCGAGCGCGCCGTCGCCGGCGAGCTCGCGCGCCGCGGCCCGATCTGCGACGAGACGTTCCGCTGGATCCGCAAGGCGGCCGGGGTCGAGCGCGGCGAGCTCGCGCAGATCCTCGGCGTCACCCCGGAGACGATCGCCGGCTGGGAGAGCGAGCGGCGGCCGATCGACCACGCCGCGTGGCGGCTCGTCGCCGCGATGGTCCTCGACGGCGTCGAGGGTCCGCGCGCGGTGCGCACGCGGCTCAAGATCCCGCACCGACCCGCGGCCACGAGCGCGGCGATCGGGACGGAGCACGTCCTCGAGCTGCCGCCGGGCGGGATGGTCGCCCGCGTCCTGTCGCTGCTCGCGGGGCCGATCGACTTCACCGACGCCGACGTGGCCGACGCCCTCGATCTCGACCTCGCCGCGCTCCGCGCGCAGCTCCGCGAGCTGGCCGCGCTCGGCCTGATCCGCGCGACGCCCGTGCCGGGGCAAGGCGACGCCGAGCGCTGGACCCCGTCCACGCGCGATCCGGCCGCGCTCCTCCGCGCGGCGGACGCGGCCGGGGTCGAGCTCGACGCGCCCATCGCGCGGCCTTCGCGCAAGGGCGACGGCGTCGCGCACGCGCGGCCGAGCTCGTCGAGCTGGCGCGCGACGTCGAGCTGAAGCGACGGATCGGCTCGCTTTCCGCGCGGCATGGAGCGAGAGCACGATCCGATGATCGCGACTCCCTCCGCCCGAGCCTTGCCGCCGGGAGCCCACTGCGACGCGCGCGGCACCACCTTCGTGGTCCTCGCGACGAAGCCGAGCTCCGTCGCGGTCCGGCTGTTCGACGAGCACGCGCGGCCGATCCGAACCGTGCCGCTCGAGCGGCCTGGGGGCGGGGCCCGGTTCGAGACGCGGGTCGAAGGCGTGCTCGCGGGCGCGCTCTACGACTTCGTCCTCGACGGCGAGCCGACGCCGGATCCTTACGCGCGCTTCCTCCCGCGCGGCGTCCACGGGCCGGCGCGCGTCACGGCCGCGACGCGGACCCCTCCCCTCGCCGCGCCGCCGCCGCTCCATCGCTGGTCGATCTACGAGCTCCACGTCGGCGCGTTCACCCCGGAGGGCACGTTCCGCGGCGCGATCGCGCGGCTCGACCACGTCGTCGATCTCGGCGCGACCGCCATCGAGCTGCTCCCGATCGCCGCCTTCGACGGCGCGCGCGGGTGGGGCTACGACGGCGTCGCGCTCTACGCGCCGCACGCGCCGTACGGCGCGCCCGAGGACCTCCGCGCGCTGGTCGAGGCGGCGCACGCGCGCGGCCTCGCGGTCGTGCTCGACGTGGTCTACAACCACTTCGGTCCCTCCGGGAACTACCTGGCCCGCTACGCGCCGGAGTACTTCACGTCGAAGGTCTCGACGCCCTGGGGCGACGCGCCGGACTTCACGTGGGAGCCGATGCGCCAGCTCGTCCTCGGGAGCGCGCGCCGCTGGCTCGACGAGCTCGGCGTCGACGCCCTCCGCCTCGACGCCACCCACGCCGTCCACGACGCCTCGCCGCGGCACGTCCTCCGCGAGCTCGCCGACCTCGCGCACGCGCGCGGGCGGCTCGTCTTCTTCGAGGACGAGCGCAACGAGCCGGACGTCGTCCACGAGCTCGCCGCCGACGCCGTCTGGGCCGACGATTTCCACCACCAGCTGCACGCGCTCGTGACCGGCGAGCGCGACGGCTACTACGCCGCCTACGAGCCGAGCGTGCGCGACCTCGCGGCGTGCGTCCAGCGCGGCTGGACGTTCGAAGGCCAGCCCTACGCGCCGTGGCGCGGCCGCCCGCGCGGCAAGCCGGCGACGGGGATCGCGCGCGAGCGCCTCGTCACCTGCGTCCAGAACCACGACCAGGTCGGCAACCGCGCGCTCGGCGAGCGCCTCTCGGCGCTGTGCAGCCGCGACGCCTACGCCGCGGCCGTGCTCCTCGCGCTCTTCGTCCCGTCGACCCCGCTGATCTTCATGGGGCAGGAGTGGGCGGCCTCGACGCCCTTCCTCTACTTCACGGCCCACGAGGGCGAGCTCGGGGCGGCCGTCTCGCGCGGCCGGCGCGAGGAGTTCGCCTCGTTCGCCGCCTTCGCCGATCCCGCGCTCCGCGAGCGGATCCCCGATCCCGAGGCGCCGTCGACCTTCGAGGCCTCGCGGCTCCGCTGGGAGGAGGCGGCCGGCGCCGACCACGCGCGCGCGCTCGACCTCCACCGCGCGATGCTCCACCTGCGCCGCGGCGATCCGGTCCTGTCGCGGCCCTGCGGCGACGGCGAGCTCACGGCGGCGGAGCGCGAAGACGGCGTCCTCGAGGTGGTCCGGACGAGCGGCGCCGACGAACGCCGCCTCGTCGTCAACTTCGGACGGCGCGCGGTCCCCTTCACCCCGCCCGCCGGCGCGCGCGTCCTCCTCGCCTCGGGGCCGCGCGCGGACGGGACGCTCGGCCCTCACGGCGCGGTGCTCCTCGCGCTCGATCGCGCCGCGTCGGGCGCCCCGCGGTAGCGGCCTCGCCCGGCGCGATCGCGCGGGCCTCTCGGCCGCGGCGCGCCGTCAGAGCCCCCGGGCCGCGCGGCAGGTCTTCGTGTAGACGTCGCGCAGGAGGTTCTTCGGATCGGTGATCGCCTTCACCGCGTCGTAGCTCGCCTTGTTCCAGATCGTCCAGAACGTCTCCTCGTCGTAGAAGTTGTGCGAGATGAGCGTCTTGATCCCTCGCACCTTCGGGAGCTCGTCCTCGATCTCCTTGTAGTAGTTGCGCCCCGGCGGCTGCGCGAGGCCGTAGACGGCGATGTCGACGAACATCTCGTCGTCGACGCCGTCGAAGTAGTCGGGCGCGATCCACTCGTAGTACCGGACGCGGCGGTACGGGACGCACCAGAGCGGGAAGTGGTCGATCGCCGAGCGGTACCACCGCATGAACGGCTCCAGCTTGGCGATCGGCAAGAACAGATCGACGGTGACGTTCGGGCGATCGGCCGACAGGAAGCGGTTCAGGACGTCCGCGAGGCGAAGGAGCCGCGACGAGCTCAGGAGCTTGCCGAAGAGGAGCCGCCCGACGAACGATCGCGGCTGGACGTTCGTGACGCCGCGGTCGTACCGGAAGAAGTAGTCGCGGGTCCGGAGGTAGTCCTCGATCCGCGTCCCGGTGCTCTTCCAGTAGACCCGCACCCAGTCGTAGCGGTGCGTGTACGGCGCCTCGTCCACGAACCGCCCGACCGAGAGCACGTACTTGTCGGGTCCGTGGATGATGCCGTCGATGAAATCGACGTCCTCCGCCGCCGCGTATCGGCGGATCGCGGCCGTGTACTCGCGGAGGGTCGGATACGTGTCGTACGTCACCTTCACGTACGGCTTCGCCGGGACGAGCCGGAACCGGAGCTTCGACAGGACGCCGAGCGTCCCGAACGATCCGTGCATCATCTGGAACACGAGGCGGTGCTCGTTGGTCGGGGTGCAGCGGAGCACCACACCGTCGGTCGTGATGACCTCGTACTCGAGACAGGTGTCGTGGAAGCCGCCGTGACGGAACGACGCGGACTCGAGCGAGCACCCCGACACCGCGCCGCCGATCGTGATCGTCTCCAGCTCGGGGACCACGATCGGCGCGAGGCCGTGCTTCAGCGTCGCCGCGACGAGATCCACGAACGTGACGCCCGGCTCGGCGACGCACGTCCGCGCGATCGGGTCGATCTCGAGGATCTCGTCGAGGTCGCCGACGTCGATCTTCGCGTCGTGACGGCGCTTGTCCCCTCGCTTGGGGACTTGGTGCGCGACCGCCTTCTTCTTGAGCGAGACCGGCCCGCTGTCCCTCCGCGCGAGCTCCCGCGCGATCCGCTCGACCTTCGCGTCGTGACGATCGCGCGGCTCGTCGCGCGGCGCGCGTCGCGCGAGCACCCTCGGCATCATGAGGCTCATGGCGGCCCGCCGTGCAAGCGACGCTCCGGGTCGCCGCGCGCACCCGGGCGCCTGCTACAGCGGCTCCCGCGCGCACCCCGCCAGATCCACCACGACGCGCTCCAGCGCGAGGCTCGTCCGCCCGAGGCGGTCGTAGTCGAGCCGATCCGCCGTGTCGGTCGCGCGGTGGTAGTCGAGCGACCGCAGCGGTCCGGTGTCCGTCACCATGAACGCCGGGACGCCCTCGCGCGCGAACGCGTGGTGCGACTGGACGCGCAGCGGCGTGAAGAAGAACGGGTGGGTCACGATCGCGCTCTCGACGTCCGCCTCCGCGGAGTCGAACGTCCGCTTCGCCCGCTCGAGCAGCCAGCGCGTCCCGCGATCGCCGACGATCGCGAGGTCCGACCTCAAGAGCCGGACGAGCCGGAACGGCCAGCGGCGCGGCTCCGGGACGTACACGCCGACGGCCTCGACGTTGACCATCGCGGTCACGCGCGGGCCTTCGCGGCGGAGGTCCTCGAGGTAGCGCCGGCTCCCGGTCTCCGCCGTGCCGGTGTGCGGCGCCTCCTCCGCGGCGAACGCGACGAGCCGCACCGTCCGGTGGAGCCGCCACGCCGGGAGCGCGTGCGCGAGCGCGAGCAGCACCGCGACGCCGCTCGCGTTGTCGTCCGCGCCCGGCGAGCCGCGCGCCGTGTCGTAGTGCGCGCCGACGACGACGCTCTCCTCTGGGATCCGCTCGCCCCGGATCACCGCCTCGACGTTCCACGCGGCCTCGTCGACGCGGCGGCGCCTCACCGGGACCCCCGCGTCGCGGAACCGATCCTCGATCGCGTCGGCGGCCCGCGCCAAGGCGCGGAGCGCCGTGGTCGAGCGGTCGTTGCGCTCGCCGATCGCCTCGCTGAGGAGCCGCACGTCGTCGCGCATGCGCTGCACGACGTCGTGGAACATCTCCGGCTCGCGGCGCGCGGCCGGCGCCGGAGCTCCGAGGTGGGTCGGCGACCAGCACGGCGGATCGCTCGCGGGGAACGAGTCCCGCCCCGCGGCGTCCACCGTCTCGTCCAGGCCGAGCGGGCGCTCGTGCTCGCCCGCGCGCCGGCCCTCGTGCTCGCGCCGGCCGTGGGTCTCGTGCTCGTGCTCTACGGCCTTCATCGTGGGCTCCGCGCGCGTCGCGGGGCGCGGCGCGCGCTCTCCCCGGGTGCACGACGGATGCCGGGCGCCGCGGCGAGCGGATCAGTGGTGGCGGAGGCGCGCGGCCTCGTGCACCGCCTCGACGAGCTCGGCGGCGTCGATGGGCTTGCCCACGTGCACGTCGAAGCCCGCCGCGAGGGCGCGGTCCGTGTCGCGGTCGGCCGTGAAGCCGCTGACGGCCAGCGCCGCGACCGACGAGTCGAGCTTGCGGATCTCGCTGATGAGCTCGCAGCCGTCGCCGCCGGGCATCGCCAGATCGCTCACGACGACGTCCGGGGTCCAGCGGCCGAACAGCTCGAGCGCGGCGCGGCTGCCCGCGGCGCACGCCACATCGGCCCCGGCGCGGCGGAGGATCGTCGCCATGAGCTCGCGCGAGTCCTCCTCGTCGTCGACCACGAGCACGCGGAGATCGCGCAGGTTGTGGCCGGGGTCCACGACGTGCTCGCTCGGCGCCGCGACGAGCTCCTCGCGCAGCGGCAGGAGCACCGTGAAGGTCGCGCCCGCTCCCTCGCCCGCGCTCTCGACCGTGACCTTCCCGTCCTGGAGCTCGACGAGCTGCTTCACGATGTAGAGGCCCAGGCCGAGCCCGCTGCGCGCCGTGGCGTAGTTGCGGTCCTGCGTGTACATCTCGAAGACGTGCCCGATGAGGTCGGGCGCGATGCCCTTGCCGGTGTCGCGCACGAGGAGCCGCACGTGGGCGCCGTCGCGCCGCGCCTCGACGACGATGCTCCCGCCCGCCGGCGTGTACTTGAGCGCGTTCGAGAGCAGGTTCATCAGCACCTGCTCGAGCCGCTGGCGATCGGCGATGACGATCAGGTCGGGCTCGACGGAGAACGCGAGGTCCAGCCCGAGCTCCGTCGCGCGGGGCGTCGCGCCCTCGACCACGCGCTGCGCGAGGGCGCCGACGTCGACCGGGGCGAGCGCGAGCTGGATCCGGTCGGCGGCCATCCTCGAGATGTCGAGGAGCTCCTCGATCAGGTTCGCCTGCGTCCGCGCGTTGCGCTCGATCGTCTCGAACGCGCGGTTGCGCGCCGACTGGTCGAGCACCTCGCGCCGCAAGAGCTGCGTCCATCCGAGGATCGCGTTGAGCGGAGCGCGGAGGTCGTGCGAGAGGACCGCGATGAACCGGTCCTTGGCGCGGTTGGCGCGCTCGAGCTCCTCGCGCGTGCGCCGCTCGCGGGTCAAGAGCTCGTCCTTGTCGCGGAGCGCGCGGGCCAGGTCCTGCGCGGGCTCGCCGTTGGGCGCGGCGGGCGCGTGCGCGGCCGGGCGCAGCGTCCAGAGGAGGCGCTGTCCGCGTGACGTGAGCGACACGTGGGCGACGACGTGGAGCTCTCCGCCGCCGCGCGGGCGGAGCGCGAGATCGAGCAGGCGCGTCGTCCCGCGCTCGAGCGTGTCGAGCGCGTCGTTCATCGCGCGGACCGCCCCGGGGTCGATGAACGCCGAGATCGGCTTGCCGCGCAAGAACCGCATCTCCAGGCAGAAGAGCTGCACCGCGGCGGCGTTGGCGTCGCGCACGACGCCGAAGCGGTCCGACACGAGGTACGCGTCCGGCGCGCGCTCGAAGAGATCGGCGTAGCGCTCGCGCTCCGCCTCGAGGCGGAGCCCCATGCGTCCGAGCTCGTCGAGCTGCGCGCGGAGCTCCTCCTCCGCGACGAGCAGCTCCTCGTGCTGCAGGCGCAGCGTGTCGAGCGCTTCGCGGAGGATGGCGGGATCTTGCTCGAGGCCGGACTTCGGCCCGAGAAGCTTCGCCGTGCGCTCCTCACCCGTCCTCATCGACAGCGCGAACGACTCGACCCGATCGACGAACGCGTCCGCTCCCCGACGACGGATTCGCAGAGACATCAGCTCACCTCCCCCACGAGGACGATCACCCCCCGCATGCCATCGCCACGAAGCGGGGACACACGGACCTCGAGTCTCGAGGCATCGCCGCGCGGGCCCCCGCCGTCAATAGTGCACACGCTCTCCTTGCCCTCCTCGAGCGCGGCGCGGAGCGATGCCGCGATCTCGCCGAACGGCAGCGGCCCCTCGAGGCTCGCGAAGTGCCTTCCGGCGGCGTCGCGCGGGCGGATCCCGAGGAGCTCGCTCATCTTCGAGCTCCACGTGAACACGCGCAGCTCGCGATCGAGGACGGCCACGCCGACGTGCAAGCTCGCGAGCACGGCGCCGAACAGCGCGTGCGTCTGGTTCAGCTCCGTCCCGCGCTGGCGGAGCTCCTCGTTGATGGTCTGCAGCTCTTCGTTCGTCGACTCGAGCTCCTCGTTCATCGACTCGAGCTCCTCGTTCGTGGACCGCAGCTCCTCGTTCGTCGTCTCGAGCTCGTCGTTCGTGGTCTGCAGCTCCTCGGTCAGGCCCTGGAGCTCGAGGCGCGTCGCCCGCAGCTCCTCGTGAGCGGCCTCGAGCTCGAGGTTCGCGCGCCGGAGCTCCACCCTGAGGCGGCGCGCTTGGGTGACGTCGAGGAACGTGATCTGAGCGCCGGCGACCGACGGGCCCGAGAGCACCGGCGTCACGTCGACGTCGAGGAACAACTTCTCGCCGCTCGGGAGGACCCGCTCGACCTCCCTGAGCTGCACGGCCCGACGCTCGATCGCCGCGCGCTCGAAGCACGCGTGGAGATCGGCCGAGCCGAACGCGAGCTCGGAGAGCGATCGTCCGACCTCGCGCGCGCCGAGCGAGAAGAGCTGCGCCGCCCTTCGACTCGCGGCGACGAGGCGCCCGGTCGGATCGACGAGGACCTGCGCGATCGGCCCCGCGTCGGAGAACGCCGCGCGGAGCCGCGCGCGCGACTCCTCGTCGTGCGCCGGATCGCCCGCGGCGTCGGCGTAGTCCACGCGCGACGTCGGGCGCCGCCGCGCCGCGCGCTGCGCGCGCGCGAAGAGGCGGAGCTTGAGATCGACGGGGGTGAAGAGCCTCGAGTGCGAGAGCAGCATCTCCGCCTTCCCGAGGAAGAGGAGGCCGCCGGGGTTGAACGCGGGCTGCAAGCGCTCGAGGAGGCGCTCCTGCGTCTCGGCGTTGAAGTACATGAGGAGGTTCCTGCAGACGAGCAAGTCGACGCGCGGGATCGGCGCGTCCTTGAGGAGGTCGTGGCGCCCGAAGACGATCTCGCGGCGCAGGTCCTTCCTGAACACGAAGTCGGAGCCGGACGGCGTGAAGTACCGCTCGACGAGCGGCGGCGGGACGGGCTCGAGCGCCTTCGACGGATACGTCGCGAGGCGCGCGAGCGAGAGGGCCTCTTCGTCGATGTCGGTGGCGTAGATCTTCACCCGATGGGCGAAGGCGTCCTCGCCGAACGCCTCGCAGAGCACCATCGCGAGCGTGTACGCCTCCTCACCCGAGGAGCAGCCGGCGCTCCACACGCGGATCGGCGCGTCGGGCCGCGGGTCCACCATCGCCGGGAGCCGAGCGGCGAGCGCCTGCCACGCCGCGGGATCGCGGAAGAAGGAGGTCACGTTGATGAGCAGGAGGTTGAAGAGCTGCACGAGCTCGTCCGGGGTCCGCTCGAGGTGGAGGATGTAGTCGCGGACGGAGTCCACCCCGACCGCGGTCATCCGCCGGCGCACGCGCCGCGCGAGGCTCGGCCGCTTGTGGCCCGAGAAATCGAAGCCTCGTTCTCGTAGCAAGTAGTCGAGCAGCGCGCCGAGCTCTCGCTCCGCGCGCTCTCCGGCGCGAGCGTCGCCGTCGATGCTCTCTGGTCCGTAGATCATGGGTCGGCCTCCGGCGGCGGCGGCCGCGCGCGAACGCGCCGATCGCGACACGTCGAGCGTCGCCCGCGCCCCGGCGAGCGCTCGCTCACGCGAGGCCGCCCGGGCGCCAGGCGAGGCGCGCGGTCGAGATCGTCGTCGGTCGGCGCGCGGGCGCCGACGTGATCACCCCGGGTGGAGCAGTCGATCGACGTCGGGCCTGAGCCGGAAGAGCGCGACCTTCTCGCGGGCGACCGCCCCGAGCCGGCCGAGCGTGAACGCCACCTTGCGACGCGTCTGCGCGAGGCCGAAGTAGTCCGCGTACCGCGGGCTCATCAGCGAGAGGAACGAGAGCGCGTCGGCGTCGTCGAGCGCCGACGCGTCCGGCTCCCCTTGCACGTGACCGCCGACGAGGGCGCGCACGCGCAGCGCGTCCGCCTCGGCCACGCCGAGGCCGCGGAGGATCGCGAGCGCGCGCTCGCCGCCGCGCTTCGCCTGCGGGTCGTCGAGCACGCGGTGGGCGCGGTGCTCGATCCGATCGTGCGAGTCGCCCTCGAGACGGTCGATGTCGTGCAGGAGGGCGGCGATCTGCGGGGCGACGCCGACGTCCGGCGCGATGCGGAGCATCCACTGCCACGTGTCGAGCGCGTGCTCGAAATCGGCTCGGAGGAGCGGCTGCGTGAGATCGTAGAGCGCGGCGTGCGCCTCGAGGACCGCGTCGAAGAGCGGCGTCGACGACGCCTCGTTCCGGCGGCCGACGAGCCGCTGGTACCGCGCCAGGACCTCGAGCGCGACGCCGACCGCGTCGTTGCCGCGGACCGCGAGGCGACGGAGCGGGCGCGCGTTCTCCACCGCCTCGTCGAGGCGACGGAAGTCGAACGCGCCGCGCCAGGCGAAGTCGTCGATGACGAGATCGTACGAGGAGGATCGCTCGACGGGGCTCCGCTCGCTGCGGGGCGCGAGCTCGCCGTAGGCCGGGCGCGTCACGGTGACCGTCGGGAACTCCCGCGCGATCGTCGAGGTGTCGAGCTCCTCGTCCTCGTCGGCGAGGAGCTGGAGGTCCGCGATCTCGGGCTCGAGCAGCGCGCGCGAGCGGCGGCGGCCCACGCCGGACAGCGGGCCGGTCGAGACGACGCCCGGGCCGGCGTGCCCCGTCGTGATGTCCTTGCTGACGACCGCGCTCATGACGCCAGCTCCAGCTCGAGCTGCACGTACGACGGGGAGGACTTCTTCACAGTCGTGTGCGTCTGGCGGGCGACCCAGTCGAGCAGCTCGAGGAGCCCGGCGTCGAGGCGCCCTTCGGCGCGATGACCGAGGGCCTGCTCGGCGCGGCTCACGTCGGCGAAGCAGTGCCTCACGTCGCCGATCTGGTACCGGCCGGACACCTCCGCGCCGAACGTCGATCCCCCCGCGACGGCGGCCATCCGGCGCGCGATCTCGGCCATCGACGTGGCGCGCCCGCTGCCCACGTTGATCACCGCGTGGCGGGTGTCGGCGGTCATCGCGAGGCGACACGCCGAGGCGACCTCGCGAGCGTCGACGAAATCGCGGAGCTGTCCGCCGTCCTCGGGCAGCAGCGGGCGACGCCCGGCGAGGACGCGCGACGCGAACCGCGCGAGGTCCCCGCTGTACGGGCAAGAGAGCGACTGGCGCGTCCCGAACACGTTGAAGAAGCGGAGCGCCAGCGTCGGGATCCCGAACGCGCGGCCGAAGCGCAGGCTCATCCGCTCCTGGTCGTACTTCGAGCCTGCGTAGACCGAGCCCTCGATGGAGGGCGTCTTCGACTCGGGCGTCGCGACCGGCGTGAGGCGGTCGCCGTTGCTCGTCGGCTCCCACTCGCCGCGACGGAGCTGGTCCGGGCGCCTGCGCGGGATCTCGGTGGGCGAGCCGAACGAGTCGCGATACAGCCCTTCACCGTAGACACACATGCTCGAACCGAGGATGAGTCGCTCCACCGACGATCGGACCAGGCGATCCATCAACACCGCGGTGCCGACGTTGTTGGCGGACATGCAGCGATCGACCTCGAACACGCTCTCCCCCGCACCGACGGCGGCGGCCAAGTGAAAGACGACGTCCATCCCCTCGAGCGCCTTCTCGACGAGCGCGCCGTCGCGCACGTCACCGACGATCAACTCGACCTGCGGATCGAGGTACGAGGGACGCTCACCGCCGAGGTGGACCCGCGGCGTGAGGTTGTCGAGCGCTCGAACCGTATGACCATGGGCGAGCAGCTCGTCGGCGAGGTGCGAGCCGATGAACCCGGCACCCCCCGTGATGAGGACTTTCTTCGACATAGTTTGCGACTCCGTTAGAAGAACGACTGCGCCTTCGCCGCCTCCGAGGGCAGCGAACATCTTGTGGACAATTCCCCCCGCGCATCGCTCGGTTGGAGCTCTCGCGGACGCCTCGCGTGGTGCACTCCGCATGCCGCGAAGCGTCGCGGCGTGTCACGAACGCTCGCCTGGGCGCTGAAGCTCAGTGTGAACGGGTGTAGCGAGACGTAGGCTGTAGCGTTCTGCCCCGAACGGTGCAGTCACGCAGAACGAAATCTCGTTGAATCGACCTCGAGAACTCGCTGAACAACGAATTCTCGCTCCATCACAGGGAGGTGACACCCTGATGGCGATCGGCATTCAGCCCGCTGCGACGGAGAGCCCTCTGAGGCAGCCTCGCTGCAGCGATTGTTCGACGTGCACTGGCCACGCCAACGTTCGACCTCGCCGCCCCCGGACCATCGCGTGCACTCGGCGGGGCCCATGTCGCCGCTCGATTCGTGGGTTTACCGCGAGCGCAAACAGCTCGCGCACGGCGGTTCCCTCCTCCGCGCGCTCGAGCGATCCCTGAGCGAAATCCGACGCCTCCGAGCATCCGAGGGAAAGCGCCGCGCTGCGATCGAGGCGCTCGTCTCCGCCGGGGAGCTGGAAGCCGCGCTGGCCGACGCCGCCGATCCCCTCGAGGAGGCGGTGGCCCAGGCGACCGACGCGCTCGCCGCGGTCGCGATCGGGAGCCCCGTCGATTTGAGCGTCAGCGCGGAGGCGTTGGCGCACGCGCGTGCGCCACGCAGCCTCGCCATCCGTCCCCCCGAGGGGTTCGCGTGCGGCGCGCTGCACCCCCAGGCGTACGCGTGCGTGAGCGAGCTGGTCGACACGCCGGAGGCCCTCGTCATCGGAGTGCGCTCGATCGGGACGACCCTGTCGGCGGTCACCGCTGCCGCGCTCCGCGCGCGGGGCGTGACCGCGCGCCGCCTCACCGTGCGCCCCGACGGGCCGCCGGCGCATCGACGCGTCACCCTCGGTCACGAGGCGTCCGAGGCGATCGCGCGCGCTCGAGAGCGCGGCGCGACCGTCGTCGTCGTGGACGACGTGCCCGGCCCGAACGGCTCGAGCTTCCTCGCGACCGGTGAGGCCGTCGTCGCCGCCGGCGTGCCGCGCGAGCGCGTCGTCCTGCTCGGCGGCCGCCAGGTCGATCCCGATCGCCTCCGCCCGCCGTCGGCGGGCGAGCGCTGGCGCGCGTTCCGCACCGCGGTCGCGCCGTCGGGCGTCTTCGCCCCGGTGCGCTCGGCGGCGCTCGACGTCTCCGGCGGCGCGTGGCGGCCCTTGCATTATGCATGCGCCGAGCACTGGCCGGCCGTGGTCGAGGCGATGGAGCGGCGCAAGCTCGTCGCGGGCGGCCGGCTCTTCAAGTTCGAGGGCCTCGGCTCGAGCGGCCACGCGGCGCGCCATCGCGCGTCCGCGCTCGCCGCGGAGGGCATCGCGCTCGATCCGTGCGACGAGGGCGACGGCTGGACGTCCTATCCGTGGGGCGGCCGACCGATGCAGGCCGGCGATCTCGACGCGGCGCTGATCGAGCACATCGCGCGCTATTGCGCCCGAAGGCCCGCGCTGTGCCCGCTGGTCTCGGCGGAGACGGACCTCACGCCCGTCGTCGCCGGGGGCGTGGCCGTCCTCCTCGGCGGCGTGTCGGTCGCGGGCTCGCCGCTCGCGGAGCTGATCGCCGAGGGCACGCTCGCGGTCGAGCGCGTGGCCACGACGGACAGCCGCCTGGCGCCGCACGAGTGGCTGCGGATGGCCGACGGCAGCGTGCGCAAGACCGACGCGATCGCGCACGGCGACGATCCGCTCTTCCCCGGCCCGACCGACATCGCGTGGGACCTGGCCGGAGCGATCGTCGAGTGGGAGATGGACAAGGCCGCGCGCGAGCGCCTGCTGGCGGCGTACCGGCGCGCCTCCGGCGACGACGCCGCGAGGCGAATCGACGCGTGGCTCGTCGCCTACGCGGCCGTGCGCGGCGCGTTCAACCTGTTCGCGCTCGAGACCTGCGGCGCGGCCGAGGCCCGCCGACTCGTCCGCGAGGTCGAGCGCTACCGCGCGGTGGTCGCCTCGTTCCTCGTCGCCGCACCACGCGAGCCGCGCGGGGCGCTCGAGCCGCCCGAGCCGGAGGCGCCCGAGAGCGGCCGCTCGTGACCCGAGCGCGCGCGCTCCGACGCGTCGCGCGCCTCCGGGAGGTCGGCGTCGACCGCGCCGCTCACGCGGCGGAGGCGCGGCCCGTCGGGATCGCGCGGGCGAGCTCGACGAGCTCACGCGCGCGGTGCGCCGCCGTGTGCTCGGCGAGGACGCGGTCGCGCGCGCGGCGAGCGAGCGCGCGCAGGCACGCCGGCGACAGCTCGAGCATCGCGAGGACGTCGTCCACGTCCCGCGCGACGAGGATCTCGTCGGCGGGCGTGAAGAACGACTCGATCCCGCGCCAGCCCTGGCTGACGATCGGCACGCTGCACGCCGCGGCTTCGAAGAGCCCGCTCGACGGGCAGAACCCGACGTCGGTCTCCGCGACGCCCGCCCCGTCGAGCGTGAGCCTCGACGCGCCGTAGAAGTCCGCCCGCTCCGCGAGCGGGACGTCGGCGGCCGTGACGACGTTCGAGCGCCGCGCGACGTCCGCGCCGGCGACGCCGCCGAGCACGAAGCGTCGCTCCGGAGCGCGCGCGGCGACGTCGAGGAGGAGGCGCTCGCCGCCCGAGAGCCCCGCGCCCGCCGGCGCGGCGAGGCAAGAGAGGTCGCACTCGGGCAGAGGGGGCGGCCACGACGGCCGGAGCGCCGCGACGTCGACGCAGGCGAAGAGCGGCGCGACGCGGCGCGCGCCGAGCTCGCGGCGAAAGCGCTCGAGCGCGGCGCCGCCGGCGACGCTGAGCACGAGATCGAGCTCGCCGAGGCCCTCCGCGGGGAGCCAGGACACGAGCTCGCCTCGATCGAGGCGCTGGAACGTCACCGGCGCGTCGAGGTCGTAGAAGATCCGCGTGCGGCCCGCGCCGAGGACGAGCTCCGTCGCGGCCGCCGCGTCGGCCTGACACGAGGTGACGATGGCCACGTCGGCCTGCGCGACGGCGCGGCGCGCGCGCGGGAGGACCTCCGACCAGCTCGGGTAGACGACGACGTCGTAGCCTTCGTGGCGGTCGAGATCACGATGCGCCGCGAAGTACGGCGTGGCGCGCTCGAAGAACACCGCTTCGTGGCCGTCGGCCGCCAGCGCGCCCAGGACGCCTCGCCAGAACGCCGCGTGGGCGTTGCCGCGCCCCGACGTCACCGAGAGGCCGAACACGGCGAGCTTCACGCCGCGACCTCGCGGAGCAGGCGCTCGACGTCGGGCCGGAGGCGGACGCGATCGAGCTTCTCCCGCGCGCGCGGCCCGAGGCGCGCCAGCGTGAACGCGACCTTGCGACGGGTCTGCGCGACCCCGAAGTAGTCGTTGTAGTTGGCGCTCGACAGCGAGAGGAACGAGAGCGCGTCGGCGTCGTCGAGCAGGAGCACGTCGGGGTGTCCCGCGGGGAGCTCGTGAAAGACGATCTCGCGCGCTCGCGACGCGACCTCCCGGCTCACGCCGGCGCCCTCGACCAGCGAGAACGCTCGCTCGACGCCCCTCCGCACGCGCGTGTCCTTGAGCGACTGGGAGTCCGGCGCCCGATGCTCGATGCGCTCGCGCGGCTCGCGCTCGAGCCGCTCGACGTCGTGAAAGAGCGCGGCGACCTGCGCCGCAAGCCCCACCTCGGGCTCGAGGCGCAGCATCCACTGCCACGTATCGAGCGCGTGCTCGAGCTCCGCCTTCGCGAGCGGCGACGACACGTCGTAGAGCCCCGCGTGCGCCCGAAGGAGGTCGTCGAAGACCGCCGACGACGACGCGGCGTTGCGGCGGCCGAGCAGCCGCTGGTAGCGCGTCATCACCTCGCAGGCGGTGCCCGTGACGTCGTAGCCGCGTATCGAGATGGCGGCGACGGGCCCGGCGCGCTCGATCCTGTCGTCGAGGCTCCGGAGGTCGAACGCCCCGCGCCACACGTAGTCGTCGACGACGATGTCGCGCGCGTCGCACGCCGGCGCCTGCTCGACCTGGATCGTGGGGAACTCGCGCTGCACGAGGCCCGGGTCGACGACGTCGTCGCCCACGAGGCGCAGCCGCAAGACCTCGAATCGCTGTGTCATGAATCGTCCTCCTCGCTGGTCTTCACGACGGGCGTCCCGCGACCGTCGCGGTTCGCCTCCCACGCGCCACGCCGCGTTCTCCTGCGTCGACGGGCCGCGCGCTCGGTCACGCTCCGGCGGTCCGGCTCTCGCGGCCCTGCAGGATCGACGTGGGGATCCGCCGCCCACGGAGGATCGCGTCGTACAGCTCGCGCATCGCGCGGGCGTTCCGCGCGGGCGTGAAGAGCTGCGCGCGGAGGTTCGCGGCGGCGGCGAGCTCGGCGCGCCGCGCGTCGTCGGCCGCGAGCCGGGAGACGGCGTCGATCAGGCCGGCCTCGTCGTCCGGGCGGACGAAGACGGCCGCGTCGCTCCAGAGCTCCCGCGAGCTGGCGATGTCGCCCAGGACGAGCGCCGCGCCCCGGAGGGCGGCCTCGAGCACGGCGAGCCCGAACGGCTCGTACTTCGCCGGCGCCGCGAAGATCGCAGCGCGATCCATCCACGCCCAGAGCTCGCCCTGCGGCAGCCATCCGAGCAGCTCCACGTTGTCTCGTGCGAAGGCGCGGCTCTCCGTCCGATCGGCGGCGACGCCCGGCGCCGCGCTCGCGCCGGCGATCTTCACCGGCCAGGGGAGCTTCCCCGCGGCGCGCGCGAGGATCTCCAGGTTCTTCCCGCGATCCCAGGCGCGGCCCGCGGCGAGGACGAGGCGCTCCCGCTCGCGCCCGGGCGCCGCGGCGACGGCGAGGCCGTTGGGCACGACGGCCGTGCGCGGGAGCGGTCCGTAGTGGCGCGCGAGGCTCGCGCGCATCGTCCCCGAGGCCACGATCACCGCGTCCGCGGCGCGGAGGCCGCGCTTCACCGCCTCGCGGTACGTCGCGTAGCGCTCGGGGACGCTCGTCCCCTCCACCGCCTCCCACCACGACAGGAGGCACGAGTGCGCGACGACGAGCACCGGCGCGGTGAAGCCCGCGGCCCCGTGAGCCGCGCCGTTGAGGTGCACGATGTCGGGGCGGACGCGCTTCTCGAGGTCACGCAGCCAGTCGACGGCGCGCGCGAGATCCGCCCACGGCTCGTGCATCCACTCGAGGGCGTGCGTGCTCTCGTGGATCACGAGCCCAGGGATCGCGCGCGCCGCCGCGAGCTGCTCCGGCCTCGGCTCGGGCCCCATCAACGCGAGGTGCGTCTTGGTCCCCGTCCGCGCGAGCTCGGACGCGAGCGTCACGGCGTAGGTCAACACCCCGGAGACCGCGTCGGCGGTCATGAGGACGGTCTTCGCGAGCACGTTGTCGGCAGCTGCGTCATTGAACATGGGATCCCTCGAGGTTCGAGAGCGCGGCGGGGACGCTCCCCTGGATGTGATCGAGCGCTGCGATCGAGCCGCGCGTCCCGCCGGCGTCGAGCCGTCCGTCGTCGTGAGCGCTCGCGGCGCGGCGACGCGCGCCGAGCCACCGCGCCAGCTCGACGAGCGCGACGTCGAAGTCGACGGTCGCGCGGTAGCCGAGCACGGACTCCGCGCGGCGCGTGTCGGGGTAGCAGTGCCGCGGCTCCCCGACGCGATACGTGCCGCTGAGCGCGGGCGAGAGGTGGGGCCGCCCTACGAGCTTCGCCACCCGGCGCCCGACCTGCGCGAGCGTCCGCCACGCGCCGCTCCCGACGTTGATCGCGGCGCCCGCGGCGCGCTCCGACTCGAGCGCGAGGCAGAACGCGCGCGCGACGTCGCGGACGCTCACGAAGTCGCGGCGCTGCTCGCCGTCCTCGTGGACGAGCGGCGCGCGGCCGCCGATGACCTGCAGCGCGATGTCCGCCAAGACGCCGCTGTACGGGCTCGAGCGCGCCTGCCCCGGGCCGAAGACGTTGAAGAGCCGCAGCGCGACGGTGGGGATGCCGTGGGCGCGGCCGACGACGAGGCACATGCGCTCCTGGTCGTACTTCGACAGCGCGTACACGGAGTCGAGCCGCGCCGTCTTGGTCTCGGGGGTCGCCGTCGGCTCGAGCCTCTGCCCGTTCGAGCGCGGATCCCACTCGGCGCGACGGAGCTGCTCGAGCGTGCGCCCGGGCACCTCGCGGGCCGCGCCGGTCGGGTCGACGTAGAGCCCCTCACCGTACACGCTCATGCTCGAGGCGACCACGAGGCGCTCGACCGGCCTCCGGACGAGCCGATCCATGAGCACGGCGGTCCCGAGGTTGTTGATCGACGTGCACCGCTCGACCTCGTACATGCTCCGCCCGACACCGACCGCCGCCGCGAGGTGAACGACCGCGTCGATCCCGTCGAGCGCGCGGTCCACCGCGGCGCCGTCGCGGACGTCCCCGACGATCAGCTCGACCCTCGCGTCGAGGTGCGCCGGCCGCGCCGCCTCGCGGCCGTGGACCTCCGGCGCGAGGTTGTCGAGCGCGCGGACGAAGTGCCCTCGTTCGAGCAGCGCGTCCGCGAGGTGCGAACCGATGAACCCCGCGCCGCCGGTGATGAGGATCTTCTTCTTCGTCATGGACCGCCCCCCTCCCCCGAAGCCAGGCGCACGGACGAGCGCCGGCGGGACGACGAGCGCCGGACGGAGCGCGCGCGGCCTCCGCCCGTACGGTTCGTCGCCGCGCGGCTCCGGGTTCGCTCTGCAGCGCACGTGCCGCTGGAGGGACGAGGACGGAGCCGGCGCGTGCGAACGTCTTACGTCGAGGTGTGAACGTCGCGGGGCCCGCGCCGGCGGTCGCGAATCGTCACGATCGACGGACCGAGGACACGGCGCGTCGGACACGACGCCGTCGGGCGCAGCGACGCCTCTTCACGGCCGGCCGGCGCGCGCGACCGCGCCTCGCCCGCCGAGACGAGCCCGATGCGGCGCCCCGAGGTGGCGAGACGCGCGCCCGACGAGCGTGACGCTCGATCGAAATTCAGCGAGCGCTAGCGAGCGTCGCGCGGGGTGGGGTGGGGGCCCGAAAAACCGCGCCTTATCGGGCCGGGCGGCGCGTGCCGCCCCGTGACGACAAGGAGCGAAACGGGCCGAGCACGATCCCGAATCATGCCCGGTCGTTAGAACGCGGGCGCCTTCGCGCCGTTCCCGAGCGCCGGAGCGCCGAGCGGACCGGGCGCCGCCTCGGCGGGGTCCTGCTCCGTGATGATGAACTGCACGCGGCGATTGCGTTGCTTGTTCAGCTCCGTGACGTTCGGGACGAGGGGCTTGGAGTCGCCGTACCCCTTCGCCGTGAGGCGCTCGGCTGCGACGCCGTGAGCGGTCAGCCACGCGACGACGGCGCTCGCGCGGTCCTCGCTCAGCTTCTGGTTGTGGCCGGGCGTGCCGGTGCCGTCCGTGTGGCCCTGGACCTCCACGCGCCGGATGCGCGGGTTCTTCAAGAGGACGTCTGCGATCTCGGTGAGGAGGCCCGTCGACGCGGGGAGGATGACCGCGGAGTCGACGCCGAACTGGATCTGCTGCCGGATGACGATCTCCTTCTTCTGCAGCGCGACGAGCGGGTTCTTCGGCTTCTTCTTCACCGAGATCTCGATCGGGTTGTCCTGCCGGGCCTTCACGTCGAGCTGCTCCGACGAGACGAGGTAGCCCTCCGCGTCGACGGTGATCGACGCCTCGCCCGGCGTGACGAGCTCGAAGCGGAACGCGCCCTGGCCGTCGGACGAGCCGCTCAGCTCCTTCTTCGCGACGTCGACCACCTTGATCGCTGCGCCGGCGACGAAGAGCCCCGTGTCGAGGTCCTTCACCTTGCCGACGACGTTGCCGACGCGCGGGAGCGCCTGGAGGACGCAGTCGAGCTGGACGTCGCCGCCCTCCTGCGCGGGTCCCTGCCCCGGCGCGCCGGCGGGCGCGGCGATCGTGGTGCTGCACTGGCCCGGCTTGTAGCCCTCGGCCTGCACCGCGAAGACGTACGGGCCCGCCGGGAGCTCGTGGGTCGTGAAGCGGCCGTCGGTCCCGGTCGCGAGCGACGTGAGCTCCGGGTGGTTCTCCCAGGCGACGATCGCGCTCCCGATCCCCTCGGCCCTGCCCTCCTCGTGCACGAAGCCGCGGATGCGGCGGCCGGCGGGGCGACCTGCGGCGACGACGCGCTCCTGGATCACCGGCGGTTTGTCCTGCGTATCGAACGCCCAGCCGGCGCCGAGGTAGAGCATCCACGGCGGGGTCGGGCGCATCTCCTCGATGAAGAAGCCCACGCCCGAGATGCCGATGTCGAGCGCCGCGGTGAGGTTGAAGCCCTTCTTCCACGGGTAGAAGCGGCTGCCGAGCGTCAGCGTCGACGGCGCGAACGGGTCGGTCGCGAGGCACTTGTCGCTGCTCGGGTTGTCCGGCCGGCACC